>SLNR01000060.1 GCA_007132905.1 Candidatus Sumerlaeota bacterium | reverse complement strand
TTTTTGATCTTTCGGTCGGATTTATTTATCAAGCATCTTTGCTTTTGCGTAAGTTCGGTAAACCTTGGTGATCTCCACCGGCACTCTTTCCCCTACCATGCCGCCTGCACCTTCCACATCAATGACATACCCTTCTAACCTAGCAATGCCGTTTCCGGAATTGGCCGTGTGCGTTTCTTCAATTCTTAGATCTAAATTTTGACCCTCCTTGACTGGAAGTGCTTTTTCTTCTACTTCTTTTTTTGTACCCGCCATGGATATCCTAATATCTTCCGACCCAATATCGGTTGATCCTTTAACATAAATATTCTTCCTTGTCTCTTTTTCAAGTTCCTTCAGATGGGCCCCTCCACTCCCTATTAAAACCCCGGCTACTGATGGGTGGACCTCTACCAAAATTGCTTCTATAGCTGTACTTTTGATAATTTTACGAATCTCTCTTTCAACTTTTTTAGACATGGTTTCCTCAGATAACACTTTGCCTCTACCCTCACAATAAGGACATTGGCGGAAAAAAGCATCTTCTAATCCCTGAGAGGTTTTCTTCCTTGTCATCTCAACGAGTCCTAATTGCGTGATCCCCAAGATATTCGCCTTGGTTCTGTCGTTTATCAATGCGTTCTCTAGCGCTTCGAGAATTTTTTCTTGATCCTCGGTCTTATCCATGTCAATAAAATCGATAATGATGATACCGCCAATATTGCGCAGACGGATTTGCTTGGCAATTTCCCTGGCCGCTTCTAAATTGGTTTTTAATACCGTTGTTGCCAAGCTTGTACTTCCCACGAACTTACCGGTGTTCACATCGATTGCTGTTAAAGCCTCTGTCCGATCAATAATGATATATCCTCCGCATTTTAACCATACTTTGCGCTTTGATGCTTTATCAATTTCTGGCTCAATGTCATAAGCTTCAAATATGGCTTCTTTCCTTGGACTAAAGTATTTTACCCTTTTCTTTAAATCAGGGGAAATAATGTCGACTAGCTCAAGAATTTTGTCGTATTCTTCTTTGGAATCAACCACTAACTCATTTACTTCTTTTGCGAAAGTATCTCTGATAATTCTTTCCATCAGGCCTAAGTCCTGGTGCAAAAGAGCCGGAGGGGAGGCTTTTTTCTGTTTGCTCTTGATTTTCCGCCATAGTTTCTTCAGCACTTTACCATCGCGCATGAGCTCATCTTTTTCCATTCCCTCAGCCGCCGTTCGGACAATCAACCCCATTTTTTTCGGCCTGACTTTCTTTGCAATGTTTTTTAACCTGTCTCTTTCTTTCTCGTCTTCGATTCTTCTTGATACCCCTACATAATCAACAGCCGGCATTAGTACCAGATATCTCCCCGGCAGGGTCACATGCGTTGTGACCCGGGCTCCTTTGGTTCCTATGGGCTCTTTCGTAATTTGAACAAGCAGCTCTTGGCCTTGTTGGAGAACATCTTTAATAGATACTTTGTTCACGTTCTCAACAATTTCGTCTTCATCCCCGTTGACCTGCGAGGACAAAACATCACTTACATACAAAAAGGCATTCTTTTCAAGGCCAATGTTCACAAAAGCCGCCTGCATGCCAGGAAGAACATTCTCGACTTTTCCCTTGTATATGCTTCCTGCCAGCCGCTGTTTAACGGCTCTTTCTAGATAAAGCTCCACTAACTGACCGTCCTCTGTCACTGCCGCTCTGGTTTCCCCTTTATCGGCATCGATGACTATCCTTTTTTTCATCCTTGTCACTCCCAGCTTTCTCCCCTTCTTCGAGATTTTTCAAATCTTTTTTTGATATGATTTGCCAAGGTGTTAACCTTGTCCCGTCAGTTTTCACTCTATATAAACCGGTTCTTCGAATTTCAATCCTGTCACGGTCGATCGCAATGCCTTGACGAAGGATAAGCTCGCAAAATTCTTCCGGCCGCCCGGCCCCTTGACTGCTTACTGATAGAAGAATCTCTATTTTTGCCAAGCCCTCGCTTTCTTCTTGTACCTCGGCCGACAGGATAAAATCCCTGAAATTTATGCGCTTTGTTCCTTTCTTGGTTTTTCTTACAACCTCAATATTGTCTTCATCCATTATCCGTTTGACAGCACTTTCTACGGACTTTTCGTTTGGCACATAGGAAACAAAAAGGTTGTACTGCGCTGCATTAATGACGGCAGCGGCCGTAGGGGCGTCAAAAGGAATTTCCTTGACATGAAAAATGGTCAATCCCGCCGGGAGATGCTGCATGAGCTTTTGCTTTATCTTTCCTGCATCCCTGTGCTCCTTCAATTCAAGATCCATGTATTCACAATCACTAATAACTCCTAGTTTTAAAGCCGAGGCAAATGAAATTTTGGCCTGGGGATTAAACCCTTTGGAAAACGATATTGGCATCTCACCCCTTCTTATAGCCCTCTCGAACACTTTCATCAAATCAAGATGTGAAATGTATTTCACCGGATCTTCTTTGCTAAAACAAAGACGGTATTTATACAGAATGCTCACCGCCTTTAATTTGAAGAGATGCCTCTAGATTTGTACATACACCGCAGCTTTGGCATTTTGAAAAACGGCAGTCTTCGGTAAGCATTCCCTTCTCTGCTCTTATCCTTTCCTTTTGCAAAAAAGTTTTGTCTACACCTGTATCAAGATGGTCCCAGGGAAGAATCTCGCTGAATTTTCTCTTCCGATTCGCATAAAAGACAGGGTCTTTTGTGCATTGGCTAAAAGCTTCTAACCACCGGTCATGATCATACATTTCACTCCAGCCATCAAATTTACACCCCAACTCCCATGCTTTAACCAACACATCCGCCAACTTTCGATCTCCTCGAGCAAAAACCGCCTCTAGAAAACTGACCTGTTCGTCATGCCACTGGAGCTTGATTTTTTTGCTTTTGATCGACCGCCTGAGCAGCAACTGCTTTTCCTCAAGCTTCTTTACCGAATCTTGAGGATCCCACTGAAAAGGAGTCCCCGGCTTGGGAACAAAATTGGCAACACTCAAAGTAATACGGGGCTGCTTGTTTTTTATGCCTGCTTTTGACTGTACTTTCTTAAATCGTTCGAGTGTTTCATGGGCCAAATTTGCAATCCCTTTTACATCCTCATCGGTTTCGGTGGGAAGTCCGATCATAAAATAAAGTTTTATATTTGTCCACCCTGAGCAAAAAGCGCTTTCAACCGCCTCAAAAAAGTTTTCTTCGGTGACATTTTTATTAATGACGTCTCTTAACCGCTGTGTTCCGGCTTCAGGGGCCAGTGTCAGCCCCGATTTTCGTATCCTTTGGATTTCTTCCAACAGCTTAACCGAAAAAGAGTCCACTCGAGATGAAGGTAAAGACACCCCCACCCCTTCCGGGCCAAAACGAGAAATCATATGCGACACAAGCTCTTGAATACAGGAATAATCACTGGTATTTAAAGAGGTCAGCGACATCTCTTCATACCCGGTGGAACGCACAAGCTTTTCGGCTTGCTCGGTTAACATTTCAAAAGATCTTTCCCTCACCGGCCGGTAAATCATACCCGCCTGGCAAAATCTGCACCCCCTGGTGCAGCCGCGAAATACTTCCAGCATCATTCGATCGTGAACAATTTCTATGAAGGGGACAATAGGATTTGTAGGGACCGGAGCGTCGTCAAGCTGTTTAATCACTGCTTTTTTTACCGGCTTTGGCGCATATTCGGTGTTGGGCAAAACAGAATGAATGGTCCCGTCATTGCTGTAAGATACATCATAAAAAGAAGGAACGTATACCCCTTCAATCTTTGCGCATTCTTGAAGGAAGCCAACCCGGTCTTTGTCTTTTCGTTTCTGCCATTCTTTATATTTCGCTGTTATTTGCAGCAGCATTTCTTCGCTTTCCCCTAAATGAAAAAGATCAAAGAAAGGGGCTACTGGTTCGGCTTGAAAAGCACAGGGTCCCCCGCCGATCACAAAAGGATCGACAAGCTTACGGTTCCCAGCATAAAAAGGAATACCGGCTAAATCCAGCATGTTGAGAATATTGGTATAGGTCATCTCATACTGCAGTGTGAAACCGACAATATCAAAGCTTTTTATGGGTTTTTTGGACTCCAGAGCCAAAAGAGGGATTTGATGATGACGCATCTGTTCCTCCATGTCTATCCAAGGAGCAAACACTCTCTCGGCGGCTATCCCTTCATCTCGATTCAGCACATCATAGAGTATCTTTGTTCCCAAGTGAGACATCCCAACCTCATAGACATCAGGGAAAGCCAAAGCAAAGGTCATTAGCCCATCGTGATTCTTATGATAAGCATTCCACTCGGTCCCAATATAGCGGGCCGGCTTTTCGACTTTGCTCAACAACGCATCCATTTTTATTTCCTGTTCGTGTTCATCGAGCCCTCGATTTTCATCTCTTTTAACCACCAGCACTGTTCCTTTCTAATAAGAATAATTCTCCCGCACTCTTAGAATAAGATTTTCTGTCGGCGCATGTAAATATTTTGCAGCAGTCCCACCGAGATGAGACTTGTCATGACAGAGGTCCCGCCGTAACTTAAAAAGGGAAGTGTTTTTCCTGTAACCGGCATGACCCCCATCGCCATGCCAACATTAATAAATGTTTGAAAACCAATGGAAGCAACTATTCCTGCCGCAATTAGAATACCGAAAAGGTCTTTTGCTTCCATGGCAATTTTTATTCCTCTCCATAAGAGGAAAAAGAATAACGCCAAAACAAGGAACCCTCCGATAAACCCTAATTCTTCTCCTATAACCGAAAAAATAAAATCAGTATGCCGCATCGGTAAGAACTGCAGTTGGTTTTGCGTACCGGAAAACAGTCCTTTTCCCCAAATTTCTCCGGAACCGATGGCGATTCTTGATTGGATGATTTGATAACCGTCTCCCAAAGGGTCTATTCCTGGATTGATAAAAACCATCAACCGTTTGCGCTGATAATCTTTTAGTAAAAGCCACAAGAAAGGGCTGGCAGCCAATCCGGCACCCGCAATAGCCGCTAAATGAACAGGTTTTACTTTCGCCAAAAAAAACATAGCTAAAACGGTAACAAGAATGATCATGGTCGTTCCAAGATCGGGCTGTCTTAGTATCAATAATAAAGGAAGCGCTACATGGAGCATAGGTAAAAGCAGATCTTTCATCTCACGCAGTTCACCCTGTTTTCGACATAACAGATCCGATAAAGTGATAATAAGGGCGATTTTGGCAAATTCAGAAGGCTGCAGTTGAAAAATGCCTATTCGAACCCACCGCTGCGCACCGTAAACTTCTTCCCCTAATCCGGGGACAAATACCACCGCCAGTAAAGCGATACTGCCCCAATAAATCAATGGAGACAGACGCCGGAAATTATTATAGTCAATCGAAATAACAACCAGCATAGCAACTAGCCCTGCTCCGATGGATATCAACTGTCTTTGTACAAAGATGGTTGTCCCGCCTATTCCCGATGTGTGAGCCCCCGTGGCACTTCCAATGGCAAAAAGCCCGATGCCCAAGAGCAGAAAAGTCAGCAAAAAAAGCGGAAAATCCAATTTTTTCAATAACCTGCGGTCCAACATGTGCCGACTCCTCCCAAACCTCGATCTAACATCCAGCGCCGTCCTTCATTGATACAAGAAAACGGCCCGGGGCCGCCTTCCTCGAAGTGCTTTTAGTGTGAATCCTTATTAAGCTTGGCCGTTCTTTTTACACTTTTCACGGGGATATTTGCCACCAAGGCCACTGAATTATCTTCTTCAGAAAGCTTAACATCCAGTGCATCCTGATCAATATCCATATAATCCGAAATAACACGAATCAATTCTTCTTTGATCGTCTCCAGAAACTCCGGGGACACCGTTGCCCGGTCATGCACTAAAACAAGACGAAGTCTCTCCTTGGCCACATCTTTACTTTTGTTTTCTTCTTTGCCAAACAAGCGGCTGATAAAATCAAACATGGGATCGCCCCCTATTTACTGAATCCAAATATCTTTCTGAATCGAACCATAAACCCACTGTCTTCTTCCATCTTGAGCAGGGGTACCTCTTCCCCGTTCATGCGTCGAACAATATTTCGAAAAGCCTGGCCCGCTTTCGAATTATGATCGAGCACAGCTGGCTCTCCTCTGTTCGTAGAAACAACAATCGTATCATCTTCGGGTACAATGCCCAACAACTCAACGGCCAGAATATCTAATATATCTTCGATATCCATCATATCACCTTTTTTCACCATCTTGGGGCGAATGCGGTTGATGATTAATCTGGGGTTATGAAGTTCAGCTGCCTCCAGTAAGCCGATAATTCTATCTGCATCCCGAACAGAAGACATTTCAGGATTAGTCACAATGACAGCTTCTTCGGCAGCAGCAATGGCATTTTTAAAACCCTGCTCAATGCCGGCGGGTGAGTCAATCACAATATAATCAAATTCTGCCTTTAAATCCTCCATCAGCGAAAGCATCTGCTCTTCTGACACCGAATTCTTATCTCTTGTCTGGGCGGCCGGGAGAAGATACAAACTGTCATCTAAACGTTTATCTTTGATAAGAGCTTGTTTAAGACGACAGTTTCCTTCCACCACATCGACAATGTCATAGACAATTCTGTTTTCTAGTCCCATGACAACATCGAGGTTTCGCAGCCCAATATCTGTGTCAACCATTACAGCTCTTTTCCCAAGTTTGGCCAGCCCGGCCCCCAAATTGGCCACTGTAGTTGTCTTCCCCACACCGCCTTTTCCTGATGTGACTACAAAAACTTTACCCATTCATTGACCCCTCCCATTTTAAACAATCTGCAGCCATTCCTATCCGCGCAGTGAAAACGTCTCAATTTCGATCCGACCGTTTTTAATCAGCGCCATCTCGGGGCGATTTGGCTTTTCGCTTCTTTCATCAGGAGCCCGCGAGATATAGTTGGCTATCCTTAACTGCGTAGGCAACAGTCGAAGTGCCGCCACGACTGCTTGTTCACTTCCGGATGCTCCGGCATGGCCGACACCCCTAAAAGAACCAAACACCAAGATATCTCCTGCTGCCGTGACTTCGGCTCCCGGGTTAACATCACCCATAACAACCACATTGCCGTCATATTTTACATGCTGCCCGGAGCGAAGGGTTTTTCGAAGCAGAGATGTTTCAAGGTCTTTGGGCTGCTTTCGTTTCTTCTCTCGCCCTTGCGTCCTCTTCTCGTCTCTCTGGATGGTTTTTTCATAATCCAACATTTGGTGTATCTCTTGGGCCAGCAAGTCAGTCTCCTTTTCACTGTCACCGCTTTTTTTAACCTGCTCTTTTTCATTTACCTCACCTTCGCTTTTTCCCTCATCCAGGTAAGATACTTTTTCGACCGTTATATTCCATTCTTTGAGAAGATCTCTAACCGCCTTTACCCCTTCCTCATCTAAGGGTTGGTTTTTAATCTGCAAAGAAGCCTTTGCGTTTTTGAAAAAGTTCTCGGCCGATCCAATTCTGTCCTTAATACCTTGGAGATGGGCCTGCACTGGCTGATATCCATCCAGCAGCACCACCAAACCGTCTTTATTTCCTTTTATCACAGGTTCTTCTTTACGAATATCCATCGACAATTCCTCCGCAGTCCCTCTTTATGCTCCATGACAAACATCATTCGTCACGCTATGATCTTATTCCTTTCTTCCTCTAGCTCTCCTCCACTCCTAAAGGAGCTGTCTCATCGGGAATAACCTGGCCGCTGTCATCTTCTTCATTTAACCCAAAAAACTCCTCGAATATCGCCACAGCCACAGGGGCGCCGGTAGTACCGCCCGCTCCTCCTTGTTCAACAAGAACAGCCACCACAATCTCTGGATTCTCAAAAGGAGCAAACGCTACAAAAACACCATGATTGTCACCGGTACTGTTTTGAGCTGTGCCTGTTTTGGCACCAACCGAAATCGGGAAACGCCTGAAAGCCCAAGCGGCCGTTCCCTCTCCTTCGGTAACCCCTTTCATGCCCTGTCTTACCGTTTCAATGTGTTCAGCATCAACATCCAAAACCTGAGCTACTTTCGGTTCAGGAGTCTTCGGCGAAAATTCAGCAGACACCTCCCCTTCATTGTCAATAATTTCCTTCACCAAATAAGGGGTATAGCGCGTGCCGCCGTTGGCAACCGTACTTGTGTAACCAGCCAGCTGCAGTGGTGTAAAGGCATGAAAACCCTGGCCAATGGCCGCATAAATCGTCTCACCAGGCCACCAAGGCTGATTCAAACGCTCTTGTTTCCAGGCAACAGAAGGCAGCGTGCCTGCCCGATCCACATCATGATCAATTCCTGTCTGTTTCCCAAAACCAAATTGATCAGCGTAATGGGCAATACGATCAATGCCCAATCGGCGCCCCACCTCATAAAAATATAAGTTGCAGGAAACCGCCAGTCCTCTGATCATATTAGAAGCCCCATGCCCACTTCTTACCCAACATCTGGCATCGGCTATATGGTAGGTTCCTCGACAGGATAATCTTTCCGATGAAGTGACTACCCCTTCTTGAAGGCCAGCGCTGGCGGTTACCATTTTAAAAGCAGATCCGGGCGGATAGGTCGCTCCGCTAACACGGTTAATAAGCGGCCTCATAGTCGGATCGTTGAGATCTTCCCAATCACTTGAGGACAAACCCGTCACAAAAATGTTAGGATCGTAAGACGGCAAACTCACAAAAGCCAGTATTTCCCCGTTGTTAGGGTCCAAAGCTACCACTGCTCCCTGGTGAGCATTTCGAAAGGGGTTTCTTGGGTGATTTCTTGTCCTCTCCATACTTTCTTCCAGAGCCAAAGCAGCTGTTTCCTGAAGATCTGCGTCTAAGGTAAGCACCAAATCACTACCCGGTATCGGATCCTCCTGCCCGATTACCTGCGCATAAGTGCCTCTCGCATTCACTTCAACTTGTTTGCCGCCATCTATTCCTGACAAAGATTCATCATAAACCTTCTCCAAACCGGTCTTGCCTTCAATCCGGTTCTCTGTCTCCGACGGTCCTACATATCCGAGAGCATGCGCCGCCAAAGGACCCATGACATATTCACGCACCGTTTCAACTTCAATGATAACACCGGGTAAATCCGCCCGCCGCTCCTCCAACATTGTATGTGCCTTCTCGTCAATATCCACTTTCACAGGTATGGGCTCAAAGAGCCTCTGCTGACTCTGCCTCCTGGCGATTTCATCCATAATTTCTTCAAAATCGACATCAAGCAACTGGCTCAACTCAAGTACAACCTGCTCTGCATCTTCCAAATCAAGCAGCATAATCGAAACAGAGTAAGCGGGCCGGCTGGTTACCATAAGCGTTCCTGTTCGATCATAGATCGATCCTCGAGGGGCAGTAATAGGCATTAGCCGAATTCTATTGCCGTCAGCCAATGCAGCTAATTCCTGTCCTTTAATGATCTGCAAATACCCCAGTCTCATCGTGAGAAACAGCATCATAAAAATGATAAGGAAAGAAAAAAATTTCACTCTTTTCATAATCGTTTTATCCGCCATGTAAACCTTCCTCCATCAATCCAAGTCCTTAAAGAAACGATCCAACTTTCTAAGTTGAGAAAAAATAAAAGGGGCTAGAACACTGTTTAAGACGGCAACGGGAAAAATAAGTCGTAATGCGGCCACATACAGCGGAATGCTCCGTCCAAAGGACGCTAAAATGAGCCAAAACAAAATCTCGTTCCCGATCGTCCCAACAAACAGCAACAGCATAGGTGTAACAGGATTGTCTGAAAAAAATTTCCCCTCCATAAGGCCTGCCAAATACCCGACCGCCATTTTGGTCAGAGCATTGGCGCCGATAAACTGTCCGGATAGGATATCCTGGAGAATTCCTCCTCCAAACCCCACCCAAGCTCCCAATCTCGAACCCCTCAGAAAACCAAAAAGAACAGTAAGGATCAATACCAGGTCTGGGCTGGCACCGAATAGAGTTACCCGGTTGAATATGGTGGATTGGACAAGGATACTAAACACAACCAAACAACCGGTGAGAAACCCCGTCAAAATATTTCCTCCTTACAGATCAGTTTTCCTGTGAAGTCTTTAATATTAAGACTTCTTCAAGTCGATCAAAATCCACGTATGGGGTAATAAGCGCATACATTGTCAGCCCATATTCTCGCATCACTACACTTTCCACGGTACCGATGGGGATTTCTCTGGGAAAAATTTCTCCTAATCCTGAGCTCAGCACAGGATCCCCTTCCTCCACTTGGCTTTCACGAGAAAAGAGCCTCATCTCCAATAGATTTTCCCGTCCTGGCTGTCCTAAAACGACACCTTGGTCTCTAGTTCTCTGCACATAAGCGCCTACTCCGCTGTCGGGATCCATTAAAAGCAGTACCGTGCAAGTTCTATCAGTTGTATTCGTTACCCGGCCGACAAGCCCCTTGCCGGTTACCACTGACATATCTCTTTTTACCCCATCTCGGGAACCTTGATCTAATGTAATGGTGCCGTACCAGTGAGTAGAACTTCTCCCGACCACCGACGCGCTCAAAGTCTCAAAAGGAGTCTCCTCCTTAAAATCAAGCAACTCTCTTAAGCGCTGGTTTTCTTTTTCTCTCTCAATAAGATGTAAGTATTCACTTCTTATTTCTTCCAGTTCTTTTCTCATACTCTCATTGTCCTGCTTTAAAGTGCGAATCTGTGATATCTGATCAAAAAACCGACTGACAACAGAACCGGCTGTCTGAAAAGGCTTCTGTATGGTGGAGAAAGCATCCACAACAAAACTTTCAAAGGTTGTTATTTCCCGGTAACGTTGAGAGGTAAAACCAATGGAAGCAAGCAGGGCGAAGACCAGTATGGCAGAAATAATCCATTTCCTGTTTTTTGAAAGCCACAGCAAAACAATCACGCCCTCTGTTTAACTTATTCGTTTTGGGGATTGCAAGGCCTTTTTCCAGCGATTGAGTCCGTCTAAAGCCGCGCCAGCCCCTCTTACCACACACAATAGAGGATCCTCGGCTAGATGGACAGGCATGCCGGTTTCTTCGGCAACAAGTTTATCAAACTCCCTTAACAAAGCTCCCCCTCCCGTCAGCATGATGCCGCGGTCCATCACATCAGAAGATAGTTCAGGAGGGGTTCTTTCTAAGGTGATTTTGATGGCATCAATCAAATTTGTCACAGGCTCAGCCAGCGCTTTGTGGATCTCCGAAGAGGTGATGGAGACTGTCTTAGGCAGGCCTGTTACCAGATCACGGCCGCGAATTTCCGTCTCTTCCTCCGGGTTTAAAGATAGAGCCGCGCCAATATTCATTTTGATTTCTTCCGCCGTCCTTTCGCCAATCATGAGATTATAACTTCTTTTAATATGCTGTATGATGGCGTCATCCATCTCGTCTCCGCCGATTCTTATCGAACGGCTTGACACAATTCCACCTAACGAAATTACTGCGACCTCCGTTGTTCCGCCCCCCACATCCACCACCATGCTGCCGGTCGGCTCATCCACGGGAAGACCCGAACCAATGGCAGCCGCCATAGGTTCTTCCAGAAGATAGGCTTCCCTCGCACCGGCTTGAACAGTTGCATCTGTAACAGCCCGTTTTTCTACTTCGGTAATACCGGAAGGAACACAGACAACCACTCTCGGCTTCACAAAAGACTTGTTTTTATTCGCTTTTCCGATAAAATGTTTCAGCATTGTCTGAGTGATTTCAAAATCGGCGATGACTCCATCTTTTAAAGGCCGTATAGCAATAATATTGCCCGGAGTTCTACCGATCATCCTTTTTGCCTCTTCACCGACAGCCAAAATTGTCTTTGTATCTTTTTGTAAGGCCACAACGGAAGGTTCTTGGAGTACAATCCCTCTTCCTTTCACATGGACCAACGTATTGGCCGTTCCCAAGTCAATACCCATATCTTTTGAAAACTTATTAAAAAATGCGAACACCTTGTTTCCTCCTTTACATTAGCTGCCGTTCCTTTAAACTTACAAATTTTCGATCGCCTACGATTATATGATCCAATACTTTAATGCCTAATAGCTCCCCGGCATCGCAAAGACGCTTGGTGATCTCGCAATCTTCTTTGCTAGGTTCTGGATCGCCGCTTGGATGGTTATGAACCAGAATAACCGCAGCTGCACTTCGCCTGATGGAAGATTTGAAAATCTCCCGAGGATGGACAATCGTTGTATTTAGATTTCCCACCGAAACAGATTCTATGCCCAACACGTGATTTTTGGTGTTCAAAAGTAAAATGCGAAAATGTTCTCGATCCAGAAAACGCATATCATTCATAACCAACTGACTTGCATCCTCAGGACATCGAATAATGGAAGGCTTAGATGATTCTTCTCCTGATAGTCGCTTCCCCATTTCCAAAGCCGCTTTGATTTGAATAGCTTTGGCTTTTCCAATTCCTCTGATCAAACATAATTCTTCCACCGTCGCTTCAGACAACGATCTCCATCTCCTCTGCCCGGATCCATCAACCATCCCGGGACGACCCAAAACCCTCTTGGACAATTCCAGCACAGATTCTTTTCTCGTTCCTGATTGAAGAATAATGGCTAGCAGTTCGTAATCCGCCAATACCCCAGGACCAAACCGCATCAGCCTCTCCCGGGGTCTGTCATCCACTTTCATGTCTTTTAAAGTTATATGATAGTATTTTTTAGTTTTCATATTCTACCTCGCTCTTCATTGTATTCTGCATTGATTGGTAAGTCGATTCGTACAAGTGTCTTTTTTAGCAGCGAGATTTGATTTGTCGGCGGCACTCCTCTCTTTGGTAATCTAGATCATCAGATTCGAATATCCCACTCTTTTAGCATCATGACGAAGCGGGCCAAGGGAAGGCCCACCACATTAAAATAACATCCTTCCACTTTTTTAGCAAACGTCGCTGCTTTCCCTTGAATCCCATAAGCACCGGCTTTGTCCCAAGCTTCTCCTGAATCTAGGTAACTCTCAATTTCTTGTTTTTCAAGGTCACGAAACGTGACCTTTGTTTTTTCGCAGCAGGTCAATTCTTTTGGGGGGTTAATGGAAACTAAGGCCAGTCCTGTTATAACGCAGTGAGTTTGTCCGCTAAGATTGGACAGCATATGATAAGCTTCCTCATAATCTCGAGGCTTGCCGAGGATTTTATCTTGAAATATTACCAGCGTGTCCGCCCCGATAACCAGATCATCAGGGTTTAGGCGGGCAATTTTTCTAGCTTTGTTCACTGCCAGCACAGCGGCTGTTTTTTCTGGTGAATCCATTTCAACAGACGATTCATCAAAATGGCTGTCAGCAAGTTGATGCTTAATTCCGATCTGCTTGAGAAGCTCATGCCGGCGTGGTGATTTTGAGGCAAGAATGATTTGCTTCATTGACCACACCCCGATTTTAAGTTCTATTCCTGCCCGCATATCAGTATAGCTCAACTACCGTTTTCTAAAAACCTGCCTTGTGTAAAAAACTATCTCCGCCAAGAGACAAGCGCAACGGCCATACCCAAAGCACCGGCCAGGTTAAGTTTAATATAAAACCCGAAAGTAATCCCTAAAAACCAAAGATTTAGCTGAGCCGGAGGGTTTAATCCCAGGGAAATGCCTTCTTTTAAAATGGGAATCACAGAACTTAACACCTCTCCCAATACACTGCCGATGAATCCACCGACTAGCAGATAAAGAAAAAGAACCATCCCTCCTTGCACTTTCTTCATTTGGCTACCTTCTCCTTCCAAACAGCTCTCATTCATAATGAGACTTATTTGCATAGCCTTATTATAGCATAAAAAGAAAATATTCATCCGTATTATCCTGATTCCGTAAGAAAAAGGGCCCCTTTTTCAGGAGCCCTGTCTCCTCTTATTTTTTGTATCTTGCCCTCTTCGTATAGTGAGTATGGAGTAGCTTATGAGATTTTTCACCCAAGGGCTCTTCTAAAAACTCGTCATACAAGGCTTTAACAGCCGGATTCTCATGGGATTTTCTTAATTCCAGAGATTGGTCGTGCTTGTATAAAGCATCAATTCTTTTTTGACGGATTTCATTCGTGGTCGGTATCGGCTGTCCACCTCCGCCGATGCACCCTCCAGGGCAGGCCATGATTTCCAAAAACTGAAAATCCGCTTTGCCCTCCGCAATCAAGTCTAAGGCCTTCTTTGCATTGCCTAGCCCGTGAGCGACTGCAACTTTTACAGGGAGATCTCCCACTTGAACGGTCGCCTCTTTGATCCCAGCCAAACCTCTTACTTCTTCAAAATCGAGTTTTTCCAGTTCTTCGCCTGTCACTACTTCATATACTGTTCGCAAAGCCGCTTCCATTACACCGCCTGTACTTCCAAAAATCGCCCCCGCGCCGGTGGTAATTCCGAAGGGCTCATCGAATTTTTCATCCGGCAATTCCTCAAATTGAATGCCTGCTTCCCGCATCATGCGGCCCAATTCCCGAGTAGTCAGTACTGCGTCCACATCTTGGTAGCCGCTGTCCGCCATCTCAGAACGGGTCGCCTCAAACTTTTTGGCAGTGCAGGGCATAATGGACACCGAGTAGATGTCTTTTGGATCAATACCCTCTTTTTCGGCATAGAACGTTTTTGCCAAAGCCCCAAACATCTGTTGAGGAGATTTGCAAGTAGATAAATTCGCGAGCATGTCCGGGTAAAAATGCTCAATATACTTAATCCATCCCGGACTGCAGGAGGTAATCATTGGCATCGTTTTGCCTTTTTCCAGACGCTCCAAAAATTCGTGCCCTTCCTCTATGATCGTCAGATCCGCTGTGAAATTCGTATCGAAAACCTTGTCAAACCCTAGTCTTCTTAGGCTTGAGACCATTTTCCCTACTGTCGCCTCGCCAGGCAAAATATCCATTTCTTCGGCGATACTCACTCGAATGGCCGGTGCTGTCTGCACAACCACGTGCTTATCCGGATCAGCTAACGCTTCCCATACCATATTGGTATCATCTTTTTCTCGAATGGCACCCGTGGGACAAACATTGATGCACTGACCGCATAAAGCACAAGACACTTCCATCAGATCATCTTCAACTGCGGTGGAAATCATCGTGTCCGATCCTCTATTAATCGGGTACAACACATTGGCAGCTTGCGTCTCATCGCATACTGTCACACAGCGCCGACAGAGAATGCATTTATCCATATCTCTTACCATAGAAGGAGTTGATTCATCTAATGGGATGTTTCGATCCTCATGATCAAAACGAACCTTCCGGATCCCCAAATTTTCAGCAACTTCCTGCAGTTCGCAATTTAAATTTCTTTCACATTGTAAGCAGTCTTCCGGATGTCTCGACAGCATTAATTCCACAACCACTCTTCTTGCTTCTCGAACGGCGGGCGTACTTGTTTTTACAACCATCCCCTCTGCAACGGGAAAGGCGCAAGCAGGCTGAAGAAGAGGGCTGCCTTCCACCTCAACAACACAAACCCGGCAGACCGCTTTGATGCTTTGGTCAGGATGGTGACAAAGCGTCGGAATGTGAACACCGACTTTTTCGGCCGCATCTAAAATAGTCGAATCTTGCGGCATCTGCACCTGTTGACCGTCAATCGTCAAGGTTACCATGTCCATCTATCTACACTCCTTTGCTCAAATTTCTTCAGTTATGCTTGCTGTACAAGCTCGCACCCACCGGTTGGACAGGTCCGGTTATTTATATGAGCATCATATTCATCGCGATAGAATTTCAGCGTCGTCATAACCGGATTGGGGGCCGCCTGCCCAAGACCGCATAAAGCAGAAGATATCATTGTGCGCGATAAGGCTTCAATCACTTTGATATCATTTTGCTCCCCTTCACCCCTGGAGATTTTATCAAGGAGCTGCTTCATGCGCAGTGTGCCTTCCCGACAGGGGGTACATTTACCGCATGATTCATGTTTAAAAAATTGCATGAAACATTTTGTGATGTCAACAATACAATGGGTTTCATCCATAATCAACAAAGCTCCCGATCCCAACGCTGTTCCGGCATCAGCCAAAGTATCATAATCCATTGGCAAATCTAAATACTCAGCCGGAATACATCCTCCGGAGGTTCCTCCCGTCTGTGCCATCTTGAATTTCTTGCCGCCGGGAAGGCCTCCACCGATCTCATAGATGACTTCCCGCAAAGTGATTCCCATAGGTACTTCGATAAGCCCTTTATTGTTGATATCTCCTGTCATGGTAAACACTTTTGTGCCCGGGCAGTTTTCTGTTCCGATGGCCTTAAACCAGCAGCCACCCTGCAGGATGATCGGAGAGATGTTTGCTAATGTTTCTACATTATTAACCAGCGTCGGCTTTCCCCATAATCCCTGGTTCGTGGGATAAGGAGGTTTGTAGCGAGGTTCACCTCTGTCTCCTTCAATGGACTCAATTAAAGCTGTCTCTTCTCCGCAGACATACGCACCGGCGCCCTCTCTTATTTCTATATCAAAACTAAATTCAGTCCCGAATATATTTTCACCTAAGAGACCATATTCTCTGGCTTGATCTGTCGCCTGTTTCAGTCTTTCCAGAGAAAGCGAATATTCCCCTCGCAAATATACTATTCCTTTATTCGAACCGATCACATAACCGGCAATGGTCATGGCCTCTATAACACTGTGGGGATCTCCCTCCAAGATAAGTCGGTCTTTGAAGGTACCCGGTTCCCCTTCATCGGCATTGCAAATCACATATTTCTGATCGCCTTCTGCTTTTTTAGTAAACTCCCATTTCAAGCCCGTGGGAAATCCGGCTCCTCCCCGGCCGCGAAGACCTGATTCTTTTATCTCTTCAATAATCTCGTCTCTGCTAAGTTCTGACAGGCATTTGCCGAGTGCTTCGTATCCGTTGCGGGAAATATACTCCTCAATGCTCTCCGGATCAATAATTCCGCAATTTCGCAAAACGATACGTTCTTGTTTTTTAAAATAGTCAACTTCCCGTACCGTCTGTCTAGCTTTCGGCACAATCTCTTCTCTATAAAGGAGCCGGTCGACAATGCGGCCCTTAACAATATGTTCTTCCACGATTTCCTGCACGTCTTCTTCTTTCACCCTACAATAAAGTACTCCTTCGGGATAGATGACGATCGTAGGACCGTGGTCGCAGATGCCAAAGCATCCGGTTTCGACAATCTTTATTTCTTTGTCAAGATCACGCTTTTCCAGTTCCTTATTGAAAGCTCGTTCTACCATTTTACTGCCGTTTAGTACACAGTTCGTCCCGGCACAAACCAAAATGTGCGAGCGGTAGAATTCCATACTTACCCCTCC
Source organism: Candidatus Sumerlaeota bacterium (assembly GCA_007132905.1). Classification (GTDB taxonomy): domain Bacteria; phylum Bacillota; class SLNR01; order SLNR01; family SLNR01; genus SLNR01. The sequence goes on along the minus strand of SLNR01000060.1, from coordinate 55,367 downwards.
CTTTCTCGATTCTTAGCCGCTTATCTACTCTTTCCTATATTTATCAAGGATTCCGGGGATCATTTCAGGCGTGAGATTGCCATAGACCTCCTCGTTGATCATAATGGCCGGGGCCACCCCGCAGACGCCAATGCAGCTGGCAAATTCCAGAGTAAATTTGCCATCGGACGTATTTTCTCCCGCTTTGATACCCAGTTCCTCCTCTAGGGCATCATATACATCTTGCGCTCCGACAATATGGCAGGGAGCGCTTTCACACACACGTATAATGTATTCGCCCTTTGGCTTCACAGTGAAAAGAGAATAAAAAGTAGCCACGCCGTATACTTTGCTCAACGGGACGTCCATCTTTTCTGCCACGACGGCTAATACATCTTCTGAGAGATATTTCGTTTCCTCTTGAACCTCATGCAAAACCGGCAGCAGATCCCCCACTCTATTCTTGTATTTAGCGATAATTTTTTCTACCGCCTCCATGTTCACATCATCTCTTTCGGTTCCTTGTTGTTCAGTCACTGCCATATGACTCACCTCCTCTATCCTTCCTTAATCTTGGGTTGAAATTACCCATTCGCCGACAATCTGTCCATTAACAATATGCTGGGCAATGATTTTCCTGGCTTTTTCGGCATCGATATGCCCGTAAGTTACCTTGGGCAGGCCGGGGCGAGCCACTTCTACAATAGGTTCTTGCTCACACATGCCCACACAACCTGTTTGTGTTATGGAAACATCTTCTATGTCTCTTTTGGAGATTTCGTCCATCACCGCGGACATTGTATCCCGTGCCCCGGCCGCAATACCGCAAGTGCCCATCCCCACAACTATTTTTGTGCCCTCGCTGCTTTCTCTTAAGCGAGTCGATTCCTGCGCCTTTTTTCTGAGTTCTTCTAAATCCTTTAGGGTTTTCATTATTTTCACCTCCTCAAAACGACAGGCCTTCCTTTATATTTTTCTAAAAGATTCGCCACAATCGCATTTTTCCCTTCCGATATTCGATTAATGGGAATTTTCAGTTTATTTCACTTATGCAAAAGGGCAGGATACATCCCACCCTTTTACTTGCTATATAGTTTTATTCTTCAAGCTTGGGAAACTTGCTTCTCTTTGTGTAAAGTGTATGCAGCAATTTATGTGATTTTTCCCCGATAGGTTCTCCGAGAAATTTCTCATAGATTTCTTTGATGGCTGGACTTTCGTGAGATTTTCTGATTTTCATGCCTTTGTCACCGCTGTAAATAGCTGCCATCCTTTTCTCTTTGATTTCCTGATTGGTCGGAATCGGTTGGCCGCCGCCACCTATGCACCCGCCCGGACAAGCCATGATCTCTATGAAATGATAATCAGCTTTCCCTTCGCTGATCAACTCCATCAGCTTGTGAGCGTTGCCGAGTCCGTTGGCCACTGCAACTTTCACCTCAAGGTCACCCACCAGGACGGAACATTCCTTAATTCCCTCAAGACCTCTCACCCCTTCAAAATCAAGTTTTTCCAGGGTCTCGCCCGTCAGTACCTCATAAACCGTTCTCAAAGCTGCTTCCATCACGCCCCCGGACGAACCAAAGATAAGTCCGGCTCCTGTTGAAATCCCCAAGGGATTATCGTATTCCTCGTCCGGCAGGGGTTCGAATTTTACACCCGCTTCCCTGAACATTCTACCTAATTCTCTATTTGTCAATACCACATCCACATCTTGAAATTCGCTGTCGTCCATCTCGGGTCGATTTGCTTCGAACTTTTTGGCCGTACAAGGCATAATGGATACAGAGACAATATTTTTCGGGTCAATCCCGGCTTCCTCGGCATAGAATGTTTTTGCCAGCGTGCCAAACATCTGCTGAGGTGATTTGGCCGTAGAGAGATGATCCAAATAATCGGGATAGAAGTGTTCGATGTACTTTACCCAACCCGGGCTGCAAGAGGTGATCATCGGGAGTGTCCCGCCTTCTTCCAATCTTTGAAGGAATTCATGACCTTCTTCTAAAATGGTCAGATCCGCCGTGAAATCCGTATCAAACACCCTATCGAATCCGATTCTGCGCAAAGCCGCTACTAATTTACCCGTGACCAGTGACCCGGGCTCCATGCCTACCTCTTCACCGATAGATACCCGGGCCGAAGGCGCCGTTTGCACTACTACATGCTTTTCGGGATCGGCCAAGGCCTCCCAAACTTTTTCGGTTTCGTCTTTTTCGTGCAAAGCACCGGTAGGGCAAGCCAAAATGCACTGCCCGCAGTTGGTGCAGGCTACTTCACTCAGAGGCTCTTCAAAAACGGGAGTAACCGTGCTTTTAAATCCCCGTTCCGCCATTGCATAAGCGTAGACATTCTGAACATCGTTGCAGGTCGAAATGCACCGACGGCAGTTGATGCATTTTTCCGGGTCTCTCACCACTGAAGCACTTAAATCGTCAATGGGCCTTTGGTTTCTTTCTCCCTCATAATGAATCTCGCGGATTCCAAGATCATCCGCTAATGACTGCAACTCGCAATTTTGATTGCGAATGCATTTTAGGCAGTCGCTAGGATGATCGGATAAAAGCAGTTCCACCACGATCTTTCGTGCATGTCTTACAGCCGGAGAAGCTGTTTTAATCTTCATTCCTTCTGCAACCGGCGTAGTACAGGCAGTCTGCAGCGCTTTTCCTCCTTCAACTTCAACCACGCATACACGACAAGCACCTATTTCATTTATCTCTTCGAGATAACATAATGTGGGGATATGAATTCCGGCTTTTTTAGCGGTCTCCAGCACAGTATCACCTTGTTCGGCCTGAATCTCACGACCGTCAATGGTTAGTGTTACCGTTGACATAATTTCACACTCCTTTTGTCTAAGACAGATTCAAAATCATTTTCTTCTTGTTTATATTAATTAAACTTTCTCAATAGCATCCACGGGACATTTTTCCAAACAGGCACCGCATTTAATGCATGTTTTAGGATCAATGCTGTGCACTTCTTTTTGGCTCCCCGATACAGCATCAACAGGGCAAACCCGCGCGCACATACCACATCCGATGCATTTATCGTCAATCACCCGGTAGGTAATCAGCGCTTGACAGATTCCTGTCGGACATTTCTTGTCCTGAATGTGAGCTTCGTACTCATCTCTAAAATATTGGATGGTACTTAATACAGGGTTCGGCGCCGTTTGGCCCAGACCGCACAACGATGCATTTCTTACGGTCACGGCCAAAGCTTCTAATTTCTCTAAATCGCCGTCTTGCCCTTCTCCCTCGGTGATTCGGGTAAGGATTTCATGCATTCTTTTTGTCCCGATACGACAAGGAGGACACTTACCGCATGATTCATCTACGGTAAACTCAAGGAAAAACTTGGCTACATCCACCATGCAGGTATCCTCATCCATAACGATGAGTCCGCCTGAGCCCATCATTGAGCCTGCTGAGATTAACGATTCATAATCCATCGGAGTATCAAGATGCTTCGCTGTCAGACATCCACCGGAAGGGCCGCCTGTCTGTGCAGCCTTAAAAGCTTTCCCGCCGGGAATTCCTCCGCCTAGATCATACACCACTTCACGAAGAGTGGTTCCCATGGCTACCTCGACCAAACCGGAGGTGGCCACTTTTCCTGCCAGTGCAAATACCTTTGTTCCTTTACTCTTTTCAGTACCAATTTCACTAAACCATTCCCAACCCTTTTCGATAATGGGCGGGATATTAGCAAACGTTTCCACATTGTTAATCAGGGTTGGTTTACCCCACAGCCCCTGATTAGCCGGGAAAGGTGGTTTTGGAGTTGGCTCGCCTCGTTTGCCTTCAATAGAACGAAGCAAAGCTGTCTCTTCTCCGCAGACAAAAGCTCCGGCTCCTATTCGAATCTCCATGTCAAAATTAAATCCGGAACCGAAAATGTTTTCTCCTAACAATCCAAAATCACGAGCCTGATTGATCGCATGATCCAAACGCCGGATGGCCAATGGATACTCGGCACGAACATACACATAACCCTGGTTTGATCCTACTGCGTAGCCGGCGATCACCATTGATTCAATAATGCTGTGTGGGTCTCCTTCTAAAACACTTCGATCCATAAAAGCACCCGGATCGCCTTCGTCCGCATTACAAACAATGTATTTTGGAGATCCCTGCGCTTTGGCAGTAAACTCCCATTTGAGGCCCGCGGGAAATCCGCCGCCGCCCCTTCCGCGCAGGCCTGATTTTTTCACTGTATCCACGACTTCTTCCGGCTTCATTTCCGATAATGCTTTACCCATCGCTACATAACCATTGCGAGCTATGTATTCTTCGATAATATCCGGATCGATCGACCCTGTATTGCGCAGAGCGATTCGTGTCTGCCTTTCAAAAAATCCGATATCTTCCCGCTCTTGAGAAGGAGCCTCTTCTCCGGGAACTTGGTAAAGAAGACGTTGTACGATTCTACCCTTGTTAAGATGTTCTCTTGCAATTTCTCGAGCATCTTCGGGTGTCAGCTGGGAGTAGAAGATCCCTTCAGGATACACAACTACAATCGGCCCTAGATCACAGGGGCCCATACAGCCTGTCTCCACTACTTTTACTTCTTCATCAATGCCAAGATTTTTCAGTTCATCCAGTAACGCACTTTGGACCGCTTTGCAGCCTGAGGATATACATCCTGCACCGGCGCAGACCAAAACCTGGGAACGAATCCTTTCCATTGCTAGACCTCCTCTATATATGGTTGCTTATCAAGCCTAACCATCTTTCATTTTCAGCTGGCTTTTAGCCATATTTTAACATTACGATGTGGAAATAACCCAATCTCCAACGATTTGTCCATTGACTATATGCTGGGCAATGATTTTTCTCGCTTTCTCTTCATCGATACGTCCGTAAGTCACTTTTTCCTGCCCAGGTCGCATTACTTCGACGATCGGTTCTTGCTCGCATACCCCAACACAACCTGTTTGAGTGACCACTACATCATCGATGTCTCGCTTATTTATTTCGTCCATAACAGCCGCCATCACTTCTCTTGCTCCTGCCGCGATCCCGCAGGTACCCATGCCAATCACAATTTTACTTCCTTTATCGCCTTCGCGCAGACGAGTCGATTCCTGCGCTTTTTTTCGAAGTTCTTCAAGCTCTTTTAGCGTTTTCACTCTCTCTCACCTCCGTAGATTTCTGCCAAACCATCTTGCAAATGATTGCGAATCCAGCCGAGGATCATGGGGTGACTGATCTCAATATCCTCTAATGTTTCCCTGATGTCTTCGGTTCTAAACTCAAACTCTTTATCTTTGTATCGATGCCGATAGACCAATTCCATGCGCGGATTGGACCCTAACAAAGCTAATATGGTACCTACCATATCTCCGAGGGGAGCCCGATCAATATGTTTGTGCGAAAAATTGGCTCTTATGGTTGTTCCTTTTCCCACTTCAGAATCAACAACAAGATCCCCACCTGCCTGCTCGGCTGCACTGTGAAACAGCGGAATACCCAGCCCGACCTTACGAGTGGTTCTTGTTGTCACAAAGGGATCTGTAACGCCCTGGACCATTTCCGGCGTCATACCCCTACCATTATCCCGTATGATCATCTCGAACAGATCGGAATCCGGATCTTCATTAATTTCAAGTATAACCTCACTCGCACCCGCTTCTATGGAGTTTTGCACAATGTCCAAAATATGCAGTGATAATTCGCGCATGGGTTATATTCTCCGTTTATTGGTATTTGGCCAAAATATCATCAACTTTATCTGAGGTTAACCTTCCGTACACATCGTCACCAATCATAACCGCCGGAGCCAGACCGCAGGCTCCGATGCAGCGAAGCACTTCTAATGTGAACAATCCATCTTCAGTGGTTCCACCTACATCCACTTTCAACTTGGCCTTCAATGAATCCAATATCTGGCCCGCTCCTTTAACATAGCATGCCGTTCCCATACAGATACCGATGGAATGCTTCCCTTTTGGGGTCATTGAGAAAAATGCATAGAAAGTAACCACACCATAAACCTCGGTGACAGGAACATCCAATTTATCCGCCACATACACTTGAACTTCTTTAGGCAGATAACCAAAAATTTCTTGGGCTTTATGGAGAACCTGAATCAAAGCACCTGCCTGACCCTTTTGCTTTTCAATGGTTTCATCCAACTGCTGGTACATCTCTTCGGTGATACCGCAATCGGCACAACTGCATTCTGCCATTTGCCTTCTCCTCCTTCGTTCTGATCGCAGATCATCTATTTATGGATAAAGCCTAACCCTATTCACGCCAAAACTTCAGATTGTCACCGCCTTTCTTTGTTTTTCTCCTTCTAGTGCCAATGCTATCTCTGAAAATACCGGATTTTCTATATGTATTTCTGACCGGGCCCAAAGGATCTCTTCTAATTGATGTGCATCCGAGGAGCCGATCAAAGTATATTTTTCCAGATAAGGAAATCGTTTAAGAGCGTCCTCTGACTTTATCATAGGGGATATTTCCACCGCCGGGAAAACGGGCTTTTCCGGGATAAAGCCAAGGTTGCTGATGATGCTGTTGTTCGACCTGTCCACGTGAGCGGGATAACAAATCCCTCCGTACTCTTGACATTTCTCTACTGTCTCTTCTAAACCCAGCGAGGTCGACGCAATTAATAATCGGTCACATTTTTCCAAGGGTTTTCCATTTTCATCAAAGACCCATTGCTCTCCAAAATAATCCTCCCGGTTTTTTCTGTCCGGTAATCTTTCGTAAACAAAATGCTGCCAGACCATAATTTCTTTCACCCCAGGGAAAAGACAAACAAGATGGACTTCCTCACGTGTCTGAACCTCCATACCCGGGATTACCGTCACTGGCTGATGTTCCGCCGCCTTCAAAAGAGCTGGTACATTTTCAGCTGAATTATGATCGGTAATCGCAATAATATGGAGTTCATGTGAAACAGCCGCCTCGATAATTCTCTTGGGAGTCATCTGATTGTCCGCGCAGGGAGATAACGCGGTATGAATATGAAAATCGATGAAATACCGGGATAGCATAGCTTAATCAGATCCAATAATTGCGTATGCTTTTCCGCTTAATTCAAAGGATGGTAGTTGCGATGACAATATTGGCACTTCGGCTTTTTTTGCTTTTTCCAAGGTGTTGTCTTCCGGTTTTGATCCCCCGGTAATGATCACCGCGCTTAATCCCAGCAGAGACGCCACCGCCACCACATTTTGGTGTGTCTGCAGTGTAATCCATATATCTCCTTCGCTGGCATTTGCCATCACATCGCTTAAAAGGTCGGATGTATAACCCCCTTTAATTTCCCTGTTTAGTAACTCTTCTCCGCTTTCTGTTTTTAAGTTCAAAGCGTCTTTCACATCATTCAACTTCATCTTTTCCACCTCGATTACCGTTTGACTTTTTCCCCATCGCATGAGGAACCTTCTCGGAGAGATCTAGCATCTCTTTTGCAAGCTCATGTACTTTCTCGCGCAATTTGATAACGCAGTCTGTTTCCAGGGCCAATCCTTTTACAATATCTTCCGCCAAAGCTCGACAGGTCGGTGCCCCACAGGAACCGCAGTCAATTCCGGGCAGGTCTTCCAGTGTCGTTTCTAGTTCTGCCATGAGTTTGATGGCTTTTGATATATCTGAATCTAGCTGCATAATGGGGCGGGGCGTAATCTTTTCTTGGCCGGAAAAGAAGCCTTCTTCAATCAACTGATCCAAATCATCTTCCGGCTCAAAGGGTTTTTTTTGCTTATCCGCCAGTTTCCCTATTCTTACTCGTGAGATAAATTTATTTTCCACCGTCAAAGGACCTGCAATACAACCTCCCGGACAAGACAAACATTCCAGATAAACCACATCATCAAGTTTACCCATCTCCACTTCTTCCAGCACATTGATCACATTTTGAATGCCGTCCACCGACAAATATCCCTCTTCCAGACCTACTGCCGTGTTTTCACCACCGGCCCGGGCCCAGCCCAGTCCGGCTCCTGTTGCTTGACTTTCGCTCTCTTTGCCGACATGGGGAATAGCCTTTAAAATCTCTCCATAAATATCATCGATGGGAATGACCCCATCCACATTCGACTCCTGCATAGCAACTGGTTCTTTCACCGCTGTTACCTTAGCCGGACAAGGAGTGATGAAAAAGACCCCTATGTCTTCTTTTGGTAACCCTTTATCCTTTTCGATTTTTGCTTTCGCCAGTTTGGCCCCAATCTCCATTGGTGTTTCCAAAGGGATTATATGGGGAATCAAATCCGGAAATCTGACTTGAATCAGACGCACCACTGCCGGACAAGCCGAAGATATCAGCGGCTTCGGCAGGTTTTCTTTTTTTAGATACTCGCGAATGGCAGCCGACACATAATCCGCTGCCTGCGCAACTTCGAAGACTTCATCAAAACCTAAATAAATCAATGCCCCTAAAATCTTCTCCGGAGGAACATCCGGCCGAAACTGCCCCATAAAGGTTGGCGCCGGCAAAGCCACATTGTATTTATATTTTTTAAGATCATCAAGGGAGTCTGCCACGGCAATCTTGGCATGGTTTGGGCATTGCCGAATGCATTCGCCGCAGTCGATGCAACGTTCTTCAATGATATTCGCCTGCCCGTCCCTGACGCGGATTGCCTCTGTTGGACATCCCTTAATGCATACGGTACAACCTTTGCATTTGTCCTCTTCTAGTCGAACGGAATGGAAATACCTCTCATCCATTTGTGTTCACCGCTTTCCTCAGGACTCTATAAATAAATCTTCACCCACAAGGAAACTCCTTTGTCCACTTCGGATTCAATATGAAATTCATCTGAAGAACGTTTAATATTAGGCAATCCCATACCTGCTCCAAAACCCATCTCGCGAATATAATCCGGAGCAGTAGAGAATCCCTCGACCATAACTTCTTCCAGATCGTCAATCCCGGGTCCTTCGTCCTCAACTTTTAATTCAATGCTATCCGGATGTACCTGCAGAGTCATCTTTCCTTTTTCAGCATGAATTACGATATTCATTTCCGCTTCATACGCCACTATGGCAGTCCGCCGGCATATAGCAGAACGGATCCCCAATTGCTGAAGAATCGACTTGATTCTGCTTGAGGCCTCCCCGGCAGCATTGAAATCTTTTCCTTCTATATTAAAAGATACCTTTATTTCTGAATTCTTGTCCTGCTGTTTGTCCATACCCTTACCCCCGCTTTAAGTTTAGGTAAGTCTATCTTTCTACAAAAGTCGCTTCCAATCCAGCAGTGTAGAGAATGCCGCTGCACTCAAACATCGTTTTTTCTGTAGTCATTAATATAATTTCAAGGTTTTTCGCTAAATCTATGACCCCAGCCGGCGGTTTTTTGCCTCTTACAAAAACAATGCCCGATAAATCAATCATTTCTGCTGTTCTGATTACCTGAGGGTTTACCAGACCGGTTAGAAGAACCGACTGCTCGCGGGAAAAAGCCAAAAGATCACTAAGTAAATCGCAAGCGCAAGCTGCCAAAATCGGCCGGTTTAAATCAATATTCTCTGTTAGAACCTCTGCACCCAGCAAGTCCTTTATCTCGGCAATAGTTAGGGGCACAGAAACCGCCTCCTTGTAAATTCTTTACTCATGTTATGGTCGTTCATGCAGGTTTTCCTGCAAAAGCAAAATCTTATGTTCTCTATTTCTAGCAACACCTGTTATTATAACAGAGGAACTATCAAAAGAGAAGGAAAAAGACTGAATTTTGTCTCTCAATATGAAATAATGTAATTTTCAGTCAAATATCGCTGCTTGAAAAGCTTGCTTTATGCCAGAATTATTGCATATACCCAAGCCCAAGATCTATTTCATTTTTCCCTTTTCCTTCTCAAAAAAAGACTTGGCTTCGGCGGCCGTGCTCAAAGAACCGGCAATGCAAATGACTTCATCCGGTTTTGCCTCTGCCAACGCTGCTTCAATCCCGCTTTGCACAGAAGAGTAAGCTTTGGCCTCCCTGTCGTGCCGTTTGATTTCCTTTTGCAAATCATGAGAATCCAAAGCTCTTACATTGGTAGGACTCACTGCTACTGCCTGACTCGCCATAGACATCAATACCTCAATCATGCCCGGCCAATTTTTATCTTCTAAGATGCCGAGCACAAAGAAGATGCTTTTTTCGGGATACAAATCTTCAAGTCCCTTTTTCAATGCTCTTGCTCCGTCTAAATTGTGCGCCCCATCGATGATCACGGTCGGGTTCTTTTGCATTATCTCCATGCGGCCAGGCCAACATACAGACGCCAGGCCCTTTCTCACGGTCTCTTTGGTGACTGTAAAACCTTTTTGGCTGATCAATTCGACTGCCTTAACAGCCAGCAACGCGTTATCCAATTGGTGACTGCCAAGCAACGGTAAATACAATTCGTCGTAATATTTTCTGTCTGTCTCGATGGCGATGTACTGCCCTTTTTCTTCATATCTAAGCAGCACCCCTTTTATATGCTCATTGATTTGAAAAAGAGACGCCAACTGCTCTTTGCACTTTTTCTCAATCACGCTTCTGGCTTCTTGATTCTTCACTCCGCTGACCACATCGCCTTTTTCTTTAATGATGCCAGCTTTCTCCCCGGCGATTTGCTCAATTGTGTGCCCAAGTATCTGGGTATGGTCCAGCCCGACAGTAGTGATAACAGAAACCAGAGGTGCTTTGATCACATTGGTAGAATCAAGCCGGCCTCCCAGTCCTACTTCAAAAACAGCTAAATCCACTCCCTTTCGATGAAAATATTCAAAAGCAGCCGCCGTGACCACTTCAAACTCGGTAGGCTGTTCGCCTTCTTTTTCGACTTCTCCCACTAAAGGATGAATCCCGGTGAGGATGTCGGCTATTTGATGGTCTTGGATCATCAACCCATTGATCTTGATCCTTTCATTAAATCGTTGCAAAGCCGGGGAAGTAAATAAGCCTGTTTTCCATCCGGCCGCACCGCACATAGACGCAATCATTGCAGCTACAGACCCCTTGCCGTTTGTCCCGGCAATATGAAGACAGGATAGGTTCTCTTGCGGATTCCCCATCTTTTTAAGAAGAGATTCCATTCTCTTTAATCCCAGTTGTATGCCGAATTTCTGGAGGCTTTTTAAATACGACATCGCCTCAAGATAATCCATCCCGACTCCTCCTATCGAGCTGCCATTTGTATTCGTTACAAAAAAATTACTTCCTTCTTTTGCAACTTACCCATTTAGTAAAAAAGTGAAGCATATATGCTTCACTTTTTCAGCTCTTTTAGCTGCTTGATGCGTTCTTGCGTTTTTTCGGCTTTTTCTTTAAACTCGCTCTGCTTACTTTTTTCCTTTTCCACTATGTGACTAGGCGCTTTTTGGATAAATTCCTGGTCAACTAATTTCTTTTCCACTTTCTCGAGTTCCTTTAGAGCCGTGCTTAGCTCTTTGTTGAGCCGGGAAATCTCTTTATCCGGATCTATTAATCCTTGCAGAGGAACAAAAACCTCTACCCCTTCGACTATACCCGACATAGCTTGTTTTGGTTTCTGTCGACTAGCGTCTTCGACAACAAAAGATGATAATCCGGCAATTTTTTCAAGCAAAGATTGATTTTCGCCGATTGTCATTTGCGCCTCGGGGTCACTGCACTGTAAAATAGCATCCACTTTTTGAGCCGGCTTCACATTCATTTCGACTCGAATATTCCTGATAATTCGAACAATCTCCATTAAAAGATTCATTTTTTTGACTGCTTGTTCATCGATTAGTTCTTCCTTTACCTCGGGCCAGGCCGCATACATAATGGTATCTCCCTCATGAGGAAGGTGCTGCCAGATCTCTTCTGTGATAAAAGGCATGAATGGGTGCATCATTTCCATTGTTCCCTTCAGCACATGCCACAAAATATGCTGCACTTGTTTTCTATCCTGTGGCTGCTGGGGATCATTTAACCTAGGCTTAGCCAACTCGATGTACCAATCACAGAATTCGCTCCATATAAAATCATATAGAGTTTTTCCTGCCTCGCCAATATCATATCTCGCCAGCAACCGGTCCACTTCTTTGAGAACCTCTTGGCTTCTGCTTAAAATCCATCTATCAGAAAGGGCCAGATCTGATGATGTCAGGTCTATTTCCGTATATGCCTCATCTTCATCAAGATTCATCATAACAAAACGGGACGCATTCCAAATCTTATTGGCGAAATTTCGGATGCCCTCAAATTTTTCAGTAAATAGGCGGATATCACTGCCAGGAGAACTCCCTGTAACCAAGGTATATCTTAAAGTATCAGTTCCGTATTCCTCGATTATTTCCAAAGGATCCATGGTGTTGCCGCGAGATTTGCTCATCTTTTTTCCTTCTGCATCCCGAATCAACCCATTGATAAAAACCTCGTGAAAAGGAATTTCATCCATGAATTCTAAACCCATAAAAATCATCCTAGCCACCCAGAAAAAAATAATATCATAACCCGTAACCAAAACAGCTGTGGGATAAAACTGTTCAAGCTCCGGCGTTTTTTCCGGCCATCCCAGGGTCGAAAAGGGCCACAGCGCAGAGCTGAACCAAGTGTCTAAAACATCCTGATCTTGTCTAAGCGAGCCGCTTTCGCATTTTTCGCATACATCAGGCTCTTCCATTGCCACTGTTACATGCCGGCATTCATCACAATACCACGCCGGAATTCTATGACCCCACCACAACTGCCTGGAAATACACCAGTCATGAATGTTTTCCAACCAATGCATATAGGTATTTTTAAATCTAGCCGGAACAAATTTGATGGTCCCTTTCTCTACCACTTCCATCGCCGGTTCGGCCAAGGGTTTCATCCGAACAAACCACTGACGAGACAACAAAGGCTCCACAGCTGCATCGCAGCGTGAGCAGTGTCCTACAGAGTGCGGATTATCTTCAACTTCTGCCAGAAGTCCTAACACTTGGAGGTCATTTAATATTTCCTTTCGGCATTCATATCGATCCATGCCATCGTATCTACCAGCATTCTCATTCATTCTTCCATGCTCATCGATGACGGTGACACTTTCAAGACCATGCCGCTGCGCGATAGCAAAGTCATTTGGGTCATGAGCAGGTGTAACTTTTACAGCTCCCGTCCCAAAGGAAGGATCAACATATTCATCGGCTATAATGGGGAGTTTTCTCTCTATGATAGGAAGAACAGCTGTTTTGCCGATAAGGTCATTAAAGCGTTCATCGTCGGGATGTACTGCAATAGCAGTATCTCCGAGAATAGTCTCGGGCCGGGTTGTGGCTACTTTAATAAAAGTAGGACTGTCTTCAATGGGGTATTTGACATAATGCAAATGTCCTGCGATTTCTTCATATTCAACTTCAAGATCCGATAAAGCTGTCAGACATCGAGGACACCAGTTAATGATGAAGTTTCCTTGATAGATTAAACCCTTTTCGTAGAGATGAATAAACACTGTGCGAACAGCCTTCGAGCATCTCTCATCCATGGTAAACCTTTCCCTGTCCCAATCACAAGAAGCACCCAAACGCTTTAACTGTTCTAAAATGGTGTTGCCGTATTTATCTTTCCATTCCCACACTTTATCTATAAAAGCTTCCCTGCCTAAATCGTGTCTTGTTAGACCTTCCTGCGCAAGCTTTTTCTCAACTACTACCTGTGTTGCAATTCCGGCATGGTCAGTACCGGGAATCCAAACAACATTGTCATCCTTCATGCGCCGCCAGCGAATTAGAATATCCTGCAGTGTATTGTTTAAAGCATGTCCCATATGAAGAGATCCTGTCACATTCGGAGGAGGAATCACAATGCTGTAAGGCTTTTTATTCTGATCTACCTCGGCATGGAAAAATTTCTTTTCTTCCCAATAATCATACCACTTTGTTTCTACTTTCGATGGATCATAAACAGTCGGAAGTGTCTTTTTATCAACCACATTTATTCCTCCTTCGGAAATAAAATAACCTCAAACCGTCAAAGGACGGAATGAGGTTTTCCGCGGTACCACCTTCGTTCCCCGGATTCCGGGACCCTTGAGCTCTAACGGACTTCACCGTCCCCGTGTACTCATTTCCACAGAGAAACTCCCGAACGACCTTCCACGTCTTTTGGAGACTTTCAGCCCAGGGTCCCCTCTCTGTCGAAGCAGTCGTGTACTTCTTCCGGTCATTGTCATAAAAATATGAGTAACTTACCCGTATATTATATACAACCCATCTTTCATCTGTCAAGAAATCATCCGACCAAAATCAGGTAAAACTACCCAGACTGCTCAGAGACCACCATATCTGAAATGTATCCCCAAAGTTCTTCCTTCCCCTCACCTGTTGCTGATGAAAACAAAACCACAGGCTGAAGGGCTTCCATCATGAATGCTTGCCTTATCTCTTTGATACTTTTGCCCCGTTTGGATTTGGGAATTTTGTCTGCTTTTGAAGCCACGACAATGGTAGGCATCTGGTTATACATAAACCATTCGAACATGGTCTTATCATCAGGGCTTGGGGGACGCCGGCTGTCCACAATCTGAATCACTCCTAAAAGCGATTCTCTTTCCAAAAGATACTCTTCAATAAATTGGCCCCATTGCTCTCTTTCTGCTTTGGACACTTTCGCATACCCATATCCGGGCAGATCAATAAAATAGAACTCATTGTTGATCAAATAGCAATTCAACTGCCGCGTTTTACCAGGGGTATTGCTTGTTTTAGCAAGATGTTTGCGAGAAGTCAAAGTATTAATCAGTGAAGATTTCCCCACATTTGACCGCCCCGCAAACGCAACCTCCGGGCGTCCATCTGCAGGAAGCTGCGCCTCATTGACTGCACTTAAAATGAATTCAGCGTTATGAACCTTCAATGAAAACCCCTTCCTATTTATCGGCCATGGCTATCTCGAGCACTTCGTCCATATGCTCAACGAAGTAAAATTCAATACTCTTTTGCACATTGTTAGGAATATCTTCCATATCCTTCTTGTTATCCACAGGTAGAATAATCTTTTTAATGCCGCCCCGATGCGCGGCAAGTACTTTTTCCTTGACCCCGCCTACTGGCAGCACTCTACCCCTGAGAGTAATCTCACCGGTCATAGCTACATCTTTACGGATCTTTTGATTAGAAAAGGCCGACATCATCGCAGTTGCCATAGTGATCCCTGCCGAAGGCCCGTCTTTTGGTATAGCACCCTCCGGAATGTGGATGTGCACATCGTTCTTTTCCTGGAAACCTTCTTTTAATTTGAACTCTTTTGCTTTGGATCGGATGTAACTAAATCCGGCTTGAGCAGACTCTTTCATGACATCGCCCAATTTTCCCGTCAAAGTCAGTTTCCCACTGCCGGACATCAAGGAGGCCTCAATGGAAAGCAAATCTCCACCTGTTTGCGTCCACGCTGCCCCGGTAGCCACTCCCACTTCGTGCTCTTTTTCTGCCGTGCCGTATCGGTAGCGGGGGATTCCTAAATAAGAAGGCAAGTTTTTTTCTGTGATTCGTACTCTTGTCTGTGAATTTTGAACAATTTTTCGAGCTGCTTTTCGACAAACCGTTGCCAGCTCCCTTTCTAAATTTCGAACTCCAGATTCTCTGGTATATTCCCTAATTATTTTATACATAACTTCTGTCTTCAGGCTTACTTGGCTTTTTGAAAGCCCATTTTCTTCAAGCTGTTTTGGCAAAAGGAATTTCACACCGATGTTCATTTTTTCTTCCTCTGTATAACCGGAAATGTAAATCACTTCCATACGATCGAGCAGTGCTCTTGGGATACTGTGCTGCACATTGGCGGTAGTAATAAACATGACTTCAGACAAATCATACGCAATTTCAATGTAATGATCGCTGAAAGTGCTGTTCTGCTCAGGGTCAAGAACTTCAAGAAGAGCTGAGGCCGGATCTCCTCTAAAATCCGAACTTAGCTTATCGATTTCATCCATCAAAAAGACTGGATTCTTGGAACCCGCCTGCTTCACACCTTGAATAATTCTCCCGGGCATTGATCCAATATATGTTCTCCTATGGCCGCGTATTTCTGCCTCATCACGAACCCCACCTAAAGAAATCCTTACAAACTTCCTCTCGAGGGCTCTGGCAACCGATTTGGCAAGGGATGTTTTCCCGACTCCCGGCGGCCCCACCAAACAGAGGATCGGTCCTTTCATTTGTTTTGAAAGAGAGCGAACGGCCAAAAATTCCAAAATTCTTTCTTTCACTTTATGAAGACCATAATGATCTTCATCGAGGATTTCTTGAGCGAAATTAATATCTAACCGGTCTTTTGTCTGAAAGGTCCAAGGCAGCGATAAGAGCCAATCAATATAGTTGCGAACCACAACGGCTTCTGCCGCCATCGGAGGCATCTTGTCAAGTCTTTCGATCTCTTTTTCAATTTTTTCTTCTACTTCACTTGGCAAATCAAGTTCTGTCATTTTTTCGCGAAGCTCATCGGTCTCTGCCTGTCTGTCATCTTTCTCGCCTAGTTCCTTTTGAATGGCTTTCATTTGCTCGCGAAGGTAGTATTCTTTTTGGGTTTTTTCCATTTGTCTTCGGACTCGGATATTTAGTTTTTTCTCAAGATCCAATATTTCATTCTCTTCGGTCATGATCGCCAGAATTTTCTCCAAACGTTCTTTTACTGAGAAAGCTTCCAGCAATGCTTGTTTTTCTTCAACACGCAAACTCAAATTGGAAGCAATAATATCTGCCAGCCGGCCCCCCTCTTCAATCGAGGCGGTAGTCATCATCGTTTCCGGAGTAACCTTTTTGCTCAATTTGGAGTATTGTTCGAATTGGTTCATTACACTTCTCATTAAAGCTCGAATCTCGGGATTCTTTTCTTCCTCATCCGCCATCTCTTGAACACGAGCTAGGGTAAATTCTTCATTCGAAAACATCTCTTCAATTTTTCCTCTGGCTTTTCCCTCGACGAGAACTTTAATAGCCCCGCCGGGAATCTTGATCAACTGCTTCACTTCTGCAACCGTCCCCACTGAATAAAGGTCCTCCACTGAAGGATTGTCTGTCTTGGGGTCACGCTGGGAAACAAGAAGAATCAATTCTTCTTGAGCCATTGCCTCTTCAACAGCCTT
The DNA here is from genome assembly GCA_007132905.1 of Candidatus Sumerlaeota bacterium. Classification (GTDB taxonomy): domain Bacteria; phylum Bacillota; class SLNR01; order SLNR01; family SLNR01; genus SLNR01. The sequence goes on along the minus strand of SLNR01000060.1, from coordinate 38,362 downwards.
GATTGATTTTTCTCTGCCTACATCAAGATGGATCACCATATAAGGGAAAACCAAAACACCCCGTAAAGGGAGTAGCGGAAGTTCACGGATCGCATCAGGATCGTTCTTATCTCTAGTCAAACCAAACACCTCCTGTACTAATCTTAACTAATATTCTACTTATTCTCTGCAAATCCTCTCACGGTTAACTTTTACCCTGACAAGAAAAAAACACGGTCATGGACCGTGTTAAGCTGTCTCTTCTTTCTTCCTCTTCTTTTTCTTTTTCTCTGTCGTTATGAGAAGAGGTTCCTGCTTATTCGTAATGACTTCTTTTGTCACTACACATCTCGAAATATCTTTGCGGGAAGGCATGTCAAACATCACATCCAACATAACATCTTCCATGATGGCCCGCAGTCCTCGGGCACCTGTATTTCTTACCATGGCTTCTTTGGCAATTTCCTCCAAAGTTTCTTCGAGAAATTCAAGCTCAACATCTTCCATTTCAAATATTTTTTTGTATTGTTTAACCAGCGCATTCTTTGGTTCGGTGAGAATTTTTACCAAAGATTTTTGGTCTAGTGAATCCAATGTTACAATAATCGGAACCCGTCCTACAAATTCCGGGATCAGCCCATAATGAAGGAGATCTTCCGGCAGAGCATGCTTTAATAAAGCGCTGCTTTCTTTCCTCTCCTCATCTTTGATATCGGCGCCAAATCCCATTCCTTTTTTGCCGATGCGGGCCTGAATAAGCTTATGTATGCCTTCAAAAGCACCCCCGCAAATAAAGAGAATATTGGTTGTATCAATTTGAATGAACTCCTGTTGGGGATGTTTTCTGCCTCCCTGGGGCGGAACACTGGCTACCGTTCCTTCCAAAATTTTCAGCAACGCCTGCTGCACGCCCTCTCCGGAAACATCGCGAGTGATGGACGGGTTTTCTGACTTTCGGGTAATTTTATCTATTTCGTCTATATAGATAATCCCTTTTTCCGCTCTTTCCACATCATAATCAGATGCCTGTATGAGTTTCAGGAGAATATTTTCCACATCCTCCCCGACATAGCCCGCTTCTGTAAGGGAAGTCGCATCCGCAATAGCAAAAGGGACATTGAGGATGTGGGCTAGGGTTTGAGCTAGCAGTGTTTTACCCGAGCCGGTCGGCCCCATCATCACAATATTGCTTTTTTGAAGTTCAACATCATCCATTTTAGAATCGATGTTCACTCTCTTGTAATGATTATAGACGGCCACGGAAAGAGTTCGCTTGGCCCTTTCCTGCCCGACAACATATTGATCCAGGATTTCCTTGATCTCTGAAGGCTTAAGGATCTCCTCGACGGTAAACTCCTCTTCAAAATTGAGCTCTTCATCTATGATCTCATTGCAGAGCTCAATACACTCATCACAAATATATACACTGGGCCCTGCCACAAGCTTCTTAACTTGTTCTTGGTTTTTCCCGCAAAAAGAGCATTTCAATTGCCCTTTCTCATCATCATACTTACTCATTAAAACCACCTCTTTTGCTCGCTTACTTGCCTACTTCCTTGCGGGGCTCAAATACCTCATCAATAACCCCGTAGTCTTTCGCTTCCGATGCTGACATGAAAAAATCTCGGTCCGTATCTCTCTTGATCGTGTCAAGCGGCTGGCCTGTATGAAGAGATAGTATTTCATTTAATCTTTCTCTTGTTTTGAGAATCTCTTTGGCATGAATTTCTATATCAGCTGCCTGCCCTTGAATGCCGCCCATCGGTTGGTGGATCATCACCCGGCTGTGAGGAAGGGCAAATCTTTTTCCTTTTGTGCCTGCTGCCAGCAGCACCGCGCTCATACTAGCCGCAAGTCCTACACACAAGGTAGAAACAGAGGGTTTAATGTATTGAATCGTATCGTAAATCGCAAGCCCGGAGTGCACCATTCCTCCCGGGGAATTAATGTAAATGCTAATATCCTTCTCAGGATCTTCACTTTCCAAAAAGAGAAGCTGAGCGATAACTAAACTGGCAATATTATCATCGATCGTACTTCCTACAAAAAGGATTCGTTCGCGAAGCAGCCGGGAATAAATATCATAGGCCCTTTCACCTCGGCTTGTTTGTTCAACGACAATCGGCACCAAATTCACAGCTTTCACCTCTTTTCAATGATTCATTCTAGCAAACCAGCCATTTCCTACTCTTGTTTCTCTTCTTTCTTTTCTTCGGCATGCTCAGTTAAAAAGGAAATAGCTTTTCGCATCTGAATGTTTTTTTCGATGATCGGAATCGTTCCCTGTGACTCAAATGTGCTTCTTACTGTATCCGGCTCTTGGGAATAGGCTTCAGCAATCTTATTGATCTCTTCGTTGATGTCCTCTTCTGAAGCCTCAAGGCCTTCTTCTTTTGCCACTGCTTCTAACACCAGTTCTGTCTTCACTTCTCTTTCTGCATTGGGTTTCATCTCTTCTTTCAGTTCTTCTTCTGTTTTGTTTACATATTTTAGATAATCTTCCATTGAAATACCTTGTCTTTTCAATTCTTCACCGGTTCGCTCCATCATTTGTTCCATTCGCTTTTCAACCATAACCTGGGGTACCTCTGCATCGGCATTTTCCACTACTTTCAAAAGCACCTCGTTCTCAAAATTTCTTTTAATCGCATCTACTGCTGTCTGTTCTAGATTCTCCTTTGTATCTTCACGCAATTCCTGCAGCGTGGCAAACTCGCTGGCTGTTTTGGCGAAATCATCGTCCAATTCCGGAAGGATTTTTTTCTTAATCTCTTTTACGCTCACCTTAAAAGTACTTTCTTTCCCGGCCAGCTCTTCCACATGATAATCCTCCGGGAAAGAAACTTTGACTTCTTTTTCCTGACCGGTCTTAACCCCAAACAGCTGCTCTTCAAAGCCGGGGATAAAAGACTCTGAACCCAACTCCAATGAATAACCTTCTGCGCTTCCGCCCTCAAAAGGCTGTCCATCGATGAATCCTTCAAAATCAATGACTATATGATCCCCTTTTTCGGCTGCCCGCCCCTCGATGTTGATCATCTTAGAATGTGTCTCGCGCAGCTTTTCAAGTGAGTTGTCCACATCTTGATCTGTTACTTCATAATCCTCTATCTTCGCTTCTACTCCCTTATACTCGCCTAACTCGGCTTCAGGCCGCAACTGTACTGTTGCTTTGAAAACCAAAGGCTTTTCAGGTTCTGCTTGAACGATTTCAATTTGCGGCTGGTCAATAGGTTCAATGCCCTTTTCTTCAATCGCTTTTCCATACCCTTCAGGCAGGAGTGTTTCTAAGGCCTCTTCCATGATCGCGCCCTGCCCTAACCTTGCCTCTATGACATTGCGGGGCACTTTTCCTTTTCTGAATCCGGGAACTTTAACTTTGTTTGCTAGCTCCCGCGAAGCCTTATCAATCGCCTCTTCTGTTTCTTCTTCTTCCATGGTAATTTCTAGTTGGACTTTGTCATTTTCCAGTTTTTCTAGATTAGTTTTCATAATTCTCCTCCTTAGAATCTATCTGAATTGAAAATATACCTATCTATATTCTTTCCCAATCGTTCTCCATATCTTCACGCGTATCCATTATACCACAGCTTGCTGACCATACCAAATAAGAAAGCGACACTCAAAAGGGAAGAAATGGCAAAAAAAAACCGGTATAGCTACCAGTTCATTATTTGGAGCGGAAGACGAGATTTGAACTCGCGGCCCTCGCCTTGGCAAGGCGATGCTCTACCACTGAGCTACTTCCGCACCTGTTTTGGTGCGAGGGAAGGGAGTTGAACCCTTACGCCCGAAGGCACTAGATCCTAAGTCTAGCGCGTCTGCCAATTCCGCCACCCTCGCATTCCTCTTCATCGTGAAAACACAAAAAAACAAAAAATGGCTGGGGCGGCTGGATTCGAACCAACGATACAGGATCCAAAATCCCGTGCCTTACCGCTTGGCCACGCCCCAACACATATCTTGATTATCCTGGCGCGCCCGGCAGGATTCGAACCTGCGACCCCCAGATTCGAAGTCTGTTACTCTATCCAGCTGAGCTACGGGCGCAAAAACATGTATTGTTGTAATACTATCATGGGGTGAGTGAGGGGAATCGAACCCCCGGCACCTGGAGCCACAGTCCAGTGCTCTAACCGCTGAGCTACACCCACCACAAACATCTCATCAAAATTGGCGCGCCTGGTAGGAGTCGAACCTACGGCCAACGGATTAGAAGTCCGTTGCTCTATCCTCTGAGCTACAGGCGCAAATATTATGGAGCGGGTGAAGGGAATCGAACCCTCGTATGAAGCTTGGAAGGCTCCCGCTCTACCACTGAGCTACACCCGCCTGACCTGCTCGCCTGCAGAGAAAATGGTCGGAGCGGAGGGATTTGAACCCACGACCCCTTGGTCCCAAGCCAAGTGCTCTACCAAACTGAGCTACACCCCGCTTTTTCCACAGACAACTCCTAATATATCACAAATATCGAGGTAAAGTCAAACTTATCACTTGGCGAGAAACTCTTTTTCGCTAAGGCAAATGCCAACTTTTAAGGAACAGCGTTTACCGCGGTATTTAGTATCTCATATGCCTTTGTATTTGTCAAGAAAGTCTGAAAAAATTCATTCTATCTGCAGTCTGCCGTTTGACCGTTTTTGTCTGCGATCTTTTTTTAAAAATATTCTTAAAACTGATCTGTTAGGTAATACCCCTAGTGATATTCTTCAGCCCATATTGATTATATTCAAACCAGATTTATATCTTTTCCAAAAACAAGTTATTACCCAACATTGTTGGGCAAAGACACAATTTTAGGAATTATTCCCTCCTCATCAATGTCAATAATTCCGTAGGTTGGTTTTCCTCTATAACGTGGAAAAGCGACGCTGCCTGGGTTGAAGAGAAGCACTTTATCCATTTCTTCTACCGTCGGAATATGAGTGTGCCCGAAAACTACCATATCAATTCTTCTCTGTTTGGCATGAGCCACCAGCGACTGAAGTCCTCTTTTTACACCATACTGGTGCCCGTGTATGAGCAGGAGTTTTTTACCTCCGTACTTACCAATATGCTGTTTTGGTGTCTGCATCATTAAATCACAATTCCCGCCGACACCAACAACTTTTGTTTGGATTTTTTCCTGCAGCGCTAACGCATCTCGATAATGATCCCCCGCATGCAAGATATAATCAACCTGTCCCATATCCTCAACGGCTTTCTCCACCTGCTTCATATCACCATGAGAATCACTCATGATCCCAAAACGCATCTTATCCACCACCATTATCTTAGGTTTCTCGATATTTTAAAAGCAAATCCGTGAGGATTTCCCGGGCTTTTCTATACGCCTTGGCTCTATGGCTAATGCGGTTTTTTGTTTCCATATCAAGCTCAGCAAACGTTTTTTTAAACTCAGGCACATAAAATAACGGATCGTAGCCAAACCCTGAATCTCCTTTTTCGACATGTCCAATAACCCCTTCACAAGTACCTTCTTCTGCAAACACGTTTCCATCCGGGGTTACAAGCGCTATGCTGCACCGAAAACGCGCTGTCCTGTTCGCATCCGGAACTCCTTTGAGCTCTTTGAGGAGTTTCTGATTGTTTTCCCGATCATTTGCCCCTTGTCCGGCAAACCTGGCCGAAAAAACTCCCGGTCTTCCTTCTAAAAAATCGACTTCTAGCCCCGAATCATCCGCCACAGCCGTTTGGTTAAATCTTTCTGCCGCAACCCTTGCTTTAATCACCGCATTTTCTTTAAATGTCTCCCCGCTTTCTTCAATATCGATCGAATTATCTTTTTCCTTAAGAGAGCGAATTTGAAGCGGCAGATCTTTCATTAATTGTTTAAACTCTCTTACCTTGCCTTCGTTTTTTGTAGCTAAAATAATCTGCATAGGTCCTCCTCACAATAAACCAATATCCATTATGATCTCGCCCAAAGCCGCCTTTTGATAGCCGATCATCTCCATAATTCCGTTTTGTCCGACATAGAGCATTTTATCTAGTTCGCGTCGGGTAAAAGGAGCACTTTCGCCTGTTCCTTGAATTTCAACAAATTCTCCCTGCCCCGTCATGACCACATTCATGTCTACTCGGCACTCAGAATCTTCTTCAAATGACAAATCAAGCAATACCTCGTCGTGAAAAATTCCAACGCTGATCGCCGCCAGAAAATCAGTAACCGGAATGGACTCAATAAGCTGACGCCGATATAAATAATTCAGCGCATCCACCAAGGCGATAAATGATCCCGTAATTGACGCCGTTCGGGTTCCCCCATCCGCCTGGATCACATCGCAGTCGATCCAGATAGTCCTTTCTCCCAACACTTTTAAATCAGTTACCGATCTTAGCGCTCTCCCTATAAGCCGCTGGATTTCAAAAGTCCTGCCGCTCACTTTTCCTCGAGAACTTTCGCGAATGGTCCGCACTTGAGTGGCTCTAGGAAGCATACTATACTCTGCGGTGATCCAACCATGCGATTCCTTTTTTAGAAAAGGGGGGACTTTATCCTCCACCGTAGCCGTACAAATTACTTTTGTGTTTCCGATTTCGATCATCGCTGAACCTTCAGCATAAGGAAGGTAATTTCTGCTGATACGGACCGGCCTAAGCTCGTCCTGATCCCTCCCGTCTGTTCTTTTCATCCTTGTCATCCCCTTCCTATTTCCTATCATAAACATTCTCACCAAACGCATCGACAGCCACAAATACCGGAAAACGTTCAACTTCTAATCGATACACCGCCTCCGGGCCAAGATCGCAAAAAGCAATGGGTTCTGCCCGTCGGATATGAGAGGCAAGCAAAGCACCCGCTCCGCCCACAGCAGCAAAATAGACTGCCTTGTTCTTCTTCATGCTTTCAATAACCTCACTTGATCGGTCCCCTTTGCCTATCATCCCTTTCAAACCTTTATCTAAGAGTTCTGTGGTATATGAATCCATGCGGCCGCTTGTTGTCGGCCCGGCAGAACCGATGGCTTCTCCCGGCTTGGCAGGACAGGGTCCGACATAGTAAATGACCGCACTTTCAATGGGGATCGGCAGCGGCTGTTTTTCTTCCAGCAAACACATGAACCGCTTGTGAGCCGCGTCTCGAGCCGTATACATGACACCGGTCAGCCATACCTCATCACCGCATTTCAATTTATGAATGTCTTCATCTTTTAAAGGCAGTTTTATTTCCCAGATTTTCCCCATTATGCCCTCCCCCGTACTTAAAGTACCCGCTCAGCATGGCGAGTGGCATGGCAGGAAAAGTTCACTGCCACAGGAAGCCCGGCAATATGAGTTGGATACGTTTTAATATGAACGGCCAAAGCCGTGGTTTTTCCCCCTAACCCTTGAGGCCCGATACCGATTTCATTGATCTTATCGAGCAGTTCTTCCTCTATGGGCTGAAGCTCTTTTTTATCATTGGCGCTCCCAATGGGCCGGAGAAGGGCTTCTTTTGATAAAAGCGCCGCCTTCTCCATCGTACCGCCCATACCCACGCCCACCACGATCGGCGGGCAAGGATTTGCCCCTGCCTTATGTACAGATTCAACGACAAAATCTACCATTCCTGCTTTCTCTTCAGCCGGCTTCATCATGGCTAGACGGCTCATGTTTTCACTTCCAAACCCTTTGGGCATAACTTGAATATGAACCTCTTCTCCGGGCACAATGTAAGTGTGTATCACCGCCGGCGTATTGTCCTTGGTATTGTCTCGCCTCAAAGGCTCTTCTACAACCGAAGTGCGGAAACAACCTTCCTTGTAAGCCTGGCGAACTCCTTGTTGAATCGCCTCCAAAAGAAGGCCCCCGTAAAAATGTACATCCTGGCCGATCTTTAGAAAAACCACCACTTGCCCGGTATCCTGACATATCGCCATCCTTTCACGACAGGCTAAGTCCGCATTTTCTAAAAGCATTTTTAAGATTTTTTTTGCCCTATCCTCTGTCTCCGACTGGCGTGCTTTTTCAATCGCCGCATAGACATCAGCGGGCAAGCAAGTGTTGGCCTCCTTGCATAAAGAAGATATTGTCTCGCCTACTTCCTTAACATGAATATCACGCACGGGCTTTCCTCCTTCCACTAAACTTCAACCGTACCGCCCACTTCAGCCAGTTCAATAAAACCGCTGAATGTTTCTGACGCCTCTAATAAACTTTGATGCTTTTCATATTCCGGCCATATATGAGTAAGAACAAGTTTTTTTACCTTGGCCCGGCTTGCTATTTCTCCAGCTTGAGTCGCTGTTAAATGGCCGGCATCAAATGCCCGCTCTTTATCTTTCTCTTGCAGAGTCGCTTCGCACAGGAATAGATCAGCATCTTTGGCAAATTCAATAAGCGATTCAGTCCACCCGGTATCTCCGGAGTACACCATTGTTTTTCCCAGTCGTCCTGAAACTTTCATAGCAAATGATTGGAGCGGGTGGTTCATCAAAGAAAAAGACAGCTCAAAAGAACCTAGTCTGATTTTTGATTTTTCACTCATGGAGGCAGGTTGAAAAACATCATCAAGTTTGTTTCTTTCTGCCGATGCCTCATTGGCAAGGCGGGCATAATCCCCGGGAGGCATCAGTAAAGGCACTTTTTTAAAGGGGGTTTTTTTATGCTGGCTATAAGCTAAAGCGTAACGGAGAATATGCACATCCAGATAATGATCGGCATGAAGATGAGAAATCAAGACCGCCTCTACATCATCGTAAGAAGAAAAACGAGGCAATCTTGACATGATCCCCGAACCACAGTCTAACAAAATTTTTGTATCTTCGCTGTGAACTAGATAGCCAGAGCAAGCATCTCCTTCAGAAGGAAAAGCGGCACTGACGCCCAACATACTCGTTTTCATCCTCTTCAGTCCTTTCTCAGCCGCTTACTTGCTTGATCTCAAGAACTAACTCATGCCCTGGCTTCCCTGCCGAAAAACATTCTCTTTACTTATCCTTCCTGTTAAACATAAAACCACCCTTGATGGCCTTTGTATCTAATACTGTAACAAAGGCTTCCCGGTCAAGTTCATCTATTCTCTTAAGCAAAGGAGGAAGGTCTTTTCGCTTGGCATTGATATACATCATCTTTCTCAGACGATAGCGCCCCATCCCATTCACCACCGTGACGCCAAAACCTGCCTCTCTTAAACTTTCAATGATTATATCTGCATGCCCTTTTGAAATCACATGGACCGTAACAAAACCCATAGCCATTTTCTCTTCCAGCATCATGCCTAAATAATTTCCTGAAGAAAAGCCCAAAGCAAAAGCAATGATGTTATAAAAATTATCAAGATTATGGAAGATTTGACTTAAAGCAAACATGTAAATGATCATTTCAAAAAAACCAATCAAAGAAGCCTCTAGACGTTTCCCGCGCATAATCATCAGCATACGTATCGTCATCAAAGTAACATCGATTAGCCGAGCTGCAAATATTATGAAAAAACTCAAAAAAACAGGCACAAAATTCACTCCTACTGTCGGTGTATTCTACGTGTTCGACTCTTGAAATCTATATCCTTCCTTTGTCTCTCTTTCCCTTACGAATACATCTTTATAGACACTCTTCGTCAACCTTGCTGACTTCGCAAAGCAAAATGATGTTTTGTTGTTACACCATATTTAAAAAAGGCCTGGAGATACTGCCCCAGGCCTTTGATGTGCTTTTGGATCTACTTTGGCTTTTTCACTGGTGGTTTGGCTTCTTTTGGGAGAGGAGAAGAATAAGGATTCTTTTTGACTGCGTTTTTAAATTCAGTTCTGGCCTTGTCGACCAACTGCTCATCGTTTAAAAACTCCAAGGCTCCCAGGCCAAGTACTTTAGCGGCCGTAATCATCCCTTTGTGGCCGATACCCATTCCGGCTGCTGCCGTAAACTGCCAGGAATGACCCGCAGCTCCCAAAACATTGCAGGCTGTCGTAAACTGCGCGGTTGGCGTCACCCAACTCACATCGGCTACATCCGTAGATCCACCTGAAACGCGACCTGCTCCCTGGGGCTCGATGACGATATCACAAAGAGGCTTTTCCATTAACTTTTCGGCGGCTTCAGAAGAATATTTGCTCACCGCAGTCTCTTTTTGTTTAGGTTTAAAAGATTCGCTAACCTTCTCGGCAAAAGCTTTGTCCGCTTCGCTAAACGAAGGCGCTCCCACTTCTTCTAATTTCTCAAACAAAACATCCCCCACCGTATGGTTATGGAGAGAGTTGTAGCAACCGGTAAGGAAATCAATTTCTAGCTCAGTTTCTGTCATCAAGGCAGCCCCTTCGGCAATTTTAACAAGACGGTCGTAAATCTCTTCTACCTGATGCCGCTTCGGAGCACGAACATAATACCAAACCTCCGCTTCGTCCGGAACGATATTTGGTGCCTCTCCTCCATTGGTAATCACATAATGAACACGGGCGTCCGTTATGATATGTTCTCTTAGATAATTCGAGCCCACATTCATCAACTCCACAGCATCCAAAGCGCTTCTTCCGTTCCAAGGATCGCCGGCGGCATGGGCCGTTCTCCCGTAAAAACGAAACTTGGCTGAATTCATCGCCTGGTCACTGCCAATCCACATCGAATTAATTCCGCCCGGATGCCAGGCCAATGAAATATCGACATCTTCAAAAAGACCGGCCTTTACCATGTATACTTTCCCCGTTAATGTTTCCTCAGCAGGACAGCCGTAAAAGCGGACGGTTCCTTTTACCTTTCCTTGGTCGATGGCTTCTTTAACCGCCGCTGCGGCACCTAGAGAAGCCACCCCGAACAAATTGTGCCCGCAACCCTGGCCCGGCGCTCCTTTTTCTATCGGCTTTTGTTCAGGATCCACTTCTTGGCTGAGTCCCGGTAGAGCATCGTATTCTCCCAGTATGCCGACTACTGGCTTTCCTTTTCCATAGCTGGCCACAAAAGCCGTCGGCATTTCCGCCACGCCTCGTTCAACCTTAAAACCCAATTCTTCCAGATAATCGGCTAAAAGAGAACTTGAGCGATATTCTTCCATAGCCACTTCGGCGTATTCCCAGACTTGATCACTCAATTCAATCAACTTTTTCTCGTTTTGATCGATCCAATCCATTACAGTCTTCCCCATTTTCATTCCTCCTAAAGTCAAATCCTATTCTATTTCTACGGAACAGTAAATTCCTTTCTACACACTGGCGGCAAACCCTGCCCCCAATCGGGCAAAAAAAAAAGGAAGCAGGCTTTTGCTTCCTAAAAAACAATCTCTTTGTTCATTTCAGGACGCAAAGGCACTCTTTTCCCCGCCTCTTTTCCTTGATAGATAAAAATTCTGGGGACCCGATTGGTCACTAAACAACGAACCACAATATGGTTGTTGTAGCCGCCTAAAATAGTAGTCCATTCTAAATGAGATATTTCCTGATCTTTTTGTGACCCTAACAGAACAACTTCATCGCCTACATTTATCTCTTTGATTTCTGTCACATCCACCATGGTTTGATCCATACATATCCGGCCACGTATCGGGCAGCGCTCGCCGGAAATCAAAACTTCTCCCTGGTTGGAAAGATCAGCCGGGAGGCCATCTCCCCATCCGACAGGTAAAACGGCGATCCTTCGATCACTGTCGGCGGTGTAAACTAGATTATACCCAAGGCTTTCGCCCTTTTTCATGTCATGAAGGAAAGCCACCTTTGTCTTCCAGCAAAAGCAATAACGCAAATCCATTTGTAAATCCGGAAATTGAGCCTTTACGGGTGAAGTGAGCATTGATCCGGGCCTCACTTGATCTAAATAGGTGTGCGGGAAATTGACCACGGCTCCGCTGTTACTGCAGTGCCTGTATGGGATATCTAGTCCCGCCTCCTCCAAGCTGGCAAGTGCTTCTTTAAATGCCTGGTACTGCTTTTCAACAAAATCCTTTTCATAATAGCTTGTTGCAAAATGGGTGAATACGCCTTCTATTTCCAAATGGGGAAGATCTCTTACCTGCTTTGTAAAACTAACTACTTCCGCGGGCCTAACCCCGATTCGGTTCATACCTGAATCAACTTTAATATTTACCTTCATTCTCTTACCCTGCTTTACACTTTCTTTTGATATGGCCTCGGCAAGCTCTATCGAACAAACCGCCTGCATCAAATCATACTCCACAATATTTTCAACAGCTTCCAAAGGAGATACACCTAAAATCAAAATCGGGGCCTTTATTCCTTTTCTGCGCAGCATGACACCTTCGTCGACCATGGCAACAGCAAGTTTTTCTGCGCCGTTTTTCAACGCCACACTCGCTACCTCATAACTGCCGTGCCCGTAGCCATCTCCTTTTACAGTAGCCATCAAACAGACCTGCTCTCCCACCCTCTCTTTGATTTTTCGAACATTATGCGCCACATTGTCCAAGTTAATTTCTATCCATGTCGGCCTATGCTTACTCAAAAAATCACTCCCTTAGTCACGACAATTATTATAATATTCGTAAAGTTTATAATTCTACTTCAATATATCTTTTCCTGTTCTCCAACCTTTTTTTCCGCCAAAACAAAAAGTCGGTCTTTTTCATAAGACCGACTTTTTGTTTTATAACAGTTTTTCATTCCTCTTCCTTTTCAAAAAGAGCAAGATATTCTTGATATCCTTCTTTTTCTAAATCTTTTTTTGCTACAAACCGCAGAGCCGCCGAATTAATGCAGTAGCGAAGTCCGGTCGGTTTTGGCCCATCTTCGAACACATGTCCAAGATGAGAATCGCTTTCTTTGCTTCTTACCTCTGTTCGAACCATTAAATGGCTTCGGTCTTCTTTTTCTTCAATCCACTCCGGATGAACAGGCTTGGTGAAACTGGGCCAACCGCACCCTGAAGAAAACTTATCCTGAGAGCTGAAAAGAGGCCTGCCCGTAATCGCATCAACATAGAGCCCCTCTTCAAAATGGTTCCAGTATTGGTTGTCAAAAGGAGGCTCTGTGCCGTTTTCTTTCATGACATGGCACTGCATCTTACTCAGATTTGACTCATTTTTTTTGCCTTTGCCTTTCCAGTGTTTTTTCAAAAATCGATCCCTCCCTGACATTCTCCGGTACATCTCGTAATGAAGTCGGTTTTTTTGGTGATAATTTTGATGAGCTTCCTCTGCCGGATAGAATTTTTCTAAAGGTAAAATCTTGGTCGCAATGGGTTTTTCAAACCAATTTTTTTCTTCCAAGGCCTGTTTTGACGCTAAAGCAATTTTTTTCTGTTTTGCCCCGCTGTAAAAAATGGCGGTTCGGTAAGAATCTCCTCTATCATGAAACTGCCCTCCTGCATCGGTGGGATCAATTTGGCGCCAAAAGATTTCCAACAAACGAGTATAGGATGTTTTCTCCGGATCAAAACTTACTTCAACGGCTTCGTAATGCCCTGTCTTCTCTGCACAGACATCTTCATAAGTGGGATGTTCTGTAGTGCCCCCTGTGTATCCGGAAGTCACTTCATAAACGCCCGGCTCTTTTAGAAATGGGGCCACCATGCACCAAAAACATCCCCCGGCAAAAACGGCTCGGTCTGGCAATGTCAGCACCTCCAGTAAAATGTATTCATAACATTATTGTAATCTATTTTGCTTGTTTTTACCAGCCTCTATCCTCCATTCTTTTCAAAAACACTCCCTTATCAAAAAAGAGAAGTGCCCATATTGGCAGGCAGCTTTTGAAAGAACAGCACTTGATAAAGAAACAAGTTCGCATCATTGCAAGCAAAACCGCCTTCCCTTGCTTTACTTTTCCTCCCCTTTTCCTATTTCCCCCCTTAAACTTGCTGATAGGCATCTTTAAAAAAATGAAATAGTCGGTTGAAACATTACCTTCTTCGCTTATTCTTCAACGCTCCCTAACTGATCTTGCCCAGCTAGAATAGATTTTTTAGCAACATCTTCTGCAGCAAAATCATTACAAATTCACTGAGTTTCATCGGCAGAATTTGTTCATCCAGTTTTTTCATCCAGTATAGATAAACCGAGCTCCTTCATTTCGTCAAAAAAAGCCCGCAGTAAAGTCTGTCATGACTTTGCTGCGGGCTTTTCATTTATGTCAAACCTCTCTATTCCAACAAACTAAGCATCTTGTCTTAAAATTTCGCCGTTTTTAGCTTAGCCATGCTGCCGTTACAGTCGATTTATTCTTTTTCTTTTAGCTTTTTCACTATCTCATCAAGCTCTCGTGAGGCAATATCCCGGCCGCCAACGCCAAAGGCAATAACCGCTGTTAAAGCGATTGCGCCTAGGATAACTGCAAAACTAATAAAGATGATCTCTTGAGCAGCACCCATATGGCTTAGGGCCATGGTTCCGGCAAGCACCAATATGGCGATTTTCGCTAGTCTGGCCAACAGACCTGCCTGCGGTCCGCCGGAGGACATGACAGCCTCATGTGCCAACCCGGCCAGATAAAGACCGAGACCAAAAATAACCAATCCAATAGCCACTTGACCGAGAATCACAATGAACCGTACGATCAAATCCGCCACTAAAACAAATCCCAATAGCCCAGACGCCTCAATAGCGGCTAGCAACATCACTGCTATTAAAACAAGATATCCGGCCATCTCAGAAGGAGTCTTCAGCCCTTCCTGTGGTTCTTTGGTTAAACCCAGACGCTCCAATATATTGTCGAATCCAATACTTGAAAGAACCCCTGTTACCAAACCGGCAATAATCCGCCCGATAAGGTAGGCAATTCCCAAAACAAGCACGGCCGCAAAAACAGCGGGTATAGCCGATAAAATCATTTCCAGCATCTGACTTGCCGGCGCTGTGATAGCTTCCAGAGCCAATGCATTGAGGGCGGCGATAATTCCAATCACCATGACAAAAGTATACACCAATATACCAACTAGCTTTGAAATGGTCTGCTCTCCTAACACGGAGGAAACATTTGCGCTCTCACCAATACGGTCTACACCTACCGCAGAGACGATATGGGTGGTTAAGCGCTGCAAGATTCTAGCCACCAGACAAGAAAAAGAAAAAATGAGAACCGCTCCCAGAATGTTAGGCAGGAAACTTAGCAAAACTATAAACATATCTTGAACAGGTATCAATAATCCTTCCAAAGCCAACGTGGATAAGATCGCCGGGAAGAAAAGCAGGAAAACCAGCCAATAGATCACCATCGCGAACGACTCTACCATAGACCCCTTTTTCTCTGTATCGATGTCATCTTCACCTAGTCGCTCTTCAAGTTTTGCTTTAGAAAGAACCGTAACAATGACCCTTTTTAATACTGTAGCAACGATCCAGGCCACCAAAATCAATACCCCTGCTCCGATTAGACGAGGAATATACGCAAAGGCCTGATTTAAAAAGCCTCTCAAGGGCTCAGCTACAAAAGTAAGTCCTAGGTACTGAAAGAAGGCGGCTAAAACAAAGAGCATCACAAAATAGTAAGCCGCTGCTCCAGCCCATTTTGACACCTCTATCGGCTCTGCCTTTTCATCTCCTTTAAGCCAGCCAGCCAATGATGTGCCCGCTTTTGTTTTGCTCACCCCTTTTTTCACCACTCCTGAAACAAAAACGGCGACAATCCAACCAACAAGCAATATTGCCAAGGCCGCCAAAGCATTGGGGAGAAAACTAGTCACCCATTGTGAAACCTGACCTACTTCATTCATCTGTCAGTCGCTCCTTTCTTTAGTTTCTGGTAAAAACTAGCATCTTCTCTTACAACCCACTTCAAGAAAATTTTCTCATATCCTCTTAGAATAAAAAAACCCACTACAGTCCTGCAGTGGTCATTATCCAATATATTTTCGCAACCAATAACCAATGACAGGCCGCTAATTCTAATGGTGGAGGCGGCGGGATTTGCACCCGCGTCCGAAAGCACAGCAACAAGAGCTTCTACAAGTTTATCCTTCGTTTTCGAAGTTCGTCCGTTTTTACTCCCGAAGGCTGGATTAAAAGCGGACTAGTCCGTCTCGTCTTTCGACCTATCTTTGGACAGGTCCAGGTCGGCAGCCTATGTAAGTGGCGCCCAGTCTAGCTCCATAGACAAAAGCCAGGTGGACGTTAGCCACTTATGCAGCGGCTAAAGAGTGATTTTCGTTTGCATTTGAATCGGTCCGCTGTTTTACGAGCATGCGGGATCTCGACTTGCCGCTCTTATTCCTGTCAGCTCCCGTCGATGCTAGTCGCCCCCATATGGATTTATCAATGACCTTATTGTACGGCTCGATCTTTAAGAGCCCTTTCCATGTCCCTTTTCGCATCCTTTTCAGCAATATCCTGTCTTTTGTCATACTGCCTTTTCCCTTTGGCCAAGCCCAACTCTACCTTGACCAGGCCTCTCTCATTAAAGTAAACACGAAGAGGGATCAATGTAAGACCTTTTTCTCTGACTTTGCTGTACAGTCTTACTATCTCTTTTTTATGCATCAGTAATTTTCTGGCCCGAAGCGGGTCATGGTTAAACCGATTTCCCTGATCATAGGGGCTTATGTGCACATTGTGCAGAACCAACTCTCCATTGTCGACTCTAGCATAGCTGTCCTTTAAATTGATGCGCCCCGCCCGCAGGGATTTTACTTCTGTTCCGGTCAGCGCAATGCCCGCTTCATAACTTTCTTCGATATAATAATCATGACGCGCTTTTCTGTTTTCAGTTACAACCTTCATCTCGTTCATATCACACCTCTGACAAATAGACCCTCGCCAGTCCGACAAAATGTCCAAGTCGATCCAGGAGGGCTCCTATCAAATCGTCATCCATACAAATAGAGTCGCTTACCTTTCATTACCATTATAAAGGACCTAGCGCCCCTTGTCAACAGACTTGGCTTCGCCGTGCCGCTTATTTCCTCCTCATTGGCAGTAAACCAGTTTTGACAAACCTGTCCTTTCTTTAAACCTTCTCTGATGCGTCAACTAAAATGAAATCCGCCTGAGTTGAAGACACATCCACTTTTACAACCTGCACTTCCACTCTATCCCCTAATTGATAGCTCTTTTTCGTACGCCGCCCTTTTAAAAGATAGTGTTTTTCATCAAAGGTATAGTAATCATCATTCATATTACTGATATGAACAAGACCTTCAATCGTATTTTCAAGTTGAACAAACAAGCCGAAATTCGTGACACTGCTGATCATACCCTCAAATATTTCTCCCAATTGGCCGCCTAAAAACTCCATCTTCTTCCGATCAACCCACTCATATTCAGCTTCGGCCGCTTTTCTCTCCGCAGCCGAAGAAGCGACTGCTGCTTCACGAAGTTGCTTCAAATGAACTTTATCTTTTTTCCTATGAGTTTCTTCGGTATTTGCTTCTTTGAGCAAACGATGGACCATAAGATCCGGATATCTTCGAATGGGCGAAGTAAAGTGGGTATAGTTTTTAAAAGCTAGACCAAAATGGCCCGTATTTTCAATGGAATAGCGAGCCCGTTCCATCGCCTGTAAAATTACCCGTCCTACTAAAGGCTCCATACCTCTTTTGGAGGATGCCTTTAATACTTTCTGAAGTGACTTAGGTGTTAGCTTCTTTTTCCCCCTAAGCCGGTACCCTAAGGTCGGGAGAAAATTTCTTAAATGTTCCACTGCTTCTTCATTCGGCGCCTCATGAATGCGAAATAAACCGGGCATTTGTTTTCTTTGAATATGCTCTGCCACCGTTTGATTAGCCGCCAGCATACACTCTTCAATAATCCAGTGGGCTGTGTATCTCTCTGCCCTTCTTACATTCAAAACCTGCCCCTGTTCATCCAACTCTATTTTCGCCTCGGGAAAATCAAAATCGATGCTTCCGGCTGCAAATCGTTTTTTTCTAAGACCCATGCTCACTTCTTCCAAGAATACGACTAAGTCATGGATTTTCTTTTCTGCTTCATTTTCAATGGTTATATCCCCGCTGATCAGACGAGAAGTGTATTCATAAGTCAGCCTGTGATCTATACGTATCATGCTTTCTGCAATTCGATAACTTAATAAGTTCCCGCTGCTGTCAAGATCCATGAACACAGTAACGGCAAGTTTGTCTTCATCGGCATTTAAACTGCAGAGATGATTAGATAATCGAGGAGGAAGCATAGGAATAACTCGATCAATCAAATAAACACTTGTTCCTCTTTCGCCTGCTTCAAGATCAAGGGCAGAACCCTTCTTGACATAGAAACTTACATCAGCAATGTGGACCCCAAGACGGACTTTATCCTCATCTATTCTTTCTAAAGACACAGCATCGTCCAAATCTTTTGCTTCGGCATCGTCAATGGTTACCGTAAACAAATCTCTTAAATCTTCCCTTTGCCCCATTTCATTACCAATATTTTCTTCCAGTTTTTCCGCTTCGTGAAGAGATTCTTTCGAAAAATCTTTCTTCAATCCGTGCTTTAATACTACTGCTTCTCTCTCAGCCTCCTCTTCTCCGGGCTGACCGAGCACATTTATTACGATCCCCGCGGGAAGGCGTTGTTCTTTGGGCCACGTTTCGATCTTAACCGCTACTTTTTGGCCGTCTTTTGCTTTTGAAGTTTTCCCTTCAGGGATTAGAATGTGCTCCAAAACTTTTGGACTATCCGGGATCACGAAGCCGTAATTTTGTGTCCGTTGAAAAATGCCCACAATCACAGGGTCGGACCTTCTTATTATCCGAACAACTTCCCCTTCGGCCCTTTTCTCTCTTCTCATATCAGTGGATTGCGAACTAAGCAAGCGAACAAGGACTCTATCGCCATGCATCGCAGAACCCATTTTTTCACCATCAATGTAGACATCTTGCCTTCCTTCTTCATCTGGAAGAAGAAAACCAAACCCTTTAGGGTTTAGCTCAAGCTCTCCAACCACAAAACCCATAGGTCCCGGAAGTCCGTAGCGCCCTGACTGATTTTTAACAATTTCACCTTTGTTTTCCATCTCTTTTAAAACCGTCTCCCCATCTTCTTGGCCCTTACCATGTCGATAGACCTTTTTAAGGAGCTCTTTTTTTGTCAGTGGTCGGTATTCTTTCTTTCCCATAATTTCTTTTATCAAATCTTGTTTATCCATAAAAAACCTCATCCTTCTTTTTTATTATGAAGAGAGTCGCAGTAACCGCGATCCTCCCATGTATTTTATCCTACCTACAATCCGATTTCTGAAGAAACTTCCTGCATCGCTGCTACACCAATTTCGACAAACTCATCAAGATCCATGCCAAAATCTTGGCAAGCCTTAATGTTCTCTCTGTTGGCTCCTTTGGCAAAATGTTTTTCGCCAAACCGGTTCATCACAAACCCGGTGTCGATGGAGCTTATTTTCTTGTCCGGATGGATTAAAGCTGCGGCCACAATTAAACCGGTCAGAGGATCAACAGCATAAAGTGCCTTGTCCATTAACGTTTCTCTGGGAATACCGTGCTCTTCATTATGCACCCTCACTGCCTGAACGATCTCCCTGTCAACCCCTAATTCATCAAGCATCTCTGCTCCGATGAGACTGTGCTTTTTGGGATCATCTTTGGTTTCTTCGTAGTCAATGTCATGAAGTAAACCGGCTAGCCCCCATTTTCCCTTATCCTCGCTTAGATGCTTAGCAAGCTCTGCCATGACTGCTTCTGCAGCAATCATGTGTTTGACTAAATTCTTTGTTTTGACATTCCTTTTAACTAACTTTAGCGCTTCTTCGCGAGTCATCCATAAAACACTCCTTTTTACTTGGAAATTACACCTTTTCCGTCTATTTGTGCTCTTTGGGTTCTCTCACTCATTATTCTCTCCAGTTAGCAAAGACTTTTTCAATTCTCTCCTCTTCGGTAAGAATCTCTTTTGTCTCGGGATCAACGGCATAGTTGGCACCGTTGTGAATTTTTGTTTCAACCTGCCCACACGCCAGGGGATTCCCTTTTAGCTGGGGGGCATCCAAAAGACCAACCTTAACTGCCTTGGCCAGGACTGCCGCATCAAAAAGCGGATCTTCATCGGATTCACTTCCCAAGCTTCTGATAGCTTCTAGCAGCTGCTTTGCTTCCTCCATTAGAACAGTCTTTCTTTCTTGAATCTCAGGATCAACCGTCATATCCGGCATTCCATAAATACACTTTTGAATAATCTGACGAGCCATTTTACAGCTTTCGATAATATCCTCCGGCCGGGCTGCGTGGTTTGCTTCACAGGAGGCAACCACGTGGATAATATCAGGTTTCATCGCCATTTGCAGATAAATCGAGGCCCCAAGCTGTCCATTGGCATAATCTAAATCCACCGGATAACTAAGTAAACCGGTTCTTGTTTGTCGGTAACAACGAAAACTTCTATCCTCAAGAGACTCAATCATTTCTGCCTTTGCCAGCATTTTTGCCAAATCCATCTTATCGGATAAATGAGGAGGAGTATTAAACATATAGGGTGCAATGTAATCTTTCACGCCCGCTTTTTTACATCCATAAGCACTGATGTATGATGAAACCACCGCCACCACATCATGCCCGTTGCGAAGTTCCCAATGGTGGGACTCATTGCCCTCTACCGGAACATCCTCTCTGCCGTGCCAAGCCATTAGTTTAAAATGCTCGTTAATCGATTCCTCCAAAAGCATAGGTCCTCTTTTATCGAGAGCATTAAACCAAAAAGTTGAAGTGGCGCACCACGCATTGCGAATAGTTCTGCAGAGCATTTCTGCGTATTCTAATAGATCTTTGGTGCCGCTGTACGAACGCATAAGAGGAAAATTTCCTCTTCTAGTAGCCTCATACAAAGCTTTGAAATCGTCTTCGGTTCGTACCGGTACCCCTCCTGCTCCTCTTCTAGATGGATTAATTCTTTCCGGGTGAAAGAAATTTTCCTGTGCATCTTGGTCCGGCCCCAGTGAAATTACATCGAGGACCTGAGCATCAGCGATCTTTTTAATCCCTTCCAGAGTCGGTTCAATTGTTTCAGCGGGAAGGCCAAAGTGATGCCGGATAACAGGAAAAGGTTTCTTATTTTCCATCCGCGGTATAATTTTTGCCGCAAAATCAGATTCCTTAAGCTCGGTTGGGTCCTGTCCTTTAATATATGAAATGACATGTTCCACAGGCTCCTCACCGGAAAAAGTCATCTCAAAAAAATCAAGTTTTCTGGCTGCTTCGACTACCGGGGGAGTTCCCCCGAAACAAAACCGACGTTGAGCAAGACCCGCTTCTTCAAGGGCTTGTTTGAATTCTTCTAACAAACTTTCTGCTGTTTCAGGAGTCAGTCGATAACTCACCGCCACAATATCCGGATCTACTTCCCGGATGGCTCCGATGAATTCCTCAATGGAAGTCGCCGGACCTAAAAATTCCGTCTCGTGCCCCTGATCCTCTGCCAGCCGCAAAAAATTCATAATCCCCGCTACATGAACACACTCTCCCAAAGAAGCTGCCAATATTTTCGTCATTGCTATTCCCCCTCATCGTCCATCCTTTTTTCTCTTTTTATGTAAAGCAGGCTCTTTCTCATTAACAATAATGACCATTGCTCTCCAGCAGATCAGAAAAACCATGCCTGTTTTGTATCCACTCTTTAGTCCATCATTTTTCGTTCTCAATGATTCTCTTCTTCATCATCTTTAAAGCAGCTTTTGGATCATAACTTTGCAAAAGCCCCATACCCCAAAGCAAATATTGTTTGTCAATAATAAGTTTGGGGTCGGTCGGTTTAAGTCGATCCGGCCGCTTTGGATCCATACACACCTTTTTCAATATTGCCTCGGCATAGGGAGAATGGGCAAAAATTCCTCCTGTTCCGATGACATAACGAACACGAGTTAGATCTTTGCCTGTTTGAGAATACATAATACCGCTGGGAGTCGTCAATTTCTCCAAAAAACCGGCATGTCTGTTCATAGCAATTTCCGCCGCCGCTTTGGCAAGAGCCGCTTCTAACTTTGAGTCTTCATCCGAAGCCGGGAGGTAATCAATCTGCTTTGACAGTAGTTCAATTTTCTTTCGCAGTCCTTCTTCACTGCCGTCTATTTCTTTTTGGATATGCTCAACTCCAGCTGCTTCCAGCAGAGACAAAACACTTACCCTCAATCCTAAGTCTCCCTCCACCGTTCTTTTTACTAAGGGTTCCGGGAGTCCTCTTTCAACTGTATTGGGCGTAGTTGGCACCCCTTCGGCGACTGAATGAACATCTGTCGTGGCCCCACCTATGTCAACAACCACCAAATCTCCCAAACCGTCTTTTTTCTCTAAGCCTCCAGAAAGCAAACGAGCCGCCTCCATCACCGCTGCAGGCGTCGGCATTAATATACTCCCTAACATATCTTGTATCTGTTCAAATCCCTTGCCTTCAATAATCTTATCAATAAAAACCTCCCTGATCGCTTTGCGGGCCGGCTCGATATTCAACTTCTTTAAAGAAGGCAGCACATTTTCGGTTACAATGACTTCCTTTCCCGTTGTCTGCAGGATTTCCTTAACTTCATCTGCGGCAATACGGTTACCTGCCACAATCACCGGAACTTGCAAAGATGTGCTTGCCAAGCATCTGGCGTTATGCCTTATCGCTGATCGGTCGCCACCATCGGTCCCTCCAGCCAAAAGAATAATATCGCAAGGCTGTGATTCTAAATCCTCTTTGTCACTTTCTGTCATCTCATAGGAATAGGTTTTCAGCACCCTAGCTCCAGCACCCAAAGAGGCCCGCTTAGCCGCTTCCGCGGTCAATTCGGGAACCAGACCAATCGCAGCCATCTGCAGACCGCCGGCGGCACTACAGCAGGCCAAACGGTGGCGAAAGTCCTTAAGTGTAAAACCTGTTTGTTTTTCCATATCGTCTAAGGCCGCCCGCAAACCTATGGTGATATCCTGTTTTGCTGTCGTCAATCCAAAAGCTTTACTAACAACACAAAAACTCCCTATATCAACCACCAGTAATTTGGTATAAGTGCTTCCAATATCCGCGAGTAAAACTAGTTCCATAGAGTTCGCCACGCTTTCAAGTAGTCCTTAATTACGGTCTGTTTTCATAAATTTTCCTTTAGCCTCGGCTGCAATATTCCCATCAGCCTGCTCAGTTTTCGCTTCCATCTCTATCATTCTGCCCCGCATTGAAACTATCCTGCCGTAGATGGTTAGCTTTTCGCCGACACAAACCTCTTTGCGATACCGGATCTCCAGCTTAGCGGTCGGCGCATATAATCCTTTCAAAGAAAGCAGTTTCCCCATCACCTCATCCAGCAAAACAGCCATTAATCCACCGTGCATCATTCCATCATAACTTTGATGCTCTTCTTTGACAACAAAGTTCGTTTGAATCTCATCTTCAGATAGAACCGAAAAAGACAGATGGAGTCCGATGGGGTTATCTTCTCCACAAGCAAAACACATGCTGTCACGTCTATTCTTCATAGCTTCCCTCCTTGTCATTTCAAGCAGGTCATTACAGAATTGCCGGCGGCCGCACAAAACTAACCATTGTGCTTCCGCCGGCAATTCCCTTTCCTTGCTGTTTATAAAAACAAATACCTTACTACTTATACCGCTCTAAGGCAACGCTCATCAGTTTTTCGACTAAATCCTTATATTCATATCCGGCAACCACCGACATTCGCGGGAACTCGCTGTAATCAGGCTGCATACCCGGAAGGGTGTTCACTTCAAGGAAATAAGGTACTTCATCTTCATCCATTCGAATGTCAATGCGAGCAAAGTCGCGGCACCCAAGAATATGATAACCCATCAAAGCATATTTGCGCATTTCTTCGGCTTTCTCTTCATCAAGATCAGCCGGCGCTTTCGGTTTAATCGCATCTCTGGCCTTAATATCCAAAGTCATCGCACCTAATTTATCTGTATCGCGATGATCAAAAATAATCTCCTCAATCGGGAATAATTCCGGATCTTCGTTACCCAAAACTCCAATTGTAAATTCTCTTCCCTTTATAAACTCCTCGCAAAGAGCCGGCTGGTCAAATTCTTTTACCATTATTTTGACTCTTTTTCTTAACGTCTCTTCATCGTGTACTACGCTGTCCTTGGTAATCCCGATACTCGAACCTTCATGGTCGGGTTTAATGATCAAAGGAAAATTGAGCTCTTTGTCAAGCGGTTCCTCCCCGGTAAAAAACATCTGGAATTTTGGGGTCGGAATACCAGCCGTCATGAAGATCCTTTTCGTTATCTGTTTATGAAGGCCTAATATATGAGTCGAAAGACTCGATCCGACAAAAGGAACATCGAGCATTTCCAACATGGCCACCACATGAGCCTGCTGGCTTTTTTTGGTGATTCCTGTGGAAGCGTTAAAGATAATATCCAAATTTTCAATTTGCGGAAGTCTTTGAAGCAAATCAAGACCTGCCGGAATCAAGGTAACCTTGTGGCCGTTTTCCTTTAAGGCCCCTTCTATGGCCTTCACAGTAACATCCATTTGAATGGCCCCGTGAGGATTTACTTCATGCTCCATATCCTTGTCGATTTCGCTTTGACTGTACAACAGCCCAACATGCATCATACACAGCATCCTCCTTCGCTTTAATTTTCGTTATCATCATTTCCTTTTTCAGCTAACTCGACAATCTGCTCTGCTGTCATTCCCGCAATGCCCAGGCGCTGGACATTTCTTCCTGTGCTCCAATAATCCACGCCGTGAATTCCAGTGGCAAGACGAATGATCGCCTTGATCATCTCGGTCTCTACCCCAAGCATATCTCCAATGGACGCAATCGGAACCAAACTTGCCGGTACATCTTCGAAGATATAGCGGTGCTGAAGATTTGAAGGCGCCTTGATTCCTTTATAGCCAATGTTATTTTGAATTGCATCATAAAGTGTGCTTCCGGTCGCCCCGTATGCAGAATCTAACCATTCATGAGAAGAAATCGCTTTTAAGCCCAAAGCATCGGCCACCGCAATCCTTTCATGATCCATTTGTTCAATTATCTTGGCTACCCCCGGCGTAATGCCCTCATGATAATATTCAAAATCTCCTGCTGTCGATTCAATCCGGGCACTATTTAATATTGTAGGGGCAGGATGAAAAATCGCTCCGATATTGTCAAAGCTAGTTTGCAGAATATTGTCAGCCGGAACAAATTGAGGAAAAGCTTCCTTTAAAGCTTCCACCACCCGGCTGGTTTTCATAGCCGGCAACGCAGCCACCGGTACGACATTCTTGATACCAAATATTCTGCTTTGAGCCGGACCAATCGTTCTGCTGGCAAAGATAAATGTTTGAGCCTCGGCAATAATGACATCTGCCTTTACGTTAGCTTTTCTAAGAACTGCCCTAAACTCCAAAGC
Source organism: Candidatus Sumerlaeota bacterium (assembly GCA_007132905.1). Lineage (GTDB taxonomy): Bacteria > Bacillota > SLNR01 > SLNR01 > SLNR01 > SLNR01. The sequence goes on along the minus strand of SLNR01000060.1, from coordinate 13,243 downwards.
TCCGCCTGTCCGACCCGGGTTTAAAACCACCATCTGCCCGTCTTGTAAATACTGGGCGCAGATTTCCGCGACATAGCGATGCCCGGTCGCAGGGATAACAACCATAATGATATCTACATCTTCTAGCGCTTCCTTAATCCGATGCGTCACCCGGTTTAAACGGCCAAAGCCGTCCATTTTTCCGGAAACCTGGATTCCTCCCATCATCTTTATATACTTGATACGCTCAGCCGTTTTATTAAACATATTAACAGAAAAACCTTGAACTGCCAAAGCTCCCGCCATGGCTAATCCTCCGTGTCCCCCACCGATTACAGCATACTTTTTCTTACTGTTTTCCGGCATAGGAGAATCAACATTTTGTCCCATATGATCATCCCCTCACTCCATTAAAGATGGTTTATGAAAGAAAAAACCCCGCTGTCCGCAGGGGTGCTTTCACAAACATTCCACAGCAAGCACAGAGCTCAAACTTAAGTGACTGAGAAAGATCGTCTCTTTCCTGCGCTTGCGAGGTTAGCTGACGGGTTCGGATCGAAAGAGAGCGACCCTACCGAATATCCGGATTCACCCCAAAAGTTGGTTCCCCCGCTCATAATGATTCAGCGTCCTATTCAGTTTGAAACTAGCAAAACGGCGTTAATCGTATTTTACCATCTACCTACCTTTTTGTAAAGTTTTCTAAGGGCCGCGCCACCGCAAATCCAACATCCTTGCTCTTTGCTCATAGAAAGAAGGCTCCTTTCCACCCTGAAAGCGAAGCCTTCTTATCGTCAGTCTATAAAAACAAGGGCGCAAACACAAGAGCTACGATTGACATGAGCTTGATCAGAATATTCAAAGACGGACCGGCTGTATCCTTAAAAGGATCCCCGACCGTATCACCAACCACGGCAGCTGCATGTGTTTCTGTTCCTTTCCCCCCATAATGTCCGCTTTCAATGTATTTTTTCGCATTATCCCAGGCACCGCCGGCATTGGCCATCATAATAGCCATCATTACACCGGCCGATGTCGCTCCGGCCAACAATCCACCCAAAGCATTTTTCCCCAGAACCAGACCTACTAAAAGCGGAGCCACGATCGCTAAGGAGCCAGGTAGGATCATTTCTTTTAGAGCGGCCGCCGCACTAATATCAACACAGCGAGCATGATCGGGCTTTGCTTTGCCTTCCATAATCCCCGGAATTTCTCTAAATTGTCTTCTAACTTCTTCAATCATCTGGAAAGCTGCTTTGCCCACTGCTTCCATAGCCATAGAAGAAAATAAGAAGGGCAGCATCGCACCGAGGAAGACTCCTACAATTACCTCGGGGTTGATTAGCGAGAATCGCTCAGCGGTTAACCCTACTGCTGTTGCGTAAGCAGAAAACAAAGCCAAAGCCGTCAAAGCCGCCGAACTGATGGCAAACCCTTTTCCGATGGCTGCCGTTGTATTTCCAACTGCGTCAAGTTCATCCGTGACCTTTCGAACCTCTTTGTCCATCTCAGCCATTTCGGCAATGCCGCCGGCGTTATCCGCAATAGGGCCATAAGCATCCACGGCCACCGTCATCCCTGTTGTCGAAAGCATACCTACAGCAGCTAAAGCAATACCGTATAAGCCTGCAAATCGATAGGCGCCGAAAATGGCCATACAAATAAACAGAATTGGAACGGCTGTGCTTCTCATTCCCACGGCTAAACCGCTGATGATAGTTGTCGCAGCTCCTGTCTGAGCAGATTCGGCGATACCCTGCACAGGTTTTCTATCCGGTGAAGTATAATATTCGGTAACCTGCCCTATGATGATTCCCACCACTAATCCTAAGGTGATGGCATAAAAAGGACCCATCTCTCCAATAATGAATCTAGATAAGAAAAACGAAGCCACCAGAACTAAAAGCCCGCTTATTAAGGTTCCGTTTTGTAAAGCCTTACTTGGACTTGCCCCTTCTCCCGTCTTGACAAAGAAAGTTCCTATAATAGAAGCCCCCACTCCCGAAGCTGCCAATGCAAAGGGCAGCGCCACCCCGGGAAACCCAAACTGAACGACTCCTATAGCAATGGACGCAATAATCGCTCCTACGTATGATTCGAACAAATCCGCTCCCATACCGGCCACATCGCCTACATTATCTCCCACATTATCCGCAATAACAGCCGGATTTCGCGGGTCGTCTTCTGGAATACCGGCTTCCACCTTACCCACCAAATCAGCGCCCACATCAGCCGCTTTTGTGTAGATTCCTCCACCTACTCGAGCGAACAAGGCAATCGAACTAGCTCCCAGAGCAAAACCATTCACGATTTCAGGCTCTCGAAAAACAATATAGACAATACCTAAACCAACCAATCCTAAACCAACCACCGACATGCCCATAACGGCTCCTCCTGAAAAAGCAACTCCGAGAGCTTTATTGATGCCTTCATTGGCTGCCTGCGAAGTTCTTACGTTGGCTTTTGTAGCCACGTTCATGCCGATATAGCCGGCCAAACCCGAACATACAGCCCCGGCTAGAAAAGCAACGGATGTCTGCCATTTCATTACGACCGCAAGCACGATAAACAGAATTAGAACGAAAAAAGCCAATGCTCGATATTCTCTCCCCATAAAAGCCATTGCCCCTTCGTGAATCGCATGGGCAATTTCTTTCATACGATCCGTTCCCTCGTCACTTCTATTAATCCGGCCTATCAGAATATAAGCAAAAACCAAAGCCACAATTCCAGCTGCCACTGCAATCAAAACAAATGCGTCCATATACCTCTCCTCCTGTATGATATGACTATTAATGGACCAAAAATTACATCTTGACATCTTTGTGAGACGGGCATCCACCCGTCTCACAGTAAAATTAGTGTTATAGAATCAAAGCACTAATCAACAATAGTTAGTATTAGAGCAAATGCCATAAAAGCCGCGGCAAATCCTATGGTCAGCTTTCCAAAAAGATCATCCAAACCCTTTTTCTTTCCAAAAAAGGTCTCTGCACCACCAGAAATCGCGCCCAGGCCGGCACTGCGTCCGGACTGCAGCAAAATACTAGCAATCAGTCCAATTGATATTAAAAAATGTAAAGTTGTTAACACCGTCCGCAGCAACCACGCCACCTCCTGTCCGGGAAAATAAAGTCAACAGGGTTATTCTAGCACAACCCAATAAAAATAACAATAAAGAGAACCAAAAAACCATTACCCGCTTTAAAATGAAAAAATCTCTCTTCCTCCATATAATCCAAACGGCGCAAGTTCTTCTTCGATCCTAAGCAGCTGATTGTATTTGGCCACTCGGTCGGTTCGGGAAGGAGCACCCGTTTTAATCTGACCATTTCCTGCCGCCACCGCTAAATCAGCAATCGTAGTATCTTCTGTTTCTCCGGACCGGTGAGATATTACCGATGTAAATCCGGCTTTTTGGGCCATCTGAATCGTTTCCATTGTTTCGGTTAACGTTCCAATTTGATTCAACTTAATGAGTATGGAATTGGCCGCTTTTTTCTCAATACCCTCTTTTAACCGCCGGGTATTTGTGACAAATAAATCGTCCCCAACAATTTGCACGCGCTTTCCTAAGCTTTCAGTAAGTTCGATCCAACCTTCCCAATCATCTTCCGCCAATCCATCTTCGATGGATAAAATAGGGTATGAATCTACCCAGTTTCTGTAAAACGACACCATCTGAGAAGAGTTCATAGAAATTCCCTCGCCTTTTAACTCATATCTCCCTTCATAAAAAAACTCGGTAGCGGCCGGATCTAAAGCCAAACAAATCTCATCTCCCGCTTTATACCCTGCCTTTTCAATGCTTTTTAGGATAATCTCGATAGCTTCCTCGTTCGAAGAGAGATTGGGAGCAAAACCGCCTTCATCTCCAACGCCCGTTCCCAGCCCTTTTTCGTTTAAAACCGACTTCAAAGCATGAAATACTTCGGTACCCATCTGCAGCCCTTCTTGAAAAGAATTCCCCCCAACAGGCATAATCATAAATTCTTGGATATCAATATTATTGTCGGCATGTTCCCCTCCATTGAGGATATTCATCATAGGAACCGGCAGTAGTTTTGCATTGAAACCACCTATGTATTGGTAAAGGGGAAGATCGCAGCTAGCTGCCGCCGCTTTTGCCACCGCCAACGACACACCCAAGATGGCATTGGCACCCAAACGGGATTTGTTCCCTGTACCGTCCAGCTCGATCATAAGGCTATCAACAGCTGTTTGATCTGTTGCATGCATCCCTAAAATCTCTGGCGCAATTACTGAATTTACATGATCTACTGCTTTTTTAACTCCTTTGCCCAAATAGCGTTTTTCTTCCTTATCCCGAATCTCCACCGCTTCATGAATCCCGGTGGAAGCCCCCGATGGAACTGACGCCCGTCCCCAGATCCCGTTATCGAGGGCCACCTCGACTTCAACGGTCGGATTGCCTCGGGAATCTAAAATTTCCCTTCCATGGACACTAATAACACTACTCATGCTTACTCCTCCTGTTCTTTAGTCACAGCGCAAAAGGGAATGCCCCGTCATTTCTGCCGGCTTTTCTATATTCAGAATATCCAATATGGTCGGCGCCACATCACCCAAAATCCCTTCCGCTAAGCGGCAGTACCGAAATCTTTGGTCCACCAGTACAAAGGGGACCGCATTGGAAGTATGGGAGGTGTAAGGTTTCCCGGTTCCATTTTCAATCATATCTTCTGCATTTCCGTGATCGGAGACGAGCAGCATGCATCCTTTTTGCAGCGCCATCTCTTCTGCTATTTCGCCCACACATTGATCCACAGTTTCCGCCGCTTTTACAGTGGCAGGGAAATTTCCGCTGTGCCCTACCATATCCAAATTCGCAAAATTAACAATATATACTTGGTATTTTCCCTCTCTCAATGAGGAGATCAATTTGTTTTTAACTCCATGAGCACTCATCTGCGGTACTAGATCATAAGTGGATACAGGCGGAGAGGGAACTAAAAAACGCTCCTCTTTAGAAAACGGCTCTTCTTGTCCTCCATTGAAAAAAAAAGTTACATGCGCATATTTTTCTGTCTCGGCAATTCTCAACTGCAGCCTTCCTTCCCTGCTCAACACCTCACCCAGCGAGTTCTGAATGTATTTAGGCAAAAAAGCTACCGGAGCATCAATCGTTTTATCATACTCAGTCATGCACACCATATGAACATCTAGAAAACCCGATGGACGTGAAATTCTCTCAAACTCTTTTTCTATAAAAGCCCTGGTTATTTCCCTCGCCCGATCGGCTCTAAAATTAAAAAACAAAATGACATCTTTTGCTTTTATTGTGCCGGTCGGCTTTTCCTCATCATCGACAATAACCGTCGGATAAACAAATTCGTCCGTTTCCCCGGCCTGGTAGGCTTGTGCCACTGCATCCCTGCCTGTTTCTGTCTTGCGACCGACCCCTTCAGTCATAGCATGGTACGCTTTCTCAATTCGATCCCAACGATTATCTCGGTCCATTGCGTAATAACGTCCCATTACCGTCGCCAGTTTGGCCCCCTTATAATTTTCTAGTTTTGCCTCTAAGGCCTTAATGTATGTGTCTGCACTCTTGGGCAGCACATCACGACCATCAAGAAAAGCATGGACATATACAGAATCAATATCCTGGCTTTGACATTGATCAAGCAGGCCAAATAAATGTTCTATGTGGCTGTGGACTCCTCCGTCGGATAAAAGTCCCATCAAATGGAGGCTTTTCCCTTCTTCTTTTGCTTCCTCAAGGGCTCTTTGAATAACTTTATTTTTTTTTAATTCCCCGTCTTTTATAGCCTGGCTGATCCTTACCAAATCCTGGTATACAATCCGTCCGGCCCCTAGATTTAAATGTCCCACATTCGAATCTCCCATCTGGCCGGCCATCAAGCCAACAGCCTCTCCCGAAGCTGTCAATTGGGTAGAGGGATAGGCGGCCAGGAATCTGTCCAAGTGAGGTGTTCTCGCCATTTTCACGGCATTGCCGGCTTTCTCTTCTCTCAAGCCCCAGCCGTCCACAATCACGAGCATCAGCTGATCAACACTGCCGCCCACTTTAAAACCTCCTTTTAGATGCCGTCCTCACCATATCCTTAAAGGCGTGCGGATCAAGACTTGCCCCCCCTATTAAGGCGCCATCAATCTCGTCTTCTTGCAAAAACGAGCCGATGTTTTCAGGCTTTACGCTTCCTCCGTACAAGATTCGTGCTTCTTGGGCCCATTTTCTTCCTGCTAAATCAGCTAACAGATGGCGAATCTTTCTATTCGCCTGTATAGCATCTTGAGGGCTGGCCGGCTCGCCGGTGCCGATCGCCCATACCGGTTCGTAAGCGACAGCAAGTTCATGAGGATCAGGAAAAGAAATACCTTCTAAACCCACTTTGATCTGCTTTTCGATCACTTCCTCCGTTTTTTGCTGATCTCTTTCTTCTTTCGTCTCCCCGACACAAAGAATGGGAATTAACTTGTTATCAATCGCCGCTTTCACTTTTTTCTGTACGGTTTCATCCTTTTCATTTGCCTGCATTCGCCGCTCTGAGTGCCCTACGATGACATACCGACATCCCGCTTCTGCTATCATAGCCATGGAGACTTCTCCTGTATAAGCTCCTTCTTTTGCCCAATGACCGTTTTGAGCACCTAGGTACACGCCGGCCTGATTTAATTTATCATGTCCAGCCAACACAGCACCGGATAAAAAATTAGGACATAAAACAACATCCACATCCAATGCCGGCATCCCTTCCAAAGGAAATTCCTTTATGTAATCCATTGATTCGGAAATGGTTTTAAACATTTTCCAGTTACCTGCAATTATTTTTCGTTTCATTACACCACTCCCAGTAACTTATCCCTTTTTATCTATTTATTATCTAAGGCCGCAATTCCGGGTAAGATTTTCCCTTCCATTAACTCTAAAGAAGCTCCTCCACCGGTAGACACATGAGTCATTTTGTCGGCCAGGCCAAATTTCTCAACGGCCGCGGCCGAATCGCCTCCGCCGACAATAGAAACAGCCTCTGATCTGGCGATGGCTTCTGCTATAGCTTTTGTCCCCTTCTCAAATGCTTCTTGTTCAAAAACACCCATTGGGCCATTCCAAATTACTGTAGCTGCTTTCATGACCATTTCAGCATATTTTTTTTGCGTTTTTGGCCCGATGTCTAAAGCCATCCATCCCTCAGGAATGCAGTCAGCCTGCACCATCTGTACTTGGGAGGAATCGTCAATTCCTTTTCCGATAGCCACATCAGAAGGGAGAAAAACCTCTCTGCCAATATTTTCTGCCCGGGCCAAAAGATCTGAGGCAGTCTTTACTTTATCCTCTTCGAGAAGAGAACTTCCCACTTGGTACCCTTTGGCCTTTAAAAATGTGTTGGCCATACCGCCTCCGATGATTAAAACATCTGTCTTATCAAGCAAGTTTTCTAAAACTCCAATTTTATCCGACACCTTCGCACCGCCGATCACCGCTACAAAGGGCCTTTTCGGTTCAGACAAAACGCTCTGCATCACAGAAATTTCCTTTTCCATCAACAGACCAGCTCCGGAAGGAAGATAAGACGCAATTTTTTCCGTGGAAGCGTGGGCCCGATGCGCCGCCCCAAAAGCATCATTTACATAAATCTCTCCCATGCTGGCCAGCTGCTGCGCAAATTCTGCATCATTTTCTTCTTCTTCTGCATAAAAACGGATATTTTCAAGTAAAACGACCTCGCCGTTTTTCATGGCCCCGATCGCCTCTTTTACCTTAAAACCTAGTGCATCATCGCATTTGACCACCTTTTTCCCAAGTATTTTCGATAAGCGCTCTGCCACCGGATCCAAACGAAACTTGGAAACAATCTTTCCTTTAGGTCTGCCTAGATGCGAAATGAGAATCACACGCCCGCCTTTACGGCAAATATATTCAATTGTAGGGACAGCTTCTCTAATCCTCTTATCATCAGCAATAATGCCCTGACTGTCAATAGGCACATTGAAATCAACCCGCACCAGGACTTTTTTACCGGCTAGGTTCATATCGCGGACTGTTTTTTTCTCCATCCTGATCCCTCTCTTTCTTAGCGAGCAGAAGAAATATACTGCGCTAAATCGAGCAGTCGTACTGCGTAGGCCCATTCATTGTCATACCAGGCAATCACTTTGGCCATGTTATCCTCCATCACCATAGTCGACAAACCATCGATAATTGAGGAATTTGTGTTTTGTTTAAAATCTGCTGACACCAGCGGTTCATAAGTAATATCCAAGATTCCCTTAAGAGAGCCTTTGGCTTCTTGTTCGAAAGCCTGATTGATCTCCTCTGCAGTTGCTTTTGTCTTGAGATCAACCACCAGATCGACCGTAGATACCGTCGGGGTCGGGACTCTCAGGGAAAAACCATTGAGTTTATCTTTTAGTTCCGGTATCACTAATGAAATAGCTTTGGCAGCTCCCGTGGTCGTAGGAATGATAGACAAAGCCGCAGCTCTCGCTCTCCTCAAATCTTTATGCCCCACATCCAAAAGGGCTTGATCATTCGTATAGGCGTGGATTGTCGTCATTAATCCTCGCTCCACACCAAAACGGTCATGCAGGACTTTTACCGTAGGCGCCAAACAGTTGGTCGTACAAGAAGCATTCGAGATAATATGATGCTCCGCATCATCGTATTTATCTTCGTTGACACCCAATACAATCGTGATATCTTCTTCTTTGGCCGGCGCAGAAATAATCACTTTTTCCGCCCCTGCTTCTAAATGAAGAGAAGCCTTGTCACGATCGCGAAATACCCCCGTACATTCTAGAACAATATCAACTCCTAGATCTTCCCAAGGAATATCTTTTGGGTCTTTTTGGGCAAATACTTTCACTTCTCGTCCATCTACATACACATTGCCGTTTTCTGCCTTTACCTCTGCGTCAAACTGGCCGTATACCGAATCATATTTTAATAGGTGTGCAATCGTTTTTGGATCGGTTAGATCATTAACGGCCACCACTTCTAGGTCAGCATAGTCAGCAGCCGCCCGGAAAGCACAACGGCCTATACGCCCAAATCCATTGATTCCCACTTTCGCCTTCATTTTATCATCTCCCCTTTATCAAGCTCATTTTTACCTTCATTTTCTTTTTCTTCATCTGCCAGAAAGTTCCTGCCCTTAAACAGAAAGCAAAAGCGCCTGATCTTTTAGAATTCCCCCATCACGGCCGCGGCAATGACGGTGGAATGATCTCCAATCCTCTCTAAGTAGTTGACCACATCCAAGAATATGACTCCACTGGCAGTGAAGCATTTTCCCTCATGAAGACGCTGAATATGGCTTTTTCTCAAATCCTTCTCTATTTGGTCGATCTCATCTTCAAAAGGCAGCAGCTCCCGCGCCATTTGCGGGTCGTCTTTTTCGAGTGTCTCTAGCGCCGAGGCATAAAGATTCTTCACTTTCGAAAACATGTATTCTAATTCCTCCACCGCATAGCCGGAAAACGGCAGCCTGTTCTCCTTTTTTTCGATAGCAAAGTCAGCGATATCTTCTAAATGATCCCCGACTCGTTCAATATCATTGACAATCGTAAGTAAGATATTGATCTTTTCATTCTGCTCTTCCCTAACTGGCTGTTGGGATAAAATCACTAGAAAATCGACTATTTCTTTTTCTAAATCGTTTAACACCTCTTCGCGTTTTAACACATTATCAACCAGCTGACTATCTTCTTCAATAAAACCTCTTTTAGCATCTTCCATTGATTCCAAAGCCATCCTGCCCATTCTGACAATTTCCTTTTGAGCCTGTCCCAGTGCTACCGCCGGAGTCTGCATCAATCGCTTATCAATATACCTAGTCCCCCTTTCGATGATAATGTCCTCACCGGGCACCAATGCTTTACGATATGATGGAGCAGAGCAATAGCCGGGAACTGTATGACTGTATTCGCTACATTGAAAACCGTATGGGCATTGGCAATCTGCCGCATAGCATCAGCAGCTGTCAAAGAGATGTATCGTATCATCACCGGCAGCAGGATAATAAAAACTATCGCCCCAACCAAGTTAAAGATCAGATGTGCCAAAGCCGCTCTTCTGGCATTCACCGATGTTCCCAAACTCGACAACATGGCCGTCACACAAGTACCGATATTTTCACCAAAAAGAATAGGCAAAGCCACGCTCATACTAATAAGTCCTTGTCCTGCAAGTGCCTGCAGTACCCCAATCGTAGCTGAACTGCTCTGCACGATGCCCGTAAAAGCAAAACCAACCAAAACCCCCAAGAACGGATTTCTTCCCACCCCAGTGATCAAATTCACAAAGAGGGGAGATTCCCGAAGCGGGATCATCGCTTGAGACATCGTTCCCATACCCAAAAACAAAACCCCAAAACCCATGAGAATCTGCCCAAAATATTTTGGGCCCCTTCCTCTGCTGAAATAATGAAGAAAAACACCCAGACCAATGGCCGGAAGTGCATAATGTTCTAGTCGAAAAGCAATAATTTGAGCCGTTACGGTGGTTCCAATGTTTGCCCCCATGATGACGCCAATAGCCTGCTTTAAACTCATAAGCCCTGCATTAACAAAACCCACCACCATTACCGTGGTGGCACTGCTACTCTGCACCGTAACTGTGGCCAAAGCCCCTACCAAAACACCCATAAAAGGGTTGGTGGTGAGCACCTCTAATAGACGCCTCATTCTCTCCCCGGCAGCCTTCTGCAGTCCATCGCCCATGATTTTCATGCCCATGATAAAAAGCCCAAGACCGCCTACAAATCCAAATGCAATCTCCATCTTCGTTCCTGCCTTCCTTGTTGGGTCCTGCCCGAAAACAATATCATTATTCACTGTCTATTGTATCTTGCAAACATAAGCTATTTATTAAGATTTGATTAATTTTTGGTTAACTCTTTCTTAGTCTTTAGGCAGCAGAAAACCGAAAGTAGTACCTTTTCCAGGGGTGCTGTTCACAAAGACCCGGCCGCCATGTGCTTCAACGATATGTTTTACAATCGCAAGCCCAAGCCCTGTCCCCCCGGAACGCCTTGTTCTAGCTTTGTCGACCCGGTAAAAACGTTCAAAAATTCGATCCAAATCCTGGGAAGGAATGCCTACGCCATTATCTTCCACTTCCACCTGAACCGTTTGTTCTTCTTCCTTGACCCTTACCCATATTTTACCATTTCTATGGGTATACTTCATGCTGTTATCGATAAAATTGATTAACACCTGGCTGATTCTATCGGGGTCGGCCGTTAATAATATTGTTTCTTTTGGCATATCGACATGAAGTTCAATGCTTGCCTTGTCAAGCTGAGAATGCAATTTTTCCAATGTCTCTGAGATTAGATTATTAAGGTTGGTCTTTTTATAACTCATACGCACTTCCCCCGATTCGATGCGGGATAAATCCAATAAATCATCAATCAGTCTTGTTAAGCGATCAGCTTCCTGTTTTATGATATTTATAAAGTGTTTTGCGGATTTTTCATCCTCAAAACCTTCCTCAATGATCGTTTCCGCAAAACCCCTAATTGAAGTCAAGGGAGTGCGAAGCTCATGAGAGACATTCGCCACAAAATCTGAACGCATTTGAGCCAGTTTTTGAAATGCAGTAATATCCTGCAGGACGACCATCACAACAGAAGATGGTGTTTTATTTTCTGTTTCAAGTGGTGTAACATGGGTTTCCAATATTCTCTCTGTCGGCAGAATAATTTTTATTTCATAAGTCATTTCCTCTTTCTTTTCCAAAGCGGTTTCAATCTTTTGTTTTAAATCGTAATCTTTGATGATCTCCAAGATTGGTTCACCTTGGCCTCTTCCGTTTTCAACGCCTAACATATCTCTTGCCGCCGGATTTATCTGCTGAACCCTTCCTTGTTCATTAACCAAAAACACACCAGTTTTAATCTTATCTAACAGTTTCTCCAGCCTGTCTTTTTCACTGCTGAGCTTCGTCTCTTCTCTTTGATGATATTCCTGCAGATAAGTAAGCGCATTTACCAGCTTACCTAGGTCATCCCTATTTTGTTCAGGCCAATGAACTGATTTGCCCGTGCCGGCTGCAAAGACTTTGTCTGCCAAGTCTTTAAAGGATCTACTGTGTTCTTCCATAGCCCAAAAATGAAGTACTGCCGCAACGGCCGCAAAAACAGTTATGGACACTACCGCCATTTTTACCAACCACTCTGTCAAGTCGTAAAAAGCTCGTCCGGGAACAGCCGTCACCAGTGCTCCCTGTATGAGATTGTCTTCGATAACGGGGACAGCCGTTACGGTATGATAAACACCGCCTTCCAAGAAAGTTTCTGTTTGAAAAAAAACTTCTCCGTCTAAAGCTTCTCTTGCAGCTTCTTCAGGGAATAGCCCCTCTCCAGCAAACACCTCTTGATCCTGGTCAATCAGCCAAATAGTTCCATTCCGAATAAGATTTGCATCTTCAATATATGAAACAATATCTTCTTCTTGCTGCTTGAGATGAAAGATCACTTCTTTTATTCTTTCAGCCTCTTGTATGGAGCCTTCTTTATGGCGCAGACGCACATAAAAAGAGCCCGCAAAAACCAAAATAGACCCCATAACGATCAGTAAGATCAACAGACCAACACCGAATAGAATTAGGGCTTTTTTTTTCGGGCTCTTAATCATCTTTTTTCTCCGTAAACTTGTATCCTACCCCTCGAACTGTCAAAATGCACTCTGGAGCAGCGGGGTCTTCTTCGATCTTTTTTCTTATATGCCTGATGTGCACATCCACTGTTCTAGTATCGCCATAGTAATCATAACCCCATAGTTTTTCCAACAGTATTTCGCGACTATATACGCGACCGGGATTGGAAGCCAATAACAGTAAAAGTTCAAACTCTTTGGCAGTCAGATCAATGGACTTTCCTTTTATCAATACTTCGTGCCGGTGCATATCCATCTCAAGCTCACCCATGACAATCTTATTTTCGTTATTCCCAACATCTAATTTGGTTTGATCTTGTCCATATCGCCGCAATATCGCCTTAATCCGAGCTGTAAGTTCTCTTGGACTGAAAGGCTTGGTGACATAATCGTCGGCACCGAGCTCTAAGCCAATTACCCGATCAATTTCTTCACGCCGGGCGGTTAAAAAAAGAACGGGAATGTGATGGGTGGCTCCCTCGTTTCTTACTCTGCGAAAAACATCCAGCCCATCTAGTTCAGGAAGCATGATATCCAATACGAGCAAGTCGGGGATCTCTTTTTTTGCCTTGTTCCACCCTTCCAGCCCGTCTGAGGCGGTTATAACCTCAAATCCGGC
>SLNR01000086.1 GCA_007132905.1 Candidatus Sumerlaeota bacterium | reverse complement strand
GCCAGAAGAAAATATTTATGCGGCAAGATTGGCAGTGGAAACATCCGGCAGATGAGTTAACGGAAACGCTGAGAAAAAGGAGCGATGATGGTTATGAGAACAGCGGATACGGTCTTTATCAACGGCAGAGTGATTACTTTGGATGATCATAAGCCTGAAGCAGAAGCAGTGGCGGTGATCGACGGTAAAATCGCCGCAGTAGGAGCAGAAGAAGAGATGAATAAGTGGGTGGGTCCTAAAACCCGACAGGTAAATTGGGATCAGCAGGTGGTTGTCCCCGGATTTAACGATAGCCATCTTCATCTTTATGTCTATGGACAGGCCTTAACATGGGTTATGTTGGGAGGCGTTCAGTCCATAGAGGAGATTAAGCAAAAGGTAAAGGAAAAAGCAAAAGAGACGCCGCCCGGGCAGGTTATTATGGGCAGGGGATGGGATCAAACCTTATTTGCAGAAAACCGTTTTTTAGATCGGTTTGATCTAGATGAAGCGGCCCCTGACCACCCTGTGGCATTATCTAGAGTTTGTGGTCATGTTATGGTCGTAAATAGTCAAGCGCTGGCATTGGCAGAAATCGATCAGAATACTCCCGATCCAGAAGGGGGAAAAGTCGATAAAGATACACAAACAGGTGAGCCTACCGGAATCCTCAAGGAGACAGCGAAACTTTTATTTACCAAAAAAGCACCTAAGCCAACTCACGGAGAAAGAAAAGAGATGATCAAAACGGCGATCGAGAAAGCTGTATCTTGCGGACTGACATCAGTTACAACCGATGATATCCGCGGGAATTTGATCGAGCGTATCGAAGAATGTTTGGCTATCTATAAAGAGATATGGAAAGAAGACGGTCCTGTGCTGAGAGTCAATTTATTGGTCTATCAGGATGCGCTGGACGAGCTGCTTTCATTGGGTTTAAAAACTTTCGATGGTGATGAGAAAGTGAGAATTGGAGCGCTGAAGCTAGTTCAAGATGGTTCGTTGGGAGCAAGAACAGGACATGTTAAAAAGCCATATCAAAACGAACCTGAAAACTACGGTCTGCCCGTCCATACTCATGAGAGCTTGGATCAATGGGTTTGGAAGGGACATGAGGCGGGGATGCAGGTAGGCATCCATGTGATTGGCGATGCAGCAAGTGATGCTTGTCTGGATGCGATGGAAAAAGCACAGGACAAAAAATTTCGTGCTGATGCCCGGCACAGGTTGATCCATTTTACTCTTGTGGATCAAAAAATGTTGGAACGCACCAAAAAGCTAGGAGTTGGGGCGGATATCCAACCAAGGTTTGTGTCCTTGAATGGACGTAGAGTGGAAGAGTTTTTGGGACCCCAAAGAGCAAAGATGACTTATGCCTGGCGTTCGATGCTTGAGTACGGCATTGAAGTGGCAGGCGGGTCTGACTGCCCTGTTGACCGTATTGAACCGCTACTTGGAATTCACAATGCAGTCAATAGGCAGGTAGACAGTGTCCCCGGCATGGTTTTCCAACCTTCAGAGAAGCTGTCGGTGGAAGATGCACTGAAAATATATACTTTGGGCAGTGCTTATTCCACCTTTGAAGAAAATATAAAAGGAAATATTAAGACAGGTAAGCTTGCTGATTTTACGGTTTTGTCCGAGGATCCAAGGGCTGTTCCCGAAGAGATCGATAAGATAGAAGTGAACATGACGGTAGTCGGAGGAAAAATCGTATACAACAAAGATGAATAAGGGGCAGAAAGTATAGAAAATGCGAGCGGCAGGTTGTTTTGCGATATTGAAAATGGTATGATTACGGACGGAGGCGGAGTTAATGAGAGTGGAGGTAGGCATATGAAGAGAGGTTTTGATAATGAAAAGTATATTCAAAAGCAGACAGAAGAAATATTGAAAAGAATAGCAAAATTTGATAATAAGCTCTACCTTGAGTTTGGAGGAAAACTGGTTGATGATTATCATGCGGCCCGGGTGCTGCCCGGATTTGATGTGAATGCCAAAGTGAAACTTCTCCATACGCTGAGAGAAAAAGCAGAAGTTATTTTTACGATTAATGCCGGAGACATTGAACGAAAAAAGATGAGAGCCGATTTTGGCATCACTTATGATTTGGATGTTTTGAGGCTTATCGATCGTCTCAGGGCGTGGGAAATTGACGTTAACAGCGTTGTTATTACCCAATATACAGGACAGCCTTCGGCCGATATTTTCCATAAGAGGCTTGAAAGGCGCGGGATCAAGACATATATCCACACTTTAATCAAAGGATACCCTACGGATATGGAAATGATCGTCAGCGAAAATGGATACGGAGCAAATTCATATATTCAGACCCAAAAGCCGTTAGTGATTGTCACCGGGCCAGGTCCGGGAAGCGGGAAATTAGCTACATGCTTATCTCAGCTTTACCATGAACATAAACGGGGTGCGCGGGCCGGGTATGCTAAATTTGAGACTTTTCCTATTTGGAATCTGCCCTTGAAGCATCCTGTGAATTTAGCGTATGAGGCGGCAACAGCAGATCTAAAAGACGTAAATATGATTGATCCTTTTCATTTCGATGCTTACGGGACAACAACCGTAAATTATAATCGGGATATCGAAATGTTTCCGGTAATCAGGAATATTTTGGCGAGGATAACCGAAAATGATTATCATTACGAATCCCCTACGGATATGGGTGTCAATATGGCCGGATACGGCATTACCGATGATGCAGTTATCAAAGAAGCCGGTCGCCAAGAGATCATCCGCAGGTATTATAAAGTGTGGTGCGATTACAAACAGGGGTTGGTTGATATTGGAGTGGCACAAAGGGTAGATATGCTTATGAAAGAATTGAATCTGAGACCAGAAGACCGGGAAGTGGTTACACCTGCTTTAACAAAAGCAGAAAAGGATTCTGCTCAGGCTATGGCCATGAAATTAGAAGACGGCAGTATGGTTACCGGCAAAGCCTCCTCTTTGATGAATGCTCCTTCTAGCCTGGTGCTTAATTCAATCAAAGTACTGTCAGGGATAGCAGATGAAATTCATTTGGTGTCGCCTATCGCATTGGAGCCCATATTGGAATTGAAGGAAAAGGTTTTGGGCAACAAAGATTCGATGCTGAATCTTGAAGAAATATTAATTGCGTTAAGCATCAGTGCGGCGACGAATCCGACTGCACAGATGGCGATGACCAAACTGGCTTCTCTTAAAGACTGTGAGGCCCATTCGTCGGCCATGCTTAATCAAGCTGATGAAGGGGTATTGAGAACACTGGGAGTAAATCTAACCTGTGAGCCTCAGTATCCTAGTAAAGATCTTTATTTTATTTGATGAGGATCGCCAGATTTCATCAAAGATATGAGATAAACATGTGGCAGGAATGATTCTCGAAAAAAAGAGATACATTGGATATAGATGAGAAAAAGGAGGGAGGATGGAGGATGAAACGAGTGTATCAAGGGAAAACAAAGGATGTGTATGATTTAGAAAACGGCTACTTTCAGCTCCTTTTTAAAGACGATGCAACAGGGAAAGATGGTGTGTTTGATCCGGGTTCAAACCAAGTAGGACTGACCATCGAAGGGGCCGGAAGAGCTGGATTGAAGCTTACCAAGCATTTTTTTGAAAAAATAAGGGAGAAAGGGATCCCTACTCATTATGTGGAGGCCGACTTAGAAAAAGCCACCATGACGGTGAAACCCGCGGAGTCATTCGGGGAAGGGCTTGAAGTGATTTGCCGATACCGGGCCGTGGGCAGTTTCATGAGAAGATATGGAATGTATGCAGAAGAAGGACAGTCCCTGGATGCTTTTGTGGAAATCACGCTCAAAGATGACGAAAGAGGAGATCCGCCCATAACAAAAGAGGCGTTAGAAATGCTGGGCCTTTTAAAGGAAGAAGAATATGAAGAACTAGTAGATTTGACTAAGAGGATCGGGCATATTGTCAAAGAAGAACTGCAGCAGCACGGGATTGAATTGTATGACATCAAGTTTGAATTCGGGAGAATCGAGGACGGGCAAGTGGCTTTAATCGATGAAATTTCAGGCGGGAATATGAGAGCTTTTAAAGGCGATAAACAACTGTCCCCCTTAGAATTGGAAAAGGAAGTTTTGGGTGAATAAGCTTAAGAAAAAATAGTGAAGGTTTGCTATTAGGCGACTCGGCGGGTTTATGAACGCAGGGTCGCTTTGGGTATATTCTATGGATGAAGATGAGGGAAGTTTTCTTGTTTTTTTACTAAAGATGGGAAGTGCGGCAAAGTAAGCTTTTAATCGAAGGTTTTGAACGTTTAGAGTGTAGGAAAAACAAAGAATAAGTAGAAATTACTTATTGTGAAGTCAATTTTTGCGATATAACCGCCGCAAGAAAAGATAAAGAGGAGGCGTTTTTATGGAAAGCAGCTATGGTGGTATCATTCCTTTTTTCGGGACCAATGACTTAGAAGCAACCAGTGAGTTTTACGAAGGATTGCTCGGGCTTTCGCTTTTTAAGGACCAGGGAAATTGTAGAATTTATCAAGTTCGACCGGGAGCGCATGTAGGTTTTTGTACCCATCTAGAAGTGGTGCAGGGAAAGCGAAGTCCCATTATCACTTTACTTACGGAAAGTGTGGATAAGGTGTATCACAAAATTCGCACAGAAAAGCAGTATCCGATTGAAGAAGAGCGAATTGTCAACGCAAAATACAATATTTACCATTTTTTCGTTAAGGATCCGAACGGATATCTCGTGGAGATACAAAAGTTTTTGGATTGAGGTGTTGTTTAAGTGAAGTTCCCTAAAGGCAAAAATTATTTTAAAAACATATACCAAGTGGAAGAAAATTCGAATAGGTACATAATCGAAGTATCTCTGTATGATTACGACGATGTTCATGATCCTTGGGATCCCGCTCCTTTCGAAAAGCGTGCAATGAACAGCACTTTTAGCGATTTTTTGTTGGGTTCTTCTGATGATATTCCTCTACACTACGATCTAGGCGTGCTGCTTCATCTGCCTAAAGATAAAAAAGACGAGAAGAAGGAACGCATGCTGGACTTGTCCTATCGATATTATTATTACTATCTTGCCGAGCGCTCAACACGGATGAACACTGATCAAAAAAACAGAGCCTACTTCTATCTTCTAATGGCTGCTTTGTTTATGATAAGCGGTTATTTGATAACTTCTTGGCCCGGACCAGCGATGATTGCATCTATTCTCAAAGAAGGAACACTTATCGGGGGATGGGTTTTTTTGTGGGAGTTTCTTTCTAGGATGTTTATCACCAAAAGAGAGAGAACTCACGAAAATAGACTCTATCGGCGGCTCGAGAAGGCAAAGATCTGGTTTTCCTATTACTAAGCGATCAAGAAGGGTTTATCTTTGGGCAGGAAGTATTTTTGGTTTCATGAATACGTAATGAAGACAATCTCATGTGGGAGGGAGTTCAATGCTGTCTAAAGAAAATGTGTTGGATAAGGCGAACAAGACATTGGCTGGAATGGTGCAGGTGCTGGAGGACTTGGAGGATCTTTCCCTAAACGATGTAAAGCCCGATGAAACGGTGTTGGCTGTGATGGATATGATCAACGGTTTTGCTCGAGAGGGTCCCCTGCAAAGTCCTCGTGTCGAAGCGATTATCCCGGAAGTAGCCCGGTTGGTGAAATCTTGCAAAGAAAAATCAATACCGGTTTTGGCTTTTGCAGACTCTCACCCCCCCGAAAGTCCTGAATTTGAAAGCTATCCGCCCCACAGTGTGGAAGGAACATCAGAAAGCGAGATTGTAGATGAAATAAAAGAAATCGGGGGATATGAGCGTATACCCAAACGTTCGACGAACGGATTTCATGAGCCGAAATTTCTTAAATGGCTAAAAGACAATGACCAGATCAAAAACTGGATCGTAGTGGGCAACGCGACCGATATTTGTGTTTATCAGTTTGCAACGACCATAAGAACCTACAGCATCGCCCGGGAAAGAGATAATCGGGTTATTGTCCCCATGCCGGCAGTAAATACTTTTGATGACGGGGGACTGCATCAAGCCGATTTGATCCACGTAGTGTTTTTGCATTCTTTGCTGGGCAACGGCATTGAAGTTGTTTCAAAGGTGACTGTCTAAAGACACGGCGAGGGGGTATTTCTTTGGGAAAACATCAGTTAGCAGCAAAGGATCTTTTTAAGCTGCGCTTTATTTCGGATCCGCAGATGGCGCCCGATGGGAACCGTATTGCCTATGTGCAGACGAGAATAGATCCAAAAAGCAAAGAGTATAGAACGGGGATTTATGTCTATGAAGAGAATGGACAAAGCAGGTGTGTGGTATCAGACGGGCAAAGGCCTTCTTGGGCTTATGACGGGACAAAGCTTGCTTACTTGAGCTCTCGATCCGGAAGTAAACAAGTTTGGCTTACATCAGAGACATTAGGGGAGCCTAGACAGCTGACCACTATGCTTCATGGTGTTTCGAATTTTTCCTGGTCTCCCGATGGAACCAAAATACTATTGCTTTGCGGGTGTGATCATGAAGAGGATGACCCGGAGGCACTTTTAAAAGAAGCAAGCCAAGAGGAAAAGACAGAAAAAGCTCAAGCTTTGCGCGATGAGCCGTTGCCCGTGGACCAGATATATTATAAAGCTGATGAAATAGGCGGCCTTCTCCCTCGTCATAGAAAGCAGCTGTGGCTGTTGGATATGGAGACCAAAGAGGCTGTTAGGATAAGCAATGAGAAAGAGCATATCTACAGCCGCATGGCAGTTACGCCTGTCTGGTCGCCGAACGGCCGCTATATCGCCTATACAAGCAGGCACAAAGCAGAAAAAGAGATGACTCCTTTTAGAGCGGCCAATGCAGCCGATTTGTTCCTTTATGATGTGGAGGAAGGAACAGAAAAGAGGTTGGTTAAGGGAGATGGTGCTGCAGCCTATCCCGTTTGGTCTCCGGACAGCTGCTGTTTGGCCTATTTTTGGTATGATGATCTATCTTATGCCACTTCGGCCACGATCCCCAGTCTGCATAGGATGTGCATAGAAGACGAGAAAGGAGAATGCCTCAATTCAAATCACATGGTTTCTGTTCACATCCCAGTCCAAAGCGATTTGCTCCATGGATTTATGCCGGCTCAGCCGGTATGGACTCAGTCGGGCAAGATCCTCTTTTGGGGAGCTGAAAAAGGAACTGCACAAATTTATCAAGTGCCCGATACAGGCGGGGAAGTAAGTACTCTTTCGAATTTTAACGGGTCGGTTTTCGGGTTTAGCGGAGATATTTCCGGCCGCCGATTGGCGGTTGCGGTCATGGAACATACAAGCCCCATGGAAATTTACGACTGCTATTCTGAAACAGGCTTCGGGCAACTGTGCGTGAACGCCAATGAACAGTTTTTAAAAGATGCAAAACTTGCCATGCCTGAAGAATTTACTTTTAAAACAAGTGATCAAGAGATGGTTCAAGGCTGGTTCATGAAACCTTTCCATGAGGAAGAAAAGGGGAAATTTCCCGTGATTTTGTCAATACACGGTGGTCCCCATCTCTTATACGGGAACGCATTCAATTTCGAGTTTCAATTGATGGCTGCCAAAGGATTCGGTGTTGTCTATTTGAACCCGCGGGGCAGTGCGGGATATGGTCAGGAATTTTTGCGAGGCTGCTGCGGCGACTTTGGAGGTCGGGACTATGAAGATTTGATGGAAGCAGTGGATGTTCTAGTAGACAAAGAGCAAAACATGGACAGGGACCGGTTGGGAGTCACGGGACTTAGTTACGGCGGTTATATGACGAATTGGATCGTCAGCCAAAATGACCGCTTTTCGGCAGCAGTGACGAAGAATTGTCTTTCTAATCTCATGAGTTTTTCCGGAGTTTCGGATATCGGTTATTTTTTCCTGGAAGCGGAGCAGTTGGGTAGTCCCTGGAAAGACAATGACAAAATGAAAGACAGATCTCCCCTGACTCATGTGGAAAATATCAACACACCTTTATTAATTATGCATACAGAACAAGATCAGCGCTGTCCGATTGAGCAGTCCGAGCAGTTATTTACGGCCATGAAATACTTTGAAAAAGAAGTTCATTTTCTCAGATTTCCTTCAGGAAACCATTTAATGTACCGACAAGGCCGGCCTGTTTTGCGGGTATCTTGGCTAAAAGAGACAATGGATTGGTTTGTGCGGCATTTGACCTGATTTTTATAAACAGGGCGATGTCAAGATAAATCTTAAAAGGGGTTGTAAAAAATTACCGGAAGGATTTGGCCGGTTTTGGTCGAATCCTATGGCTTATCTTAGAAAAGCATCTTAATTAAGGATAATAAGGTGTTTTTTTTTACTTATTTTTACTATCTTAGTCGCTAAGGAGGATGTTTTCGTGGAACAGTCATTACAAGGAATCAGGGTGCTTGATTTGACAAGGGTGCTGGCCGGCCCCTATGCTACTATGGTCATGGCGGATCTCGGTGCGGATGTGGTGAAAGTGGAAATGCCCAAGACAGGAGATGATGCGAGGCAGTTCGGTCCTTTTGTGGGGGAAGAAAGTGCCTATTTTATGAGTATAAACCGGGGAAAGCGAAGTATTGTTTTAAATTTGAAGGATGAGGAAGATAAGAATGTTTTTTTAAGTTTGGCAGAGAAAGCGGATGTGGTCATGGAGAATTATCGGCCGGGAACCATGGAAAAATTGGGACTGGGGTATGACCATTTAAAAGAAGTCAATCCTACGGTGATTTATGCGGCCACTTCGGGTTTTGGTCACACCGGCCCTTATGCAAAAAGACCGGCCTATGATGCAGTGGTTCAGGCCATGGGAGGACTTATGAGCATCACGGGCCCAAAAGGTGGTCCACCGACAAGGGTGGGAACTTCCATTGGCGATATTACATCAGGCTTATTCACAGTCATTGGGGTTTTGGCGGCCCTGCAGCACCGCCATCACACAGGAGAGGGACAAAAGGTGGATGTTTCCATGCTCGACTGTCAAGTGGCTATTTTAGAAAATGCGATTGCCCGATTTGTTGTCACAGGGGAGGTACCAAAACCGGGCGGGAACAGACACCCGTCGATCACCCCTTTTGAGCCGTTTGAGACAGAAGACGGAGAGATTATGATCGCGGCCGGAAACGATGCTCTTTTTGCTAAGCTTTGCCGCGTTTTAGGAACAGAAGCCTGGCTTGAAGATGAAAGATTTGCCACCAATACCCAAAGAACAGAAAACATTGAAATCATTGTTCCGCTTATCAACGATCTTACGAGAAAAAAGAAAACGTCTAAGTGGCAGGAACTTTTGGATGAAGCAGGGATTCCCAACGGTCCCATCAACTCAATCGATCAAGTGCTGTCAGATCCTCAAGTGAAGGCGAGGGACATGGTCAAAGAAGTGGAGCATCCTACAGCCGGCCTTTTAAAAATGGCGGGCGTACCCGTGAAGATGAGTAAAACACAGGGCAAAATTAAATCACCTGCTCCTGAGCTAGGCGAACATCAAGAGCAGGTCATCAAGGAATGGCTGTCAAAATAGCCGTTGTTAGAAAAGCTTTACAGCTTGAATCACAAGGAGTAGAATGAATTGTATTATACAAGCGTTTATACGCTATGAGAGGCAGCAAAGAGGCGGTGGTTTCATGTTTGAAGTGAAAGACCTGCGTTTTAGGTATCCTCGCAACCGGGAAGACACCCTAAAAGGTTTTTCGTTTCATGTTGAAGATGGGGAAATTTTCGGACTGCTGGGACCAAGCGGGGTGGGGAAAAGCACCACCCAGAAAATTTTGATCAAACTGCTGAAAAACTATCAGGGAAAAGTGCTGTTTAAGGGAAAAGACTTAAAGGAGTATGATAAGAACTTCTATCAGTCTGTAGGGGTTGGCTTTGAGATGCCGGTGCATTTTTCTAAACTGACCGCTGAAGAAAACATTCGTTTTTTTTCTCAGCTATATGAAAAACGAGCGGATACAGATGAGTTGATGAAACGCCTTGGTTTGTATCAAGATCGGCATAAAAAGGTGGCCGCTTTTTCAAAAGGGATGAAAGTTAGGCTGAACTTTGTGCGGGCGATGTTAAACCAGCCGGAAATCTTGGTGTTGGACGAGCCGACAAATGGTTTGGATCCAAGCAATGCAAGGATAGTTAAAGACATGATTATGGAGTTTAAGGAACAAGGGGGAACAGTGCTGCTTACCACTCATTTGATGAACGATGTTGACGAATTATGCGACCGGGTGGCTTTTATGGCCAGCGGCGCTATTGCTGAGACTGAAAGTCCCAGATCTTTAAAGCTCAAATACGGACAGCGGACAGTGGAAGTTGAATACGGGGAAGAAAAAACAAGCAAAAAGACATTTGATTTGGATGCGCTCGGAACAAATGAAGAATTTCTCGATATTGTAAAGAATAATAAGATCATCACCATTCACAGCAAAGAGACCAACCTAGACGATATTTTCATTCGTGTTACGGGGGTGGATGTCGGTGAATAATCTTAAGCATTTGATCACCGGGGAAGTCGTCCGTATGCAAAAATACAATATTTTAGCGGCCAGCCTGGTGGTAGCCTTTATTTGGATCGGGGTCCTTCATATCACCGCGATAGAAGAGATCGGTCTGATGTTGGTGGTGGTTTTGTTTTTTGATGTCACAGCGATGGCCAGTTTGCTGGTGGGGGTGTCCATATTTTTTGAAAAACAAGAATCCACTATTAAGACACTGCTGATCTCGCCCATTAGTAAAGAAGAGTATATTACCAGCAAAATTGGGGCCAATTTAGTTTCAGGTTTCTTTACCTTGCTGCTGCTGCTGAGCTATGCCTATTTTGTTCGTGATGCTCAGTTTCAACTGCTGTATTTGGCGGGAGCGGTGGGCATCGGGGTGGTGGTAAACTCCATGATTGGTTTCTTACTCACTTACCGGTCGAGGGATTTTACAGGTTTGTTGATGAATCTTATTGGATTTAATATCCTCCTTCTTTTTCCGGTTATATTTGAACTTTTTGGTTTGATCCAAAGCGATTTATTTTCCAAGGCACTTTATGTCCTTCCCACCAAAGCGATTCTCACTTTAATGCTGGCGGCTGTCAATACCCCCGAGCCCTGGGAAATTTATCTATCTTTAGGATACATGTTGATCCTATCTGTTGTCTTATTTAGAATCATCGTCACAAGGTTTGACGAATTTTCTATAAGGGAAAGTGGTGTCTGAGATGATGACGAACTTTCTTTCAAGCGAAGTAAAAAAATGGGTACGAGATCCGTTTCTTTTGTTTATGCTTATCTATCCTCTCTTCTTCGGGGTTATCGGTCGGTATTTGATTCCTTATCTTGCTGAAACAAATGAGTTTGCTTTAGAGCCAATCGCCGACATTGTGCTGGTGGCCCTGCTGCTGTTTGTCCCGGCCATTTACGGCTCGCTGGCCGGTTTTTCCGTGCTAGATGACAGGGATGATCACATCATAAGTTCGGTTCAGGTTACGCCGTTGAATGTGCATACTTTTTTGGCTGTC
Organism: Candidatus Sumerlaeota bacterium; assembly: GCA_007132905.1. Classification (GTDB taxonomy): domain Bacteria; phylum Bacillota; class SLNR01; order SLNR01; family SLNR01; genus SLNR01. The sequence goes on along the minus strand of SLNR01000086.1, from coordinate 92 downwards.
CGCATGGTCATGGCGACTTTGATGACTTTGGGGGCCTGTCTATTTTTGATTTGGTATACGGGTCTGGTAGAACTTGCCCGGGGAGAAGCGGT
>SLNR01000012.1 GCA_007132905.1 Candidatus Sumerlaeota bacterium | reverse complement strand
TCGTCAATCACATCATCTTCTTTGTGCTCTGGAGATACTTTCAACCTAGGCAGTACTTTCCCGAGAGGCATCGTCTCATCTTCGATTAGGACTGGTCTATGGCAATAGCGCATAGGCTTTATCCTATCATAGTCACTAAACCACCCTCTTATGAGCCGGTCCGCATCAATGACAAAATGTGGGTCATCTTTATGATCGGTAAGAATAATCCATTTTTTTTTCGAAAAAGTTATTCTCTGAAGAAATGGATCCCCTTTATCCGGCTGAATTACAGGAAACTTTGGCAGTCCTTCTTCATATTCCATCTGAATAATGCTGTGTTGATCCACCGGTTCCCCCTCATGCCCAAGGGGAAGGTCATCCAAAGCTAAAAAATTTAAAGCCCCCCGCCCTTCCATTCTTTCAATTTCGGTATCAGGAGATTTCATATGAAGTTTGATCAACTCCCGCAAATCTTTTTCTCGATAAAAGACAATGCCTTCTTTTCCCAACCAGGAATCGAGCAAAAGCGCTGTCGGTTTGGCAATCGGAAACAATAAAAACTGATATCCCCTAATAAGAGGTGCGAGCGCAGAAGCTACTTCGAGGGCATGTCTGGAAAAAAAAGCCTGGGGAATAATCTCTCCCACAATCGTAATAAGAACAGTTGAGAAGAAAAACGCAGCAATACCGGCCAAAACCGAACCGGAAAGCTGGGCCAGCAGAACATTTACGGCCACATTGGCCCAGAGAATCGTTACCAGCAAAAAGTTGGCGTCCTTTCTGATGTTTAGAATTTTTTGCGCTTTTCTATTCTTCTTCTCTGCTTCTAATTCCAAATGCAATTTACTGATACTAAAAAAAGCCAAATTTAGTCCGGAGAGCACGGCCGATTGGGATAAGCATAAAGCCATTCCTATCCATACAAACAGGTTCATAATCCTATCATTCCTCTTTTCACTCTTCTTTGGACTTTATCGAGCAGCAAAAGCCTGTTCGCATCATACTATCATTATTCTTCTCATAATGACGATATCCTGTAGTCACCTTTTTGAGTGACATCACCATTTTTCCATGTCATATTTTAAGTCTATGCATAAAAGATTGATAGTAATTTGTATATCGGTTTTTATATAACTTGGACGCACAATATCAAAACGAGGCATCTATATTTTTTTAAAATTCTCTCTAAAAGGTCTATGCATATACTATTTTCCATCGCAAAATGAATTTGGTGCTGTCTATAAAAATCGACCCGTTATTCAAACCCGCAGCCAATCAAGCCTTTTTTGACTTCCCCAACTTCTCTGAAGTCCTGACTGCAAGAAAGCATTAACCCTGTTTCTCAAAGGATACAGTACCCCTTTCCTGTTTTTCATTAGCTGCTTATATTAACAAAGTCCTCCTCCCTTCTAGGAGTTTTAAAAGCTTGATTAATCGTGAAACAAAAAAATACTTGCCCCTTATAGGACAAGTAAAGACTTCTTGCAAAAGCATGTCATTTTAAGCCGGCAACACTCTGTTTAGTAAATATGCGGCCAAACAGAAAGAAAGCTTTTCAGCCGATCCATTATCACCAAAAAGTATATAAACCCTTTTGCAAGATAACACACGCCGCCCTTTTGATTCAAGATACAATAAACCCGTAGATAACCCTTAGGCATTCATGTCTGCATTCCATCGGGGCAGAAACTCTCTTGCTATCACCTTGCTTTCCCATTGCTCCAATCATTATTCACGGCCAAAAAGAACATCCTCTATCACCGAATTAGTTCTCATCCTGCCGTCCTTTTTTTCTAAGCAGAGAACCTGGCTTCACAAAACACCTTTCCTTTTCCCTATTCCATCATGGTCTTGACCGGTTCCTCAATGATCAGATCAGCCTCCGTTGCCTCTCTAAGCTCTTTTACGGTAACCACAGGAGAGATCTCTTTGACTTTTAATCCCCTTTTAGTAACATCCATGACAGCCATCTCCGTTATGATCGTGTCCACTTCACCGGCAGCCGTCAGCGGCAGGGTGCACTTTTTTAATATTTTGGGTTTTCCTTTTACCGTATGCTGCATGGAGACAATCACCCGCTTGGCTCCCGTTACTAAATCCATGGCTCCGCCCATACCGGCCACTAATTTGCCGGGAACCATCCAGTTAGCCAGGCCCCCCTTCTCATCGACTTGCAGGGCTCCCAGCACCGTTACATCGACATGCCCTCCCCTGATAATGCCAAAAGAAAGCGCACTGTCAAAAAAGCAGCCTCCGGAAACAATGGAAACAGGAGAACCACCAGCATTGGTAATCTCTTTATCAACCCCATCTTCTTCAATCACCGGCCCTAGTCCGATGATCCCGTTTTCTGACTGAAGCATAATGTCCAAACCTTCCGGAATAAAGTCAACCACCATCGATGGGAGTCCAATCCCTAAATTAACCAGGTCTCCCTTTTGCAGTTCTCTGGCCACTCGCCTGGCAATTCTCTCTTTTGGGTCCATCATGCTTCATCCCCCCGAACGATATAATCCACCAAAGCACCCGGAGTCATAATGAGATGAGGATCTATTGATCCTGCCTCGACTATTTCTCTGGCTTCAACAATGATTTTATCCGCTGCCATTGCCATGATCGGATTAAAATTCCGTGTGGTTCCCCGATACATCACATTGCCTTTCTCATCCGCCACCGAACCATATAGAAGAGCTATATCCGCTCTAATAGGCTCTTCTAAGATATAGTCCTCTCCCTTAATGGTAAGTTTTTTCTTGCCCTTTTCCACTTCCGTTCCCACACCCGTTTTAGTGAGGATGCCTCCAAGTCCCATCCCCCCTGCACGAATCTGCTCGGCCAATGTGCCTTGCGGCACCAGAACAAATTCCGTCTCTTTAGCTGACATTTGCCGTCCGGATTCTTTGTTTGTTCCTATGTGAGACACCACTGCCTTGCAAATCTGCTTATTAACAATAAGCTTACCAATCCCTTTATCCGGGAAAGAAGTATCATTGGCAATAAGGCATAAATCTTTTACTTCTTTTTCCACCAACTTGTCAATAATTCTTTCAGGGGTACCGCAGTTTAAAAACCCTCCTATCATGACCGTCATGCCATCTTCTATCTTATCAACCGCCTCATCCATTTCGATAAGTTTTTCCACTGTCGATTCCTCCTAAGTCCGGATCACCGTCGGATTGTCATGGCAATTCCTTGACCGCCTCCAATGCATAAACCGGCCAGCCCGGACCGGGCATTTTGTTTCATCATTTCATGAATAAGGGTGACTAAAACTCTAGCTCCCGAACATCCGATAGGATGCCCTAGCGCAATTGCCCCTCCGTTGATGTTGGTATTTTTCTCCTTTAAGCCCAGCTCTTTGGTGACCACTAGCATTTGGACCGCAAAGGCCTCATTAATCTCAAATAAATCGATCTCATCGATGGAAAGCTTTGCTTTGTTGAGAGCTGCCTTTACAGCCGGCACCGGCCCGTAACCCATATAATCGGGGTCGACTCCCGCAGAAGCAAAAGAGGTAACAAAGGCCAAAGGCTTTTTATCAAGCTCATACGCTTTTTCTTCTGACATAAGGACAAGCACGGCACCCCCGTCATTGATTCCGGAGGAATTTCCGGCTGTTACTGTCCCGTCTTTTTGAAAAGCCGGTTTCAATTTTTGTAAAGATTCCAGGTTCATTCCAAATCTCGGGTATTCATCCTGGTCGAAAAGAGTCGTTTCTCCTTTACGACCGGTTAGTGTAATAGGAACGATTTCATCTTTGAAGCGCCCCTCTTTAACAGCTTTTTCGGCCCTTTGTTGACTTTGCAGTGCATATCTATCCTGGTCATCTCTGGTTATCTGCCACTTTGTGGCCATGTTCTCAGCCGTCAGTCCCATATGTCCCCCGCTGAAACCATCTGTTAAACCATCTTTCAGCATAGAATCAACCAATTGACCATCGCCCATCTTCAAACCCCAGCGCGTTTTAGGCAGTAAATAAGGGGCTTGACTCATGTTCTCAACCCCACCGGCAATGACTATTTCCGATTCGCCTAGCATGATCGCCTGAGCTCCAAGGCTGACGGCCTTCAGCCCGGAACCACACACTTTATTGACCGTCCAAGCCGGTGTCTCTTCTGAAATGCCTGCTCCCAAAGATATTTGGCGTGCGGTGTTTTGCCCCTGGCCTGCTTGAAAAACCTGTCCGAAAATGACTTCGTCGATTTTCACATCGTTTGTTTTGAATTTTTTTAGCGCTTCTCGTGTAAGCTCTTGTCCCAATTCGACAGCCGGTACATCTTTGAGTTTGCCTCCAAAAGCTCCTATGGGTGTGCGTAAAGCATCCACTATTACCGCTTTTTTCATAGCCTTCCCTCCTCGCCCGAACTTACTTGCTGAACAGCTACTTAAAAAACTATTTACATTAATCCAAAGCTTTGTCATCTTTATCGATCATAAACTGCCTATCTATCTTCAAAGACTGAGGATTTCGCGGGCCTCGCTCACCGTCGCTATCTCGCGTCCGACGGCTTGCGCAATTTTCACCACTCGCTCCACCAACATTTCATTGGTGGCAGGGATCCCTTTTTCCATTTCCAGCACATCTTCAAGGCCGGTTCTGACATGCCCTCCCATAGCAATGGCCATGGTGATCATTTGCACTTGTGATTTACCAATTCCCGAAACCGTCCAGGTAGAACCGGGTGGAATACTGTCGACTAAGAACATGAGGTTTTTGGGAGTTCCGGGCAGCGAGCCTCTTACGTTCATGACAAAATTAAAATGGAGCGGGCCTTTAATGATCCCTTTTTTCTCAAGATAAAGGGCATTGGCGATCATAGATGAATCAAATATTTCTATTTCGGGTTTGATATGATTATCCCGCATTTTTTTGGCTAAAGCTAAAATGATTTCAGGCGGGTTGGCATTGACCATGTTGGGAAAATTGGCAGACCCGGTTGTTAAGCTGGCCATATCTACATCGAGATCAAGCATCTGCCCTCTTGACTCGGCTGTATTCTCCCCGGCCCTAGCCCCTGTCGAAAGCTGCTTGATCACTTCAATGTTATTCTCTTCTATCTGGTCCACAATCATCTTAAAACGATCGCGTCTTGCCGTAGGTTTCCCCTCTTCGTCTCTGGCGTGAATATGGCTTATGGAAGTTCCTTTGGCCGTGCATTTTTTGATAGCGGCCACAATCTCTTCTGCCGTTATCGGCGTATGTGGATTCATCTCTTTGGTTGGAACATTGCCCGTCAGGGCTGAAGTAATGATTAATTTTTCCATAGTCCTCTTCCTTTCGTTGATTTATAGTTTCCTGCTTACTTTCTCAATTCCCGATTCTATCCCTTCGTACATGAGATCGATCTCTTCTTTTGTGGTATTGATAGGTGGTGCGATTAAAACATGGTCTCCGAGCACCCCGTCGACTGATCCTCCTCCGGGATACAAAACCACTCCTCCTTCCATACAAGCCCGGGTAATTTGGCCTCTTATTTGATCCTCTTTCTTGAAGGGCTCTTTGGTTTTCTGATCCTTTACAAATTCAATGCCCCACATTAACCCTTTTCCCCGAATGTCCCCCACTATGGGCAAATCATACAATTTTTCAAGCTTGCTCAGCAAATATTCGCCCTGCTTTGCACAGTTTTGCACATAATTTTCTCTTTCTGTGATCTTCAGCACCTTGTCGGCAATTCCACAGGAAAGAGGGTTTCCCGCATAGGTATGTCCGTGAATGAAATGACCTGTCCCGTCTATCATAATCGTATTAAATATATCATCTGTACAAACAGCTGCCCCCAAAGGTGTATAGCCACTGCTTAACCCTTTGGCCAAAGCAATAATATCGGGCTTCACTTGAAAATGGTCCGAAGCCATTTCCCTGCCTGTTCTCCCTGCCCCGGACATCACTTCATCCATAATGAGAAGGATGTCATATCGATCGCATATCGACCTGACCATATCAAAATATACTTTTTCTGGGTGACACCCGGGAGCCGCAGACCCAACTACAGGCTCGGTGATAAAACTTGAGATTGTGTCTGCCCCTTGGATCTGTATCTCTCTTTCTAATTCTTCGGCTGCCAAAATACTGGTTTCTTCAAGTGTTTTGGCATTCCAGGGATTGCGGTAGTGGTAAAATTGATTGATTTTCGGGAAATCGGTCAACAGGGGCTCATACAACCTTCTTCTCTCCAAAGTTCCCGACATCGATAAGGACCCTAAAGTTGCCCCGTGATAAGAATTCCATTTCGAGATGACTTTCCATTTTTTCGTCTCGTTGCCGTCTCTTTCGATAAAATACTGTCTCGCCATTTTCATCGCTGTTTCTGTTGCTTCCGATCCACCGGACACAAAATAGACGTGATTTAGATCACCGGGGCACCATTTTGCAATCCGCTCGGCGCACTGTTCGATAGTATCCACCGTCCATCTTGACAAATGAGTGAATGCGATTCTTTCTATTTGCTTTTTCGCATAGTCTGCTATTTCTTTGTTTCCATGGCCAATATTGGCGACGGCAGACCCTGAGCAAGCATCGATATATCTTTTCCCATCCTCATCGATCAGATAAATCCCCTCTCCCCTCGATATTCTCGGGTAAGTCCAGTTCTGATTCCGGTAAAAGACATGGTTTTTTGGTGCCCTATTCTCACTCATAGCTGCCTCCTTTTCCTTTGTCTTTTCTTTTTTGGCTCTCTTCATACATTTGGAACTTCTCGAATATCATTTTGAGTGCAACAATGACCGCTTTTTCAGCAGAGCCGTGGTACCTGCTCGAAATGATCTCAAACAACTTCTCTGCCTTTTCTTCCCTCACATTAAAACCGATGATCAAATCTTTGAGAAATTGGCTGGCCGTGTCGGTGATTAAAGTAAAAGACGCATCCTTAATTACGCCTGTCTCTGTGTTAATCACCAAGCCGACATCAATAACTTTATAGATGCTTTCTGATGGAATCCCCGCCGGCAGTTTAGCATAAGCACTTATATAAATTGTCTGCTGACTGTAATACAATCGAAATTCCCTCCCTCATCAAAGATTTGGTCACTTAATTCAAAGAGAACCCAGCCAAAAACTCAAAAAAATCCAGCCCAAAAAAACTTTTCGGGAGCTGGATTTCATTTGATCTTGGATATATCATAAAATACACCCACTCAAATAAAGCAACTGGCAATAAAATTTTATGCTCTTTGAATTAATTCTAACACACCCTATTTTCTTTCACAAGCATTTTCAGACATCACCTTTCCCGTCAAGCAAACAGTCAGTCAATTTTCTCGATGAAGATTTTTCATTTAAGCAGGAATTCAATTCATATAACCTGTCTAGACGAGACAAATAAACATTCCTTCAATAAGAAAAGCTGAGATTCTCTTGTTAAGAATCTCAGCTCTTACTACCACTGTGAAATACGCAAGTTCTAAAACTAAACCTGTTCGCCGTTTACTATTTTTTCTCCTAAAGGAAAATACGGGATCATCTCGTCTGTGACTCGATCTAAAGATTCTTTGGGTGATAGTCCCCAGTTCGTGGGACAAGTGGATAAGAGCTCGACAAAATTATATCCTTTGTTGTCCATTTGCGCCTGAACTGCATTTCGAATGTACTCTTTGGCCTTTTTGATATTAGCAGGGTTGTTTAATGCTCCCCGCGCCACATAATGAGACCCGGGAACCGCTGCCAATATTTCAACTTGCCGGATGGGATAGCCGTCTCTTTCGGCTTGTCTTCCGTCTTGGGTGGTGGTCGTTTTATGTTCTAACAGCGTGGTCGGAGATTTCTGTCCGCCCGTCATTCCATAAACACCATTATTGATCATGATCGTGGTTGTTTTATCTCCTCGCCCGGCCGCATGCAGTGTTTCTGCCGCTCCGATAGAGGAGCAGTCCCCATCTCCTTGGTAAGTGATCACAATGTCCTCGGGACGGCAGGCCTTCAAACCACAGGCTGTTGCGGGAGCTCGTCCGTGGGCAGCTCCGATCATATCCATTTGAACATAAGCTCCAAAATAAGAGCAGCCAATCCCGCATACCCCTATGACCCGGTCGGCGATGTCAAGTTCCTCCATTACTTCGGCAATAAGTCTATGAGCAATGCCGTGGGTACAACCAGGGCAGTATGTCATTTTTCTATCGTACATCAATTTTGGCCATTGATAAACTTTTTCCATTTCGCGCCCCTCCTTATAACTGTCTTTTTAGCATTTCAACCACTTGCTCTACAGTAGGCATATTGCTTCCCCAAGTTGGCTCAAAAGCAACTTCAAATTTTCCTTTAAGAGTAATCTCGACATCTTCAAGCATTTGTCCGTTATTTGCTTCGATGACAAGTACTTTTTGACAAGTTTCGGGAATTTTAGCAAACGCTTTTTTAGGAAAAGGCCATGCGATTAAAGGCCTAATATAACCAATTTTTTTCCCTGTTTCCTCTGCATACTTTTTTACAGCAACTTCTGCAATCCGGCCAACCGTTCCGAATCCTGTTACAACATATTCGCAGTCTTCAATATTCGATTCTTTCCATTGCTGTACTTTTTCTTCGATTTGGGGATATTTCTCTTTGTTTAACCTTTCAAAACCGGTTCCGTCGATGCCGGAATGAACATGATTGGCTTGCTTGCGGTCTTTTACGCCCGTGAGAGCCCACGAGGGGGTCGGCAGTGAGGCCGGATCAATGCTTTCTCTCATCTCAACCGGTTCCATAACCTGACCGATGAGTCCGTCTGCATATACATAAGAAACAATTTTATGCTCCTCCGCTAATTCAAAGGCATCAAACATCATGTCAAATGCCTCTTGAACCGTCCCGGGGCAAAACACAATGCTTCTATACCCTCCGTGTCCTGCTCCTCGGGTAGCCTGGCGATAAGAACTTTGTGTGGGAGTAAGATCACCAATGCCCGGCCCCATCCTAGACATATCCACCACTACACATGGCACTTCGGAGGCAGCTATATACGACATCCCTTCTGCTTTCAAACTAATCCCGCAAGAAGATGACGATGTCATACATCTTTTTCCGGTAGCAGCCCCACCATAAAGCATATTAATCGCCGCCACTTCACTTTCAGCTTGTATGAACCGTCCTCCATAGTTGGGAAGTTCCCGGGAAAGATATTCCGGTATTTCGTTCTGCGGGGTGATCGGATATCCAAAGAAATATCGGCAGCCAGCACGAATAGCTGCTTCTGCTACCGCTTCATTTCCCTTCATCAATACTTTTTTTGCCATATCTCCTCGCTCCTTTCCGTTTTTTCTTTTCCTGCCAAGTTATTGTCGACAATCAACAACTATTTTTATTGTGCATCTAATCCACGCTGAAAATCTTTCCTCGGCTTGCTTGCCTGAATCGATACCGAGGATCACTTTTTTTGAGAATAATGACAAAGAGCCTGTAAGTTGGGGATAGAGGTTTAAGGAGCCTCCTTTCTTGCCTTCTCTATTACGTAAAAAAGCCTATCCGCCGACCGCTATGAATTTGCTCCTTTTGGCTCAAGTTTCGTCACTTATTAAACGTGGCCAAAAAAAAGATAAAATAAATCCACTTCTGTTTATTCTACCCCAACAAACAAATCCCTCTAAATGATGAGACTGACTTGTGGTTTTGGACATTCTTTCTGTCAAAGGAACTGATCTGTTTTCCCATAAAAAATCCCTCAAGCTTGTCAGTCTGCCATCTATGACCGTTTTCCCAGCTGTTTTGATATCTGCTGCTATTTAGAAAAAACGGGACAAAAAAAGTTCTATGCCCCCCTCTACTTAATTTCAGACAAGGCTTTTGACAGGCTTTCTTTGGTAATGCCCCTATGAGAACTAACCCAGGCGATTTTACCATCTTTTAAAATAACCAATTGAGGGCTTTGGTGCTGCACATCTAAAGTCTTCGTTATGTAGTCAGAGAGATCTCTATTTTCGATCACTCGAACGACACAAGCTTCCGTCTCTCGGCACTCGGATGAAGAAGAAAAATCCTCGAAGGCTTTAAACGCTTTGGCACTGATGGGACATCTTGTGCTGTGCTTCATCAGAATAACAGGACTTTTCTTTGAATCTTTGATGATCTTGTCTAATTGCTCTTGGCTCGTTATCACTTGGTAAGCATCCACAAAAAACAACTCCTTTTTTATTTGGTGCAAGTTAACACATACAAATCTTGAGCTTCAAACTTTACCTGTAAAACAAGGGAAGAATCTTTTGAGAAGCCACATCAATAATGCCCTGATCCGTCATCTTTACATTTGGGATAACCGCCAATGCTAAAAACCCAATTCGTAAAAGGGGATTCTCTAAACCGGTTAATCCTAGCTTCCGCAATGCTTCTTTCATATTCTTTGCTTGAACCGACAATTCTTCACACGATAAACGCGACATCAATCCTCCTACCGGTAGTGGTAGAGTCGATACAACCTGTCCATTTCTGGCACAGCAGATTCCTCCTTTCATCTTGAGAATCTCCTGAGCCACCAAGTATGCGTTTTCGATCGTATCATACACGAGTATCATGTTATGGCAGTCATGGGACACCGTACTTCCAACTGCTCCCTCTTGGATGCCGAAGTTTTTGACAATACCCTGACCCATACGGTCATTCCCTTCATATCGATTCATGATCGCGACATATTTCAAATCAGAATCATGGCTAATATCTACACAGCCATTCTTAACAGGAAGATCTTTTGAAATCACATCCGTGGTTGACGCATCCAAAGTTCGATATTCTATGATCCTTGTTTTGATCGTCCCGTCTTTGGCAGGGGCTTTGATGATGAAATCCTCGCTGTCAAAAAAAGAGATATTGAGGCTGTTGTCTGACTCTAACGGGAGTTTTCCCTGATCAATCTCTACGGTCATCTTTCCATTTTTGGCCACCAGTTTTCCTGCAAAAAACACTGCCGCAGGAAAAATATCTTCTATGGACGGAGTGACAATCAGGTCGGCCGCGTAGCCGGGGGCCACGGCACCCAGATTGGCAAGCCCCACCTCTCTTGCTGTATGTAAAGTGGCGCAGCGAAGAGCATCAACAGGATGCAGTCCATGTTTTATAGCTGTCTTTACTACATCATTCATATGTCCTTTTGATAAAATATCCTCAGGCTCGCGATCATCGGTGCACAGGGTTAATGAATCCAAATATCTTGATCCCTGTATCCCTTCGATCACTTCTTTCAGATTTTTGGAGGCAGAGCTTTCTCTAGCATCAATATACATTCCCATTCTTATTTTTTCCCTGGTTTCTGCAGCTGTTTTATTCTCATGATCACTTTTAGGACCTGCACACAGATACGCCGATAAATCTCTTCCGGTCACAAAAGGAGCATGCCCTTGAATAAAGCCACCTTGGGAATCAACCGCCTCGATAATTTCTACCATGCGGGGGTTATTTCCTATTACCCCGGGGTAGTCCATCACTTCCGCTAAGCCAATTACCCTTTCCAACCGAAGCATTTCCTTGATTTCCCGAGGACCAAAAGAAGCACCCGAGACTTCTTTGCCCTTGACCGACGGTACACAAGAAGGGGCTAAAATAAGCTGCCGCATGGGAAGATCGGCACTTGCCTCATGCATGTATCGTACTCCTTTCACCCCGAAGACATTGGCGATCTCATGAGGATCTGTAATCACCGTCGTTGTCCCATGGGGAATCACTGCTTCTGCAAACCG
>SLNR01000056.1 GCA_007132905.1 Candidatus Sumerlaeota bacterium | reverse complement strand
GTGCACATTCGTAGACGCGCACGCAAATTAGCATCCGCCATCCGCCAGCTGTTCTCATAGCCAGCCATGGACTGTCTCGTTTCCGAAGTCTTGATCTGTTCAAGTAATGTCTGATGCGACTGTTCAACATCAATGACTTCTAAACGAAGGCCACTTGCTTTGGCGGCAGCATACGCATCTTCTCGGTCCTGCTGGGGATTCTTACAAGGCATGTATACGCCCAAGGAGTTGTTTGGAAGAGCTTTTTTGATCAAAAAGGCACAAACAGCAGAATCCACACCTCCTGAAACGCCTAACACTAAACCGTTTGTATTGGTTGTTTTAACTTGCTGCCGAAGCCAATCAATTACGAAGTCAACTTTTTGCTCCACATTACTCATGCAATTCCACCCCCGCTTTATCTGAAAAAACCTCCTGTGTTTTTTCAGATTGATCCAAATCTGTTTTACAGTATCCTTCCATCATTTCATTCTCATGCCAATGAAAAGGTTTGCCTTTCCATATATATGTTTTGGGAATCAAGGGGTTTACGCTAGCCTTTCGAACATACATCGAAATGATCTCTCCGGTGCGGGGATTGTCAGCACCGGTTAAATCAATAGTGGTGTGTTGCATACCTACCCTACCTATGACCGGATATCTTTCTCCTCTAAACCTAACTGTCTCCCGAGTTTTTCTCATGTCCAAATACCTCATGAAACTTTTTAAGGCAAATTTCGCTGCTTTTACAAAAGTATAAGGTCTTTGAATCGTCTGCATCAAGACGCCATCTGAAAAACCCAAAGGGATCACACCGATTATAGAGTCTCTTTTTAGACGGCAGTCATCCCCGTACCCGATATTGGCTCCGGCGGGCATTTCCCTGACCGACACCAGCTTAGCTTTAAGATCCCAACTAGACTTAACATCAATTTTTTTTCCGCCGGTTAGGTCCTGCCCATACAATAAAGAGCCTATTCGCACCATATCCATGTGCGAACTTTCGAAATTGACGGCCGCTGAACTATTTGCGCAATGATAAAGAGGAATATCGATGCTTTCTGATTCGAGCGTCTGACGAAGCGATTGGAAACTTTCTAATTGTTTTTTAGCAAACCGACCATTTGCCTCATCTGCCGATGCAAAGTGAGTAAATAAGCCTTCTAGTTCCAATCCTTTTAGCTTTTTCACTTCGCGAACAAATTCAATAGCCGCCCTCTCTTCAATACCATAGCGACCCATGCCAGTGTCTATTTCAATATGGACAACAGCTTTTTCATCCATTTCCAAGGCAACCTTATTTAAGGCCCGCGCACTCTCTAAAGATGATAACGAAAGAGTAACACCACACCTGATAAGCTCAAAATACCATTCTTCCAGCACCGGGGCCATGATAAAAATCGGCATCTTGATGCCGTTGTTTCTCAACTTTAACGCTTCCTCCGGCAAAGATACACCTAAATAATCAGCTCCAAGATCTTCCATCTGGCTTGCGACCGGATAAGCTCCATGACCATAGGCATCTGCCTTAACTACTGCCAACAATTTTGTCTTCTGGTCTAAGTAAGAACGAATTTTTTCATAATTTTGAGTTATGCCGTCTAAGTCAATTTCTACCCAACCATGTTGATCGCGGCAAACAAATTGGCCATGTCCCCCGTCACTTTTCATTCACTGCTTCCCCCTGTATTTTCCGTTTTAGAGTTTGACCTACGCAAAGATTGACGGATTCTTCGGTACTTTGGTTCAATGTTATTCCATAAAGAGTACCATAATGGAGAATATTTATAATCATATTCCCCGATGAATTCAATAAAATCCCCATTAAATCCTTTCTTAAAACGATAAAGTCCATATAAAGGATTATTAGGATCTAAATCACCGGAAACCCCTCTAAAATCATAGATGCTGCAGTCATTCTCATAGGCCCATTTGATCATTTCCCACTGCAGCGCATAGTTAGGCATGACATTTCTATGTTGGTTGCTGGAAGCTCCGTAAAGATACCAGGCCTTATCGCCAAATAAAAAAGCTAGTGTCCCTGCAATATATTCATCTTTGTATTTCGCCATAAATAGTTTGGCCAGTCCTTTTTCCACAAAATGCTTCCAAATCGATTCATAGTAGGAATAAGATCTGATCATATAATTATCCCGCTTCGCTGTCACTTTTAAAATCTCATAAAAGATAGGCAAATGCTCCTTTGTTACATCATCGACCACTTCGACCCCTTTTCTTTTTGAAAGTCGAATGTTATAGCGTGTTTTGCTCTCAAAAGAAGCCAATAACTCGTCTAGATCATGGTTTAACGGCAAGCGAAACACAAAGCGGGGTTGGACTCCTTCAAAGTTTTTACCCCTTTCATTTCTCACAAACCCAAAATTAGAAAGCATCTTTTTAACATCTATATCATCATCGGGGATATCAGGATCAATTTTAAGGAAAATGGCCCCATTTTTTTTTGCAACCTTTTTTGTAAAATGAAACAAGGCACCAAATACTTCTTTATCTCTGTAATCAAGGATCGGACCTCTTGGTGCATACAAAATTGATTTCCCCTTAAGGGGAAGGGAACGCTTTAACAACTGGATAGCGCCAACCATTTTCCCGTCTTGTTCTGCCGCAATTCGAATGGGGGTCCATTCTGTTTCTGCTTTTAAATCTCCCCATTCAAACGATTGTAAAAAATGATTTTTCTCAGAATTCCATACAAATTCGTTATATCTTTCTCTCTCTTGGCTACCTATCTCCCGAACTTCCACAAAGTATGCCCCCTTGTTAGCTGCTTTTTACTAGTGTTAGTATCATTGTGGCATAACGAAACGAAAAACTCAACACGAAATATTTTAAAACTAGATCTGATCTATAAATAACGAAGAAGGCCGTAAAATAACAAAATCAAAAGCCCCCACCAATTTGGCAGGGGCAAAGACAGAACTGGCGGCGACCTACTCTCCCGGGGTAGACCCAGGTACCATCGGCGCAGGAGGGCTTAACGGCCGTGTTCGGGATGGGAACGGG
>SLNR01000095.1 GCA_007132905.1 Candidatus Sumerlaeota bacterium | reverse complement strand
GCTGGATGGTCTGCGCAGCAGCTTCCTTCGTCGCTTTAATAGTTAACCTTATTTTTGTTCGGAACACTCCGGAAGAAATGGGCCAGCACCAAGACGGTATTGATCCCGACCAAGAATTAACCGTGACCGATAAAGCCAGGAAAGCAGTTTACCGTACCGCAGAACATTGGACCCTTCAGCAGGCACTTCGCACCAAAGCTTTTTGGTTGATTGTCCTGGCAGCCAACGGAAACATTTTCTTGTGGGAAATGATGTTAAGTCAGGCTCCTTTCCACTTGCAGGACCGCGGCTTTGAGCCGGCCATGGCTGCTTTCTTTTACAGTTTAGCCATTGGAGCGAGTATTATCGGCCGGTTTGGCATTGCCGCTATTGGTGATTTTATTGAAACCCGGCTCTTGTTTTCCGGAGGCATTTTAGCCGTTTTATTGGGGGGAATTTTGTTCTGGTTTGCCTCTCCCGAAGCACTGCTGTTGTCTTATTTATATCCCGTGCTGGCCGGTATTGGCTTTGGAACAGCCTTTGTCTGCCGCTCATTATTTGTTAGTAATTATTTTGGCCATGCATCTTTTGCCACCATCAGCGGCATTATCGCTCCTATTGGTTCTTTATTCACGGCCCTTGCCCCGCCTTATGCCGGTTTCATGTATGATATTTATGGATCCTACTTTATTCCGCTGCTCACTGCTTGGATCGTTGGTTCTGTTGGCGTTATCGCCGCAGCTTTATGTTTCCCTCCCAAACATCCAAGCGAATAGTAACTGAACCATATCGTTTTAACCCTTTTGTTCCATCTACAGAGAAAGAAGAGGAGGATAAGAATGGCAGACAAAAACATTCCAGTAGGTCCGGTCGAACCAACACCGGATGATCAACAAGAATTTGATGAAAAAATTAGAGACAATTATCCGAAAAACAGAATCATTGGAATCATTCACGGCATTATGCATTTTACCGGACTAGGTTTTTACTGGCCTAATACCGTTATACCGAAATTTGTTTTTGATATTACCGGCTCTGATTTTTTGGTCGGACTTACTACTTCAATGGCTTTTGGCATGAACCAGCTGGCGCAGTTATTTGGAAGTGCTTTGGTAGAGCACATGGCTGTGAAAAAAAGGCCCCTGCTGTATTATGGACTTCTGTCAAGAGCCCCCTGGCTGTTGATCGCTTTGTCGGTTATGTTTCTTTCCAGAGAATACACCTTCCCCGTCTTTTTACTACTTTATATCGTTGCCAACGCTTGTATGGGCCTTTACCTTTTGGTATGGACCGATCTCATGTCGAAAATTATTCCCATTGAATTCAGGGGAAGTTACTTTGGGGTCAGAAACTTTTTGGCTTCATCCGCTACTGCATTAGCCGGCATTGCCGCCGGACGGATTATTGAGGCCTATCTATATCCCACCGGTTATGCCATCAGTTTCTTTATCGCTTTTCTGGTCATGACCGCCGACCTTTTTGTTCTGTCGCGCACCACAGAGGTTCCTTCATTAAAGGTCAATCCGCAGATTTCCGTGGGAAATAAAATTAAGAGTATCCCCACTTATTTTGCCAAAGACCGCAATTTTGCCATGTATTGCTTCATCCGTTCCTTCTCAAACATCAGCCGGGCCGGCTTTCCGTTTTATATTTTGGCGGCTGCTTCCAGATTAAATCTTACCCCCCAGGAATCGGCAGCTACAGTCGGTACCTTTACTTTTGCTCTGCTGGTGGTTCAAACGATTGGGAATTTGGTATGGGGCTACTTTTCCCAAAAAAGAGGCTGGAAAGCGCCCCTTGAACTGTCTTGTCTTTTGGTGGGCGTTATTTCTTTCATTGTCCCTTCATTAAATTCCATGGCCGGTTTTATAACCGCCGTGGCCGTATCGGGACTTTCCAACTCCGGCTTCATGCTCCCTTCCATGAATATTTTAATGGAATTTGGAAAACCAGAAAGCCGGCCTTCCTATATTGGCATTGCCAACGGAGTCTCTGCCATCGGCGCTTTTATTTCTCCACTGTTAGCCGGTCTTATTGCCGAAACCTACTCCTACAATGAATTGTTCTATTTCATTGGTGCTGCTTCCATTCTCAGCTACATACTGATGCGCTATTATGTTATCGACCCGCGCTTTGTAAAAGAAGAAGAGATGCCCGATATTGAGGTAAACAACAATACCTAAAATAATTTTAAATTGTGAATAAAATAGAATTTAAAAGAAGGCCTGAAGAAATATCATTTTCTTCAGGCCTTTGCTGTTCATATCTATTTAACGGATCAATAAAAGTGCTAAAAATAGCAAAACTTAAGTGTTTTGCCTGGAATATTAATACCATAATCAACCTTGCGCTTTTCCTTTATCACCCAGGATAATCGCCTGCTCTTTATCTATTTTTTGATTACGGCTCCTTAGCATTATGATGCCCGGTTTGGAATCACCAAAGCGCAGACAATATACATAATAAGGCCGCTCCCGTATGCCAAACTGAAAGCTACCCACAAAAGCCTGACCAAAGTAGGGTCCACTTCAAAATATTCAGCGATACCACCGCACACGCCGGCAATTTTTTTATCTCTATCCGAAAGATATAATTTTTTGCTCTGCATACTACCACCTCAAATGAACTTAAGAGTTGTTCTCAAAACAGAAATCAAACTTTATTTACGATATTTGCATGTCTTCTATTGAAGATAATAAACTAATCAGAAAAATTTCATAAAATTTATTACAGCCTTGTTCTCCTTCATTCCACGCTTATGCTGGCAATAAGATGTTGTCTAAAGCCGCCATGTCGAAACCCTCTTTATTAGCATTATGGCTTTTTCTATTTATGAACTTACAGCTGCCAAACCTAATCACTATTTTGATCGGAGAAAAGCGGGTAAATCTGCAATAGAGTCCAGCACCTCATCGGGCTTTACTTCGGCATTCATAAGGGCCTCTTCGTCGTAGGAACCGGTTTTTACCAGAATCGCGCCACATCCTATTTCTTTTGCTCCCACAATATCGATAGCTAAATCATCTCCGATCATGATGCATTCATGCGGCTCGACCCCAAAAAGGTCCAACGGGGCCTCCATGTATTCTCGGGAAGGCTTGCCCATGATCCGAGCTTCTTTTTGGCTTGCATATTCTAACAAAGCCACAAACGCCCCGGTATCCAAATGCGGTCCATCCTTTTTTTCGATGAACCTTCCTTTATTCATGGTGATCAGTTCAGCATTTTTTTTCAACATCCGAAAAGCATCGTTGAGATCATCATAAGCAACCTTTCCCTGAAGATCACCAATAATCACATGATCCGGCTCTTTATTATCCTGCAAAAAACCGCTAAACATCGGCTTGAGAGCCTCAGAAACCATAAAATAACTTGCCTTCTCTGATCTTTTGCTCAGCCACTTGGTAACCGCCACCGGCGGAGAAATAACTTCACCCTGGTAGGCTTTGATACCCATGTGATTGAGACGATCTTTTACCGCTTCAGGCGGAACTGAGTCCGTATTTGTCAAAAAAGCTATCTTATAACCGGCCTCTCTGATGGTTTCTATTGCTTCAACCGCACCGAAGATGACTTCTCCCTTTCGATAGAGCGTGCCGTCGAGGTCAAACATTACAAGACGGATCGATTGTTTGTTCAATGCTATCGCCTCCATTATTTAAAGCGGACAGCTGTCCCGTAGGCCAAGATTTCCGCTGCCCCGCTCATCACGGTGCTTGATGTGTATCGGATGTTGACGATCCCGTCTGCCTCCATCTTATCCGCTTCTTCTACCATGCGCAGCGTCGCTTTGGCTCTTGCTTCATTCATCATTTCAGAGTAAGCTTTCAATTCTCCGCCCACCAATGTTTTTAAACCGCTTAGAATATCCTTCCCCACGTGCTTAGCCTGAATCGTTGACCCTCTGACCAAGCCTAAAGTTTCAAACTCTTTTCCCGGAATGTAATCGGTATTCACCAAAATCATTAATCTTCCCCCTTTTTATTCGTTTTGCGAACCATTATTGTGATTAAGACAACGCTGACTAAAGAACTAAAACCAAGAGCCGGCAAATGAACGGCGGCAGAAACCGTGATGTGATCTGATGAAAACAAGGTTCCCATTCCCAAGAGCACCAAAACCGATTTGATCAAAGCTAAAAAAATTAGAGGCTTGCTGAACCTTCCCACCTTTTCACCTCCGAATACAAAGTGAATCTGATAATACTCATCCGAGATAATATAGGTACATTAAAAAGAAAAATAGTGAAGCCATAATAATAGTGATTACCACGATTCCCATATCCATTTCGCTTCGGTCAACCTTTTCCAGGTAAGACTTTCCGACAAAATTATTTCCAAAATCCGATATCTGCTCATATGCATTGTGAAAACCTTTTTCCAACCGCTGGCCCCGCACCACCAGATTTGCCCCGATGGCCGCCAGAATATCGTATGACTGTTGAAATCGCTCTTCCATATGATAACCGATGAAAACGGCGGTACACCAGCTGACCTTCATCAAGGGTCGATACAAAAAGTAACCATTTTCCCAGTAAAAACTTCTTTTGCGATCAATCTCATCAAACCCAATATATCGTAAAAACAAACCGGCTGCAAGTAAAGTGGCCATCACCATCAAAACATCATTAACAGCATAATAACTTTGAAAAGCAGACCAACCCAACCTCTCATATTCGATTAAGCATTCTACTGCAGGACCTAAAAGAAATCTTTCTGCCCATTGGGGAATGAGCCCCAATACCAATATAACCGTCGAAAAAAGAAAAAGGGGCCAATATGCATAGGGTGTTAGATCTCTTGCTTCTTCCCCTGATTGGCTATTTTGGTTTAGTATTCGGTACAGTTTGACACAATAAAGCACTGTCATCGTACTAAACAGCAAAAATATAAGCTCACCGCTTAAGTACGCAAAATCACCAAAGAACGAGAAAAGATCGGCCATGGCGTGATGAAGGAGAATTTTGCTTGCTCCCCCCGAAAAAAAAGGGATGCCAATCAAGCCCAGCATAAAAACATAAGTTGAATACCTTACTGCCATTTCCCCTTTTCGGCATACTGCCTGCAGCAGCACTCCCATAGTTAAAAATAAACCTGACTTGAAAAGGGAGTGATTAAAAGCATGAAACATTACGCCTTGTAATGCCCCGTAGTAGCCCCCCATCAGCATAGAACTTCCGATCCCCATCAAAATAAACCCTAATTGACTTACGCTTGAAAAAGCCAAGATCCGCTTCGGATCTTTCTCTCCGAGCGCAGCGTATCCGCCCCATAACATCCCGACAATGCCCACCATCCCAAGATAGCTTCCCGCCGAAGAAAAAGATATGGCCATAACCACTCGCAAAATTCCATAGATCCCCGTTTTGGAAAGAACTCCTGATAAAACCGCCGCTCCCGACGGCGAAGCCGCTTTATATGCTTGAGGCATCCAACCCATCAAGGGAACCATGCCTGCTTTAATACCAAAACCAAAAAGAAAAGAAAAAACAATGAGGCTGTTTGATAAAGGGGAAAGATCTTTTAAGAACAGACTGTTTCCTTGTGAGAAAAGCAGCAAAATTCCAGTAAGCAAAAACAAGCCTGATAGAATCCCAAACACCAGATACATCCTTGCGGCAGATACTGCCTCTTCTTTTCCATCTGCCATCACAAGTCCATAAGAACATATTGTCATAAGTTCATAGAAGAGGAACAACGTAATTAAATCCCCGGCCAAAAACACGCCTAGGGTGCTAGTAAGTGTACTCATAAAAAATAGGCGACTCCGGACATCCATGCTTCTTTGGAAAAAACAGGTACAACCAATCCAAGAAGACACCATCCATACAAAAGCTGTTATAAAAACAAAAAGACCGCCCAAAGGATCGAGGTGCAAAGATAAAGTCAGCTCCAAATGGGGAAAATGCCAGAAATAACTCGCCTCACCCTGCAGAGCTTCCCAATAAAGAGCCGCTGCCAAGAAAAATACCCCTATTGTTATCAGTTTAAATAGACGAATCTGTGCTTCTGAACTTTTTTTAAGGAAAATTCCGGAGATGAGAATACCGATTACCGGTAGAGCTAATATGAATAGCATTTGGTATTCAGCAGCCATTTAATACCCTCCCATTAGCCAAAGGCAGGCTTTCTGCGCAGCAACAAAAGGCGCATTGAGAGGACCCAAACCAAATATAATACAGGCCAAGGCCAAAAACCCCACAGCCAAACCTGTTAGCTGCAGTCTTTCTTTAGGGATCGATAAGGGTTGCTCCCTCTTTTTCCACAGCAAAGAAACAACAATCGGAGAATAATACAAGACATTGAGAAAGCTGCTGATCATAAGAACAGCTAGTCCCCATTTCATATTGGCTCCCGCTGCACCCAAACCTAGATAGAACTTGCTTATAAACCCGTTTAACGGCGGGATCCCAATCATCCCTAGGGCCGCCACAGAAAAAGCTCCGGTTGTCACTGGCAGCCAGGCGGCCAGCCCTTCTAGATCGCGAGTATCTTTTTTTCCGCTAGCTTCAATCAGCGTACCCGCTGACAAAAACAAACAGCTTTTTAAGATAGCGTGTGTCGACATATGAAATACGGCTGCCGTTAAAGCCATGGGATGTTTGATTGTAAGACCCATGAGAATATAGCCCATCTGTCCAATACTTGAGTAAGCTAAAAGTCGTTTCAGTTCAAAACGCATGAGTGCTCCCAAAGAGCCTACGATAATGCTAGCAACGGCCAATACCGTCAATGTCGTCATACCCCCGCCCGCCGCTTGTGCCTCAGGGGAATAGACATGAAACAAGATACGCAGCAGTCCCACCGCCCCGCATTTTAAAAGTATACCTGACAAAATAGCGCTCGCCGGCGCCGGAGCGGAGGCATGAGCATCAGGGAGCCAGATATGAAGAGGAAACATCCCCGCTTTTAATCCAAAGCCAAAAAGAAATAAATAAAAAGCCCCGATCGACCAAGAAGCAGCCTCTGTAATTAAGGGATTTTCTCCGAACACAACCGTACCGATATTTGCATTAATTAAAAGAGAGGCACCTAAAACAGCTAAACCGGCCATCAGGCTAAGTACTAAATATCGATATCCGGCCCTCATTGAAAAAGGCGTACGGTCTAGTATCACCAATTGATAAGAAGATATGGCCAACACCTCAAAAGTAATATATAAAGTGAACAGATCTCCTGCATAAGCAACTCCCAAACACGAACCGAGTGATGTCAGCATAGCCACAAAAAAAGAAGGGGAGGAAACATTTCGCTGCAAAAAAACAGCTGCGTAAAACAAAGCAAAGAAACCGACCCCGCAAATAACCAAAGAAAAATAGATGCCAAGCGGATCAGCTCTCAAATAAAATGTCCCGACAGAACCTAACGACACCCAAGGAAATGGTGTCAGTGAATCTTCCATAACTCTCCCATACAGGTTTAAATTTGCCAAAAACATACCAGCCGAAAGCAAAGCAGGCGTCCAACGAAGCCAAGGGTGTCTTTTTACAAAAAGCCCCAGCAGTAGTGCTCCCGCAAAAGGTGCGGCCAGCACGAAAATCATAATTTGATCTACTGTCATAAAATAGCTCCTCTCTTCGTACCAAAACACCTATTAAAGCAGTGCCTGAACCCCCATCTTTAATAGTTTAGCAAACAAATTCGGAGCTAGCCCCGCTGCTACACTTAAAACTAACAGCAATGCTATAGCAATTTCCATGATGATAAAACCTTCCCCTTGGACTTCGATCTCCTTTGCTTTGCCAAACAGAATTGAAGTGATCATAGGCAGAAAATACAGTCCGGTCAAGACCGTGCTTAATAGAATAATCAACACAATCAAAGGCTGTCCATCACCTAGCGCTCCTAAAGATAAATATAGTTTTGTTATAAAACCCCCTGTGGTCGGAAGCCCGATCATAGTCAAGCCTCCCACTACAAAAGCGGCTGCCGCAAGAGGAAATCGCTGCCATAATCCGGCCACATCTTCTTTGTTTTTCACCCCGGCCCGATGGAAAAATATTCCGACCGACAAAAACAACAACGCCTTGGCTACCGCATGGGCTCCTATTTGGTAAAGCGAACCCGATAATCCAATTTGGTTATAGATACCAATGCCTAAAAACACTAGCCCTATTTGCGCAACACTAGAATAGGAAAGCAGTCTTTTGATGTTGGTCTGACGAAGAGCTAGCAGCGAACCAAAAATCATGGAAGCGCAGGACAAGACAATGATTACAGTCTTTATGGGGAGTACAGCCATGATGCTCGCAGGGAACAGGTAACGCAGAAGTTTAACAAATGTCACTGCGTAAATTTTTATCACCAAACCCGATAAAACTCCGCTTGATGGGAATGGTGCGGCGGTGTGGGCATCAGGCAGCCAAATATGGACAGGAAACAAAGCGGCTTTAATAAAAAAGCCAATGGAAAAGAATACCGCAGCCACACTAATGCTAACAGGGTAAGTCGCTGCCTGCATTTCTAGTTGCTGAGAAGCAATAGAGATGTTTAAGTGTCCTGATACATTGTAAATCATGGCCGTTGCCATCAGCACAAAACTTGTCCCAATAGAACTTAACAGCAAATATTTTAGGCTCGACTCAATGCATTCTGCTCCTCTTTTTAAAGAAATAATTCCGCAAGAACCTATTGTTCCTATTTCCATAAACACAAAGATATTGAACAGATCATTACTAACCGCCAGGCCCATCATGGACATGATTAAAAGCAAATAAAGATTATAATACCAGGGAATCACTTCTTCTTTCAATGTTTTTTTTAATTCAGGACCGCTGTAAAGAACAATGCACGCACTTACGATAAGTAAAATATAAAGCACCACAATGGAAAACCCATTGACCACAAATTCAATGCCCCAGGGCGAATCCCAACCCCCCAAAGCATAAAGGATTACCCCAAATCGCTGAACGTTAATATCCAATACCCGGACAAAATAGAGTGCACCGATGTGAGCAGCGAGGGCAAACACCCACGCATATTTTTTCGCTCTTCCCCACAAAAGAGGAATAATAAATGCAACACCAATAAACAGAACAATCGGCATTATAGGTGCTTGAAGCTCCATCTCTCTAAATCCGATCATGTTGATTTCTCCTTATCGCCGCTAGTTCATTAGTATCAATAGTACCGTAATACGAGTAAAGCTTGACAACGAGCGCCAGTGAGAAAGCTGTCACGCTGATGGCCACAACAATACCCGTTAGAATCAATGCCGAAGGAAGCGGATTTACATAATAAGGACGCTCCAAACCCGTCTTTACAATAGCCGCCGAGCCACCGTGAATATACCCGGATGAGACAATAAAAAGGAAAATGGCGGTATCAACGATGTTTAGACCAATAATCTTCTTAATGAGATTGGGATCCATTACCATAATGGCCAGCCCAATGGCAAACAAAATCATCGCTGCCGAAAAATACATATTCGTAAATAAGCGCGCAAGATCAATCCCCATAGGACTCACCTTCACTTTCAGCCAATTTGAGAAAAAGAGACATCAGTGTACTGGCCACCTTCAAACCAAGGCCAACAGTAATAAACAAAATCAGTCCAGAGCTAAAAAGTTCCCCCGGCGCACCAAGAGGAATGCCGCTAGCCCGGTTGGCAAGAAAATTGGCTCCCACTAAAACACCGATTATTCCCAGAGCCCAAAACCAAAGAACTCCGCCAATTTCAATTCTCTTTGATAATTGATCCGGCATTATTTTTTTCCCTTCCTCGATTCCAAAAGCCAACACAAATAAAATCATGCTGCTGCCTAAAATTGCTCCTCCTGAAAAGCTGCCTCCAGGCGTAAGATGACCATGGAAAACAATGTATAAACCATATAATTGTATAAAAGGGACAACAAGCCGACAAATCTTGGTTATTATGATGCTTTCCATTCATTTCACCTGCCCTGCCTGTCAGCATTTGCAATAAGAACCGCACTTGTCGCTCCGATTGAGACAAAAAGAACGATGGCTTCTCCTAAAGTGTCAAAAGCACGGTAATCCAATATCACAGCGGCAACAATATTTACCGCCCCGGTTTCTTCTGGTCCTTCTTCGATGTAACGATAGCTCGTCTGATTGTGAACAGGGTTATTCTTATCCCCGAATAACGGTTGTTCTGCTGCTACGATTAGAAGTACATATAAAATAAACACCAAACATACCGCCAGTCCTATTTTACGAATCACGATGAACCCCTCCCGTCTTCCCAATAGCAGCAATCAACAAGAAAGTAGTGACCCCCGCTCCAATTGACGCTTCCGTGATCGCCACATCAGGCGAAGACAGCATCAGCCATATAATGGCCATCACTAAACTGTAAGCGACAAACAATATCACTGCATTCAGTAGATTGGCGGTCCTAGCTACAGTAACCGCACACACGATCAAAAATACAAGGAGCAGAAAATGAAACCACTCTACCATGATGTGCATCTAAGACTCCCCCTCCTTAGCTTCACCATCACTCGTTTTATAATGGGTGTAGTCTTTCACGGGAATATCTTTGCTTGAACCAAGCCGCAGGAAATACGCCGCTCGGGCAATCACGTGGCTTCCAGTTGGATTTGTCAGCCAGATAAAGGCAATGATCATACCCAGTTTTATGGTTTCACTCGACCATCCCTGCAGCAGTATAAGAGCAAAAATAATCAAAAAAGCACCTAATGTATCGCATTTGGCCGCAGCATGAATACGGGTCAAAGCATCTGGGAACCGAAATAATCCTAAAACACCTACAAAGAAGAAAAAAATTCCTATAAGCGATAATATCCCCGCCATAATTTCAATAACCATACAATCACCTCAACCCAAGTGTCCTTTCTCTAAAAACTTAGCCAAGCCGATCCCCGTTAGAAAGGAAATAAGTGCATAAACCAAAGCCACATCCAAAAAATAGGGACTGTTCGTTGTAAAGGCCACAATCGACATAATCACAACGGTCTTTGTACCGATGACGTTAATGGCAACCACTCTATCCAAAACAGAAGGCCCCCGGTAAGCGTTAAGTAAACACAAGAAAGCGAGAACAACCAGAGCAATGCCAATCCCTGTCAGAAAGTGCACCATCATTTTGCTCCCTCCTTCTCCAGTTCTTTTAGCTTTTCTTTCATATACCACTTGGGAACATCCTCTGCTCCTTCTTCTGTCAGGCAGTGAACAAGATATACATCGTCTTCCAGTGAAACAGTGAGTGTTCCCGGAGTAAGTGTAATGGAGTTTGCCAAGAGGACCTGCAAAATGGGGGTATGCAAATCACCATTAAATTTCACAACAGTCGGCGATATAGCCATTCGCGGACTTAGGACAATTTTGGCTACTTCGATGTTTGCTTTGATAATTTCCTTTACAAGATGCAGAGCATAGAGCAGGGCAAAATAAAAAAGACCAGCACTAAAAACCAGACGATCCTTTCCATACTCTTGAAAAGGAAGCGAAATAAAAACCACCAAAGCAGCACAAATCAATCCTATAAAAAGCTGCTGGGGCTCTACACTGTATGTTAGAAAGAGCCAAAATACCACTAATAACATAAACCGGGGCCATGACCAGTTCTCTTTCATAAACCGGCTCACATACCTTCTCATTACCAATCCTCCTCACATACAAAAAACGGTGCCTGCCACACCGTTTGGACCACTATTCCTCCTGGTCCTCCTCTTCTTCCGGTGTCTCTTCATCCTCTGGTTCTTCTCTTTCCTCTTCAAGTATAGGTAAAATGTTAGAGTGTTCTCCTTCTTCAGCATAATCTGCTGCCGTTCTTTCCTCGTTGTCACGTGCTTTCGG
>SLNR01000025.1 GCA_007132905.1 Candidatus Sumerlaeota bacterium | reverse complement strand
TGAGACCATCTTTTGTTTTGAAGGCCGTTCTATCCTGGCCGGTGAAAAATTTGGATGGGTAAATTTTTTTTCAAAAGAATGAAACCTTTCGGGATCAACAAGTCGACTGCCAAGAGAACGTAGTTAAAAAAAACTGGCCGTGTTGAGTTGAGAAATAATAGTCTTTATATTTGCTTGGTTTAGCTCGGGGTTTTGTATCGGGATGTCGAGAATTTTATTCATACTGGCACACAAGCTGTATTCTGGGGTTCTTTTTTTTGTTCGGCCAATTTGATAATGGCTCTGCTGTTGAAATCTTATCTTTTTTATCACGATTATGCTGAGCAGGATATGGAAGCTTGTTTGGCGTAGTTTTAGTATAAAAGGAATGACGGTCGCGAAATTTTTCATCAAACGAGGGGGAAAGGGCTATGGAAAAGACACAAGTAGGTCTTATCAAGACCCCGAATCGGGCTAGGGGAGTGACCCGTTCCATCGGTCTTCTCAATCCGGAGGGAATTAAAGGACAGGAGGTATTGATCAAGCCCAATTTTAATACAGCGGATCCTGCACCCGGATCTACACATAACGACACATTAAGACAGCTTATTGAAGAATTAAAAAAGTTGGGAGCCCGGCGGTTGGTCATCGGTGAGCGGAGTTATCATTCGACGGATCGTGTCATCAAAGAAAAAGAAGTGGACAAAATGGCAGAAGAACTGGAAATAGAAATTATGAACTTCGATAACCTTTCTCCTGACGACTGGGTGGAGTTTAGGCCGGAACACAGCCACTGGAAAGATGGTTTTCATGTGGCTAGACCAATCCTGGAAGCGGAGACAATCGTTTCTACTTGCTGTTTGAAGACTCACCGGCACGGAGGAATTTTCACCTTGTCTTTAAAGCTTTCGGTAGGCATTGTTCCAATTAGGGGGTATGACTACATGGATGAGCTTCATTCATCCCCCCACCAAAGGAAAATGATAGCCGAATTAAACCAGGCTTATGAACCCTCCCTGATCGTCATGGACGGAGTCGAAGCTTTTGTGGACGGCGGCCCCGATACCGGAGCGAGAAAAAAGGCTCATGTGATGCTGGCCGGTACGGACAGGGTGGCAATGGATGCGGTTGGGGTAGCTATTTTAAAGGAATTGGGAAGCAACCAAGACATCATGAAACGCGAGATTTTTTCTCAAGAGCAAATCGCTCGAGCGGTTGAGATTGGTATAGGAATCAGCTCTCCCCAGCAGATCGAACTGTTAACCGACGATGAAGAAAGCAAGCAGTATGCTGAAAAAATCCGCACTATTTTGGATCAGGGCTAAGATGGATCACGATAAGAAGATAGAAAGAAAAATGGTTGGGAGGGGTTTGTTTGGGCAGAGTGCTGGCTTTAAGCATGGCATTTGCGGCCGGTTTAATGATGAGTATACAACCGGCCGTCAATGCCAGTCTAGGGCGTAAAGTAGGTGTGCTGGAAGGGGCTTTGATTTCCTTTATTGTCGGAACACTGGCTTTGATCTTTATCGTATTTGTTTTTGGCCGGGGAAATGTGATGGATATCAAGGAGGTGCCTTGGTATTTGCTTACCGGAGGGCTAATGGGTGTGTTTGTAGTGACGACCATGATTTTGATCATTCCCGTGGTGGGATCGGGCATTGGTGCCATCACTATTTTGACCGGACAAATGATGATGGCCATGATTATTGACCATTATGGCCTCTTGGGTGTACCAAAAATTCCTTTTGATATGAATCGGCTTTTAGGAATTGTTCTGCTGTTTGTCAGCATGAGGCTTATTATCGGTCGGCTATAAAAAGTCAGACTAAAAAAGAGAGTTGTTTGCTCATTGATATTAAAAAAAGGGTGCAGAAAATGTCGCAAACTTAGCTTGGCAGATTTTATTTACAAAAAGCCGATTGAGGGCCGATGATAGGGATGGGAAAAATATTTTTCCTTGTAAAAGATACTGATTCCAAGAATAAGGTAGGCGGTTTGATTAAGCCGTTGTTTACATAAGGGTGTTATTCAAGTTCGGTTTAAAAATAATGAAAGAGCGAGCGGAGGGAAAAAATGGACAAAGAGAAGCTAGATCAAATCATTGAAACCTGGCGGGAGGACATTGTAGCGGATACCCAAGAATTGATAAAGATTAGAAGCGTTAAAGGATCCGAGGCGGGAGAGTACAAGCCATTTGGTGAAGAAGTCGCCGCTTCCCTGGAATATGCACTTAGCATCGGCGAAAAGCTAGGTTTGAAAACCAAAAATTTAGACGGTTATGCCGGCTATGCCGAGTACGGAGAAGGGGAGGAAATGGTCTCTATTTTGGTGCATGTGGATGTAGTTCCGGAAGGAGACGGATGGGATTATCCTCCTTATGGTGGGCAAATACACGAAGGAAAGATTTACGGCCGGGGCACGGTTGATAATAAAGGGCCCGCCGTGGCTGCCTTATATGCTGTCGGAGCATTAAAAGAAAGCGGTTTGGCTTTAGATCGGAGAGTTCGGGTGATCATCGGCGCCAATGAAGAAACAGGCATGAAATGCCTACGTTATTATAAAGAAAAAGAAGAACTGCCGGTTTTTGGTTTTGCTCCTGATGCGGATTATCCCATTATCAATACAGAAAAAGGGATCATGACTTTTGCCCTGGTAAAAGACTTCGCATCTATAGAAAAGGAAGAGGTGAAAGTGGTTTCATTAGAAGGAGGAACGGCTCCCAATTCCGTTCCCGACTATTGTGAAGCTGTGCTGGAAGTGAATACTTCGGGGCGCAAAGCTGTAGGAGAATCCTTGGCTCAAATGAAAAATATTCAGCAGTTCGACATGGATATGGAAGATCAAGAGAAGCTCATTAAGATTCGGTCTTTCGGGACGGCGGCTCACGGGAGTACCCCTGAGCAGGGTCAAAATGCTATCTCACAGATGATGATATTTTTAAACACCCTCCCCTTAGGGCAAAATGAAACTGCCCGGTTTGTGAAGGATTATGTGCAGTTTATCGGGATGGAATACAACGGTCAGCCCATGGATATCGATTTCAAAGATGAACTTTCGGGATCTTTGGTGTTTAATGTCGGTAAAGCGAAGATGGACGAAAACGACGCCGAAGTGGTCGTGAACATACGCTATCCGGTGTCTTTTTCCGGGGAACAGGTGGTGGATGGGATCGATCAGGCATTAAAGGATACGGGGATTCGTCTGGAAAATTTATCAGACAGTCCTCCTCATCATGTTCCAGAAGGCCATTTTTTGATACAGGCTTTATCGAAGGTGTATGAAGAGATGACGGGCGAAAAATCATACCTGATTGCCATCGGAGGAGGGACTTACGCTCGGATGATGCCAAATTCAGTGGCTTTTGGCCCGGGAATTCCGGGGCAGCCGGATGTTGCCCACAAAGAAAACGAACATATCTCTGTTGAAAATTTGCTTCTAAATACCAAGATAAATGCTCGGGCTCTTTATGAGTTGGCGGGGCCGGGTAGTTTGAAAAAAGAATAATCAAAAGCCTTCTGTTTCGACCAGGAATAAAATGCATCCCCCGCCGGTGTGGTTTAGCGGCGGGGGTTCCTGCTCTTAAGAAGGCTTTTTCTGTAAAAATCTGTGTAAAAGCTGATTCGTCTTACAGCAAGGATCTATGAAACTCGGGGAGTCGTTTCTTCGATTAATTCTACAGCTTCTTCAATGGATTGGAACTGATGACGCTGCAGTATGATGTCTTTCCCCAGCCGTAGCGCGAGTCGTTCTGCTTTCGCCCGGATGTTATCATCGGCGATGGAGGTGAAATCTTCCACTTGGGCACGGCCGATGCGGCGGATCATCTTACAGCCGGCAAATCCTAAACTGTCCTTGAAAAGCCGGTCAAGGTAGTTTTCTTTGTACCCTTCGGCCCGGGCCGTTATTTCTTGGTTGTCCTCTTCCCAAAGCCGTGTGAATTCTCTGGCAAAGACCAACCAGACATCCCGGATGGTCTCAAGCAGATAAGTCCGGTACTCGTTGCGTTCCTGTTCGTTTCGGCTGTGATATTCTTGCGCGGCGTAATTTAGAACAAGATTTCCTATAACGGCGCCTACATCAAAACCCATGGGGCCGTAAAAAGAAAACTCTTGGTCAATGGCTTTTGTGGAGTCTGCTGTGACAAATAAACTGCCCGTATGAAGGTCACCGTGAATTAAAGCCTGAGCCTTGGTAAGAAACGATTCTTTGAGAGCGGCAACCTCGTATTTGAGAGGTTCATCATCAAAAAGGGCCCGGCCTTGTTCTTCGGCTCCGGGAGTGTAGGAGGTGGTTCCATCGTCGTAATAGGGAACAGTAAACACCAGTTTTTCTGTAATTTCGCACATCTCCGGGTTCATAAAGCGGGCCTGCATTTCTTTTTTCAACTTGGCATCAAGGGCAAAATCTGACGTTTTGTACAAAGTGTGGGCCATGAAAAAGCCAATGTGCTCTGGAAAATAGGGATAGCGATTTCTTTCGATAAGACCTTTTCGCATGATCTGATGATCGGACAGATCTTCCATAACAAAAAGAGAACGGTCGAGGTCTTGGTGATAGATTTTTGGTACTTGTTCAGGGCAAAAATCTCCTTCAAGCGCCATGACCTCTGACTCGATCCGGATGCGGTCGGTGGTGAGTTTGCGGTCTTTCCCGGAAGAACGCAGGTAAGGTTTGGCTTGTTTTACAACAGCACTTTGCTTAGAGTCCTGATCTTGCACATGATAGACGAAATTAATGTTTCCGTCCCCAATTTCTTTTATGACCAGGTCGGCGCCGGCGGGGAATAAGTTGGGAATCGACAACAAATAATCTTTTAAGTTTCCTTCATGGATGGTATCAAACGGCAAGGAAATTCCTCCTTTTACTAATGTTGTGGTGTCGGTTTTCCTCCATTTATTGTACACTAGATAGGAAAATCTGTCACTTTTTCAGCGCAAAACAGGTTGCCTCTTTTTTTTCGGCAGGATTTCACTTACTGTTTACTGAATAGATAAAAGAAATAAAGCGATGAAAAAGCTCATGAAACCGGGAAGGTGAGACCATGATTAAAAAAATTGAGCATGTCGGTATCCGTGTAAAAGATTTAGAGCGGTCGGTCAAATTTTATTCCCAAGTACTGGGATTTATGG
The DNA here is from genome assembly GCA_007132905.1 of Candidatus Sumerlaeota bacterium. Classification (GTDB taxonomy): domain Bacteria; phylum Bacillota; class SLNR01; order SLNR01; family SLNR01; genus SLNR01. Next base: position 6,727 of record SLNR01000025.1, on the reverse strand, counting down.
TCCGAGGACATACGGAGAATAAGCAGACCGGATTAAAGATCGCTTTTTTAAAGGTCGGCGACAGTGAAATTGAACTTCTGCAATACCCAAACGAAGAAGAACGGCTCTCCCAAGGAGTGATCGCCCATATTGCTTTTCGGGTGGATGTTATTGAAGATGTATTGGCCAATTTGATGGATGCCGGGGTAGAAGTAAGGGATGAGAGTCCAAAAGAAGTATTTGGCGATACGAAGATAGCGTTTTTCTACGGCCCCGACGGAGAATTACTGGAGTTGTATGAAAAAAAATAATCTTGAAAGCAAAGAAGGCGATAGGGAGGGGCAGTGATGAGTCCACATGGATTTGAAGTAAAGGAATTTTTAGTCGAACGCTGGATGAACACATATGAAAATGATGCTCTTTTTAATCTGGCCGAAACAGATGCTAAGCCATTTACTCTAGAGGAACTGCTCTCTTTTGGGAATAAGGAGGGTCATTGGCAGGATCTTTTATCAATGAAGCTAGCCTATAATCCTACCTTAGGAAGCGACCGGCTTCGGCGGTTGATCGCTTCACAATATGAGGGGGTTTTACCCGAAGAGGTACTGGTGACAACAGGAGCCATAGAGGCAAATTTTTTGTTAGCAAGTGCATTGGTGAAGCCGGGTGATACCGTTATTGTTCAGTCGCCCGCCTACCAGGCGCTTTATTCCGTGGCAGAAGCAAGAGGGGCCAAGATAAAGCACTGGCGTATGAAATTAGAAGATAACTACGTACCTGATATGGATGTTTTAGAAGGATTGATTGACGAGCGGACGCGCGCAGTGGTGGTGAATGTCCCTCACAATCCTACGGGAGCCGTGTTGGGACAAGAGAAATTACAAAAGCTTATCGCTTGGGCAGAAGAAAAAGATTTTTGGATTATTTGCGATGAAGTATACCATGATATCGAGTTGGAAAAAGATGTGTTGGCGAGCAAGGCGCGAAGCCTTAGCCCCAAAGCTATCAGTGTGGGCAGCTTTTCCAAATCGTTTGGCCTATCAGGTCTTCGATTGGGTTGGTTTGCTGCCAATCCAGAGTTGGTGGAACAATGCTGGAGCTGGAAGGATTATACTTCAATCAGCATTTCTCCCCTCAACGATTATTTAGCCTGCCTAGCCTTAGAGAATCGAGAAGAGATTATGCACAAGAATATTGCACTTGCTCAAATGAATCTAGAGGCGCTGATGCAGTGGTTTGAAGAGCAAAAAAAGCATATTGAGTATGTTTTGCCCAAAGCCGGGCTTTTGACGTTTCCGCGTTTTCGAGATCTGCCGATCAGTACAGAGCAATTTTGCCTCGGTTTGTTTGAAAAGGAAAAAGTACTCTTAATGCCCGGAGAATGCTTTGATCACCCCGGCTATTTGAGAATCGGTTACGGAAATGATCATGAAGTATTCACTCGAGGACTTGATATGGTAGCAAAACATGTAAGACAGGTTTATGACAAAGGTCGGTGATGGTCATTGAAGAAGAAGATGGTCAAAGATTTTCAAGTGGGCGATAAGGTAGAAGATGTGTTTGGTGTTCACGATATAAGTTTGGCCCGTTATTCAAGCCCCAAACGTGCAGGAGAGCAGTATCTCCGCATTATTTTAGGTGATCATACCGGGACAATTGAAGGGCGGATGTGGGATACCCCGTCGGCCTTAGATGTCTATCGAACCATAAAAGCAGAAGATTTGGTAAAAGTACACGGGACTGTACAAGAATTTAATGGGATGCAGATTAATGTAAGCCAGTGCCGAAAAGCAGATTCTGCCAAATTGGATCCAGCCGATTTCCGACCCATGTCAGAAAAACCGCTCGAGCAACTTTGGTCGGAGATTGAGGCAAAACTTTCCATAATCGAAAAGCCCTATTGGCAAGAGCTTTTAAAGAAAACCGAAGATGAGGGTTTTAGAAGAGTGGCTCAGTATACCCCGGCAGGGAGACAAGTGCACCACAATTACGGAGGAGGGCTTTTAGAGCATACTTTGGAAGTTGTCTCCTATTGTCAGCACGCCTTTGAAATTCAGGGAAAAGGTATGGATAAAGAACTTTTAACCATGGGTGCTTTTTTCCACGACTTAGGGAAAATTCAAGAATACGATCCAAATAGTTTCACTTTTCAAATGACGGATAAGGCGAAGCTAACAGGCGGGCATATCGTTTTGGGTAAGGACCTGGCTAGGCGGTGGATGGAAGATACGGCTGATTTTCCTGAAGATAAGGCACTGGCTTTGGAACATATGATTTTGTCTCATCATGGAATGGGTGACTGGGGAAGTCCGGTTGAGCCAAAAACACTGGAAGCTATTACACTTCACCACGCGGATCTTTTAAGTGCCCGCATTAACCAGGCACAGCGAGTCATCGGTGAAAAGCAGACCGGAAAAGGGCGTTGGACCGATTATGACAGACTTCTTGGCCGAAGTCTTTTGGTCCCGTTAAAAGAAGAGGAAGATCAGCTATTTTAGGTAGGAGGAAGATTAATTTGGCACAGGAATGGATCGGAAGCAAGGACGCCGATATATTAAGAGATGAAAGGGCATCAGGTAAAATAAAGACTTTTTTCGGAGTCATTGCAGGGACACCGGTGGACACAAAGATGGGCGTAACAAGTCTTAAACAGCGAGGACATGAAGCCCTGGGTCTGGCTTGCTCTTCGACCCCCGAGGAACAGGCGAGAATGCAGATTATGGACCCGAAGATACTGACACAACGGGTAGCAAAGCTGATTGAGAAGCTAACGAAGCAGGGAGCAGACGGCATCATGATCTACTGCAATTCAATGAGTACGGCGGTAGACTTGCCTGAACTGAGGAAACAGGCACAGATTCCTGTCATTACACCCTTGGATGTCTATTTGGATTTGGCAAGAAATCATAGGATACTAGGCGTCATAGCAGCCAATAACCAGAGTTTGGCCGGCATAGAAAGAACACTTCAGGCGGGAAACCCAGACTGCTGGCAAATCGGCTGTGCTTTACTCCCGGTGGTGTTAGAGATCGAGGCAGATCGTCCTCCCAAAGAGATTGTGGAGAAGAATAAATTAATTGGTGTAATCGAAGCAATGAAAGCTATGGGAGGAGAAGCTCTTCTGCTGGGATGTACTCATTTTCCCTACATGAAGGAAGAGCTTGCGCGTTATGAAGTTCTGCCGATTATTGACCCCGCCGATCGCATGACGGCCATGCTGGTGTCAGGAATGGTCAAAGGGGGACCAAGCTTAGGAAACGGGTGAAGGAATTCGCTGCAGATGTTGATGTAAGCATTACAATTGTGTTATAATAACAGAAAGAGAATCTAAAAGGAGGACACAAAGAATGAAACTAAAAGGAACCAAGACTGAAAAAAACCTTTGGGAAGCTTTTGCAGGGGAATCACAAGCTAGAAACAAGTACACCTATTTTGCCAGCCGAGCCAAAAAGGAAGGCTATGAACAGATTGCCGCGGTTTTTACAGAGACCGCCGAAAATGAAAAAGAACATGCCAAGATGGCGTTTAAATTTCTAAAAGCTTTAGGAACTACCGAGGAAAACCTCAAAACAGCCGCTGAAGGCGAAAACTATGAATGGACAGATATGTACAAGAGCTTTGAAAAAGATGCCCGTGAAGAGGGATTTGAAGAAATTGCCGATTTCTTTCATGAAGTGGGAGAAGTCGAGGAACAGCATGAAAAACGCTATCTAGCACTGTTGAACAACATCAAAGAAGGAAAAGTATTCAAGCGGGATGAGGAAGTAAAGTGGCACTGTAGAAACTGTGGATATGTTCATAAAGGAAAAGAAGCTCCCAAAGAATGTCCGGCCTGCTATCACCCGCAAGCTCATTATCAAATTAAGCCGGAAAACTATTAATATAGCGAGTGGTTTAAAGACTTTTGAATATGAATGGTAAGAGTGAAAAATGATAACAAGCAAGAGGCAATCCCCGATCGGGGGTTGTCTTTCTTTTTTTAAAGAAACCCTGACTCTGGATGGGATACCGCGACTATTTCAAGCAGATAGCAAAAAAGAATGAGTCTGCACTAAAGTATTCACTTAAAGTATGAAAAGATAAATTTTGAAAAGAAGAAAAGAGGATTCTCACTGTATAGCTCGTAAATATGAGGTTGGAGGAGGAGTGAAATTGAACCTTCAGCAAAAAGAAAACTTATTAAAAGAATTACACAAGATACTCCCTGATCAGCAGATAAGCCAGGATGTCCTGCTGGCATCTCACACCTCATTTGGCATTGGAGGACCGGCTGATTTTTTGCTTCGGGTAGGCAAAAAAGAAGAGCTTAAAAAGGTCTTATCCCTTTGTCGGACAACAGACTGCCCAAAACTTGTTCTAGGGCGGGGAACCAACATCCTATTTCGAGACAAAGGATATAGGGGCATCATCATTCGCCTTGCTGGTTCGTTTGAGAAAGCCGCAGTAAAAAATTCCTTTCTTAAAGCCGGGGGAGGTTGTCTTCTTTCTGAAGTGGCGACCCTCGCGGCTGAGCAAAGCCTGACCGGAATGGAGTTTTCCTACGGCATTCCTGGAACCGTAGGCGGGGGTGTAGTGATGAATGCCGGAGCTTATGGAAAGGAAATGCAAGACCTTGTGACCGAGGTTCAAACGATGGATGAAAGAAGTGTTTCCAGGACCTATTCAGGCCGGGAAATGGACTTTAGTTACCGAAGCAGCATCCTGCAAGAGAAAGAAGAAGTGGTTACTGCTGTCACTTTTGCTCTTAAAAGAGGCTGTACGGACAATATAAGACAAAAAACAGAAGAACTTCAAAAAAGGCGGTGGGAAAAACAGCCTTTGGATTTGCCGAGTGCCGGTAGTTTTTTCAAACGACCCGAGGGTCATTATGCAGGAGCTCTAATCGAAAAAGCTGGCCTTAAAGGTTATGGAATCGGAGGGGCACAGGTATCGGAAAAACACGCTGGGTTTATCGTAAACCGGCGAAACGCCACCGCAGAAGAAGTGATAAAACTCATGGATTACGTTCAAAAGGAAGTTTTTCGGAAGTTTAAAGTGAAGCTTTCCCCGGAGATCAAAATAGTTGGAGAAGAGTAGGTGGAAAAAGCAATGCTACATGTGGTGCTTGTTGAGCCGGAGATCCCTCAAAATACAGGAAATATTTTGCGAACATGCGCGGCAACGGATTCAAAACTTCATCTGGTCAGGCCGCTCGGTTTTTCTCTAGAAGACCGATATCTTAAGAGAGCGGGACTAGATTATTGGGAGATAGCTCAAATACAAGTTTGGAATAACCTGGAAGATGTAAAAGAAGCTTTTTTCGATGCCCGATATTTTTATGCGACCACAAAAGCGAAGAAGGCTTACAGCCAGGTAGCTTATTCACCCAAAGACATGCTTGTGTTTGGGAGTGAGACAAGAGGGCTTCCCAATGAATTGATTGAGAAGAACCATGATTATTGCATACGAATCCCGATGAGCAAACAAATTCAAGCACGTTCGCTGAACCTTTCCAACGCGGCTGCTGTCGTTATGTATGAGGCTCTAAGACAATTGGGTTTTCCCAAACTGCATTAAGGGAGAGTGTAAAATAGGTTTTCCTGGTTTTACAATCAGCAAGACTGTTTTATTGTAAAGGGAAAATCTTGTTGTAAAACAAAAGCAAGAGGATGGCTCATTGACAAAATAGACTAGATGTCTATATTAAAAGCAGTGCGGTGTACTGTTGATCGCTGTTCATTCTTCGATAAGGCAGGATATTTGTCTGGGAAAGGATTTTCTCTTACAGGTTTAGTTACGGTTGGGACAAGCAGAGAAAGAAGATGGCTTAGGAGGTGTGACCGGCATGGCAAATTCTCATGTAACCAAAAATGCGCTGGCAGAGTCAATGAAAGAGCTTATGGATAAATAAACATGGAAAGTATTTCTGTCCAAGAGATAACACAAAGATGTAAAATTAGCCGGAAGACTTTTTACTATCATTTTAGGGACAAATATGATTTAGTCAATTGGATCTACTACTCTGAATTTGTCAGAGTGGTGGAGGAAGAAAAAGTTGACGGCTGGGATCTTGTGGAGCGGATTTGTCAAGTCTTCTATGAAAACAAAATTTTTTTTATTTCTTATTGCACAGATTCGACAAGATTGGCCATTACCCGCTGGCTTTTGGAAGCAACAAAAATACCTCCGGAGGAATTTGCGGATCTAATGAAAACAGTACCACGGGGGTGCTTAGTAAAATGGAAAAGTATATTGAAAAAGATAGGCAGGAAGCTGGAGCCAGATGATTATTTGCTGAGGCGACATCGAAAGAGATCTGAAAGTCGCTGGTCTATTTGGTAACACTTTTTGTAGGATGTCCAACATTTGGGCATTCTTTTTTTGGAATATCGCACAAGATTATGGGATTCCGATTCTGAATTTATGATACGTACGATGCCGATACAGGATTTGATACGAGATTAGAAGCCTTTACGGATATGCTGTTGGCCAAAAGAGAAGTAAAAGAAAAAGCCGGAGAGGAAAAGGCGTTGGGTTTTCTCTAGAAACCTGGCTGAGTTCACGGGAAGTTTTTCACTATCACAAAAACCCTCGACTTAGGTGCGTTTGCTAAAGGCCACAATGAGTGGGCTTTTTTTATAGAAACCCTGTGTTTACTTTGTGATAATGTCACCTTGTAATTATCTTGAGAAAATGTCATGGTAAAATATGGCTATGGATAACGAGGTGCACTATCTCATGACGCAAAAACAACTGAATAGGTACGTAG
>SLNR01000014.1 GCA_007132905.1 Candidatus Sumerlaeota bacterium | reverse complement strand
GTGTCGGTGGCGGCCTGCACGGCGAGTTCTCTCATGCGCTGCAGGATGGCGTGAGATTCATTAAGAGCGCCTTCGGCGGTCTGGATAAGGGAGATACCGTCCTGGGCATTTCGAGTGGCTTGGTTGAGTCCGCGGATCTGGCTTCTCATTTTTTCTGAGATGGCCAGTCCCGCCGCGTCGTCCGAGGCGCTGTTGATTCTCAGGCCCGAGGAGAGTTTTTCTAATGATTTGGCACTGCTGTTGGTGTTTACTCCTAACTGACGGTGAGCATTCATGGCGCTGATGTTGGTGTTGATACGCATAATGATATTCCTCCTTGAATGTTTTTCCTCCAGTCCTTTGGAGGTTTTTTAAGCTGGCGCCCGGTCGGCCGCCCGGCAGACCAGCTTCTACTTCTTTCATCGGCGTCTGATCCTGATACTTAATACCTGCGTTTGTCCAAAAAGACGCCTTCGGTGGCAGAAGGAGTGCTTTGGTAGACCATAGCGGCTTTTCGGTCTTTGCCGAGCTTGCTGATTTTTTTTTGCACCTCCTTTTTCTTTTCTTCCAGCAGTACTCCGCAGTGGTTGTTCTCATCGACAATGTCCTGCTGGATTGCCTTAAGAGAGGTTAATTGCCCGAGCATGTGACTTGCTTTCGGGTTTTCTTTACATACCTCATCAAAGGATTGGTGTCGGGAATCGATATCTTCGATGGTTTTTTGTCTGGTGTGAAGCAATTCTTGGCAGTAAGAGAGGCTTTTTTCATCGCCAAAGGAACTGTCTTGTAAAAGATCTGACAGGGCTTGGGTGCAAGAGAACAACGTAAGATAGGCGTTTTTTAGATCTTGGCAGTGCGTCTGCATTTCTTCTAAGTAGTCGTTCATGGGGATCCTCCTTTATAGACTACCCCGTAAAGGGGCCGTTTAGTTGAGCCATAAGCCAGTCCCCTTGGGCGTAAAGCTGCTGCAGGGCCTGTTCCATGGCTGAAAACTGGCGGTAATACTGCTCTTCTTTGCGGGCTAGCATAGCATTGACCTGTTCCATGCGGCTGTTGACCTGCGCGATGCGCGCATCAAAGGTGTTGCTGTATTCACTGAGGTCTCCTTCAATGCCGGCTCTTTCCAACAGCAGCCCTTTTTGTCCCTGCTGATTGCGGGTGATGCGAATGTAATTTTGCAGAACATCGTTGAAACGCTGGGCTAGACCCGATTCTTCAAAACGCTGCTGTCTTTGTGCAGATGTTAAATCGGGATCGTAGCGGATATCAGAACGGCGGCCAAACAGCCGGACCATCTTATCGGTCTGGTTTTCGATGGCCTTTTTCAGTGTGAGCCCGTTGTTGTCCAGCACAAGTTTTCCTCGATCTTTGTAATTGCTGCTGGTGCGAATACCGATCTGGGTAAGATGCAGATCATCCACTGATGAGTAAAGGGTGTCCCGCATGGCTCGCAGCATTCCTTGCAACGTGGTATCGCTTCGTAAAAGGCCGCTTTGGGCCATGTTCTCCCACTGCTCGATTTCACGATCGCTCATGGCTTCTTTTTGAGTGTCGGTTAAAGGGGGGAAATCACGGTGGCGCTCTTCTGCGAGTTTTTCGTTCACGAAGGAAATCAGTTCGTTGTACTGCTGGACAAAGTCGGTGACGGTTTGAAAAATGGCTTCTGTGTCGACGCTTACTGCAATATCGATTTCTTCGGTGATTTGGTGGATTTCCTTTTGCAGGCTGTAGGTTACGCCGTCGATGGTAAAGGTGTTGCGGCTGTTTTTCCCTTCCACGCCGTTGATGGTAAAACGGGCGTCCCGACCTTTTTCACCAAGTTCAAAGAGGCCTTCTTCTTTTTCGGTAAGGGTCAATCCCAAGGCAGAAAAAAAGCCCCCGCCGTCATCGGTGAGAATAGCTTTTTCGCCTGTGCTGCCGGCGGCTGCGGTGACGGCGTCGCTGAACGTGCTGTAATGGATGTCAATGTCGGCCTCGCTTTGATTGATTATTCGAAACACCGATTGGAGGGTATCGGTTTTATGAAAAGTGAAGGTCTCTTCATTGATCGAGATCACAAGCGCATCATCCGCAAAAGAAAAACCCTCTGCAAGCTGCTGCCCGATGTCTTCTAAAGTATCCGACAGGTCCAAAGTGGTATCAGAATTTCCTGTGACGTTGACCTTTTGGGCGCGGGCGGCTAAGGCGCTTTCGATTACAGAGAAAGAGTGACTGCCTGAAAGTGCTGATGAACCGGCTTGTACTTGGACCGTTTGGCTGTCAGAGCTTTCAGCGGTCATTTTTTTTAAGGAAGCTTCCGACATCAAATTGGTACCTAGGTTGGCTGCATTAAAAAAATGGTCGCGAAGTTTTCGCACTTCATTGGTGATGTTTCGGTACTGTTCTTTTTGCCAGGTAAGAATCTGCCGCTGTTGAACCAAGCGGTCCACTTTCATTCTTTCCACTTTCATAAGATCGGCTACAAACTGATCGGTGTCGATCCCGGAAGCAATGCCGCTGATTCGAAGAATGCTCATAAAAGGACCCTCCTGTACGGTCGGATTGGACGTATCAAAATGAATCTATTTGCTTAATAGATACATCGGGTGCCCGAGAAAAAACTTAACGGGCAAGACTAAAGATCGTGATGCGAAAGTCGATAAAAACAGTAACGATGAAGGAGGTGGCTTAAGCGTGAAAATTGATCCCAATGAACCGTTAACTATGAACAAGATTCATAAACAAACCAACAGCCCTGAAGTAAAAGACAGCAAAGAAGCAGAATCGTCTAGAAAGGTTAGGCCAGAGAAAAGAAAACAAGCCGCCCGGCCAAAACTTTCCATTGGGGAGAAAAAAATTCCCGAAGAACTCAAAGAAGCCGTGACGCAGCTAAATGATACCTCAGAGGCCATGGATCTTGGGGTGCGGTTTCGGCTCCATGAAGAAACAGAGCGGTATATCGTGCAAATCGTCGACCGCAGAGAAAACAAAATCGTCAAAGAGATTCCTCCGGAAAGGCTTTTAAACCTGGTGGGACAAATCCAAGAAATGATCGGCCTGCTGTTGGACGAAAAAAGATAAAGGGGAGGGATACGACGATGCAGACCAATCTTTTGCAGTACAAGCGAAACAACATTCAAACCGCTCCTCCCGAAAAACTGATCCTGCTGCTTTATAGCGGCGCCATCCGGTTTTTAAGTTTAGCTGAAGAGGGGCTAGAGGAACAAAACATTGAAAAAGTCAATACCAATGTCGGCAAAGTCCAAAACATTCTCAGTGAATTGATGGCCTCGCTTGCTTTTGAGCAAGAAGAGATGGCTTCTTCGCTGTTTCAACTCTATGAGTACATGCATTCAGAGCTTACCCGGGCCAACATCCACAAAGACCCAAAGAAAATACAGTCAGTCAAAAAGATGCTCACCGAACTGAGAGATGCTTGGAAAACAGCAGCCAGTTAAAAAAACAGCGGCGGCTGTTTTTTTTATGAGAAGCATCTGCTTCAAAAAGAGCAAGCAGGGCGAAAAACGGCGCAAGAATATACAGCAATGAATACAGATAGGGAAAGTGCCCAATAGAGAATTTGTAGCAAGTATGTATTTTGAGCAGTACAAGATTGGAAGTATAACTGCTTAATCTTAAGAAAAGAGGCAAAAAACTAGAAAAATTCGTATAAATTATCAAAATAGCTACAAAATGAAGAAGGAATGCATGATGTAGCGTTGAATAAGTCACGCTATAAATTGATAAATCACGGGAAAACCCTTCCGTTTGGACAAAGCAGATGAGATAACGATGGGTTTAAGGATAGGATTTTCGTGCATAAAGAAGGTTGGATAGGATTCTGACCGAAAGGGCCACCCGGTACGAAAGGCCGGGGCGCAAATCTAGATACCTACGGCAAACGCCACGGTAGTCTAGCTGCCGAAGCGGGATTTTTCTTTTTTAGCAGGCGTCCTCGATAGAGCCGTTCCAAAAAGAAGAGGGCCTGTTGAATATCCTGACCGAAAAGGCCACCCGGTACGAAAGACCGGGGCGCAAAGCAGTCGCCTAACGCTAGAAGCTAAGGTTGGACTGATGTCGAAGCCAGGATATTTCTTTGTTTTTTTATGGGATGATTTGTAAAATAAGGAAAATAATACTAAAAAAAGGAGGGAAAATAGCGATGACAGGATGGACCAGTGACGGGGTGACGCAAAAGCTTATCAGAGGTCTTGACGCCGCTTCGCTTCAACAGAGACTGCACGCCCATAATGTGGCCAATGTGAATACACCCGGCTTTAAACGCTCTTATGTTTCTTTTGAAGAGGCTCTTAAAACCGCGCAAAAAGACCGAACACTGTCTTTTTCCACCACGCATCCAAAGCACTTATCGTTTGGACAGGAAGCGGCTTCGGTCGAAGCGGCCGTCAAAGTGGACCATAAGACCTCCATGAGGCCGGACAAAAACAATGTGGATGTGGATCGCGAAATGGCGGACATGGCAACCAATCAGTTATATTATCACGCCCTTTCCCAACAATTGGGAGAGCGGCTGGGGACGATCCGATATGTGATTAATGAAGGGAGGCGGTAGAAATGAAGTTATTTGACGGTATGACTATCAGCGCTACGGGGATGACAGCCGAACGATTGCGCATGGATTTAATTGCCAGCAATCTGGCGAACATGAACACTACCCGGACGGCAGACGGCGGCCCCTATCAGCGGCAGACCGCCGTGTTCTCAGAAATAGTCAACCAAACGAGAAGCCGGGTAGGAAGCGGCGTGCAGGTAGTCGGGATTCATCACGATAACAGCCCTCCGCAGATGGTGCATGAACCGTCGCACCCGGATGCAGACGAACAAGGCTATGTGGACTACCCCCATGTGAATGTCATCCACGAAATGGTGGATATGATGACGGCCACCCGGGCCTATGAAGCCAATGTCACTTCGGTGAATGCCTTTAAGGGGATGTTTTTAAAAGCCCTGGAAATCGGACGGGGGTAAGGATAAGGAGGAATGAAAGTGCAGATCAATGGTGTAGAGTTAATCAGCCCGGCGGGGAAAAAACTGATTCAAGAGCAAACCAAAACCGCCGATCCCATGCAGTTTCAAGCCATGTTAAAAGGCGCTCTTGATGATGTGAACCGTCTGCAGGTAGAAGCGGACCAGGCGGTAACGGCACTGGCCGAAGGAGAGGCCAGTGACATCCATCAGGTAATGGTAGCCGCCGAAAAAGCCAAGCTATCTTTGCAGTTGACGGTTCAAGTCCGCAATAAAATGGTAGAAGCCTATCAGGAGATATCCCGTATGCAGTTGTAAGTCTTTCTAAGGAAGGTGTGTTTTCGTGTCAGAGACAGCCCCTACTCCAGCCAACCAAGGACTTTTGGTATGGAATCGACTAAGCACCACCAAAAAAGTAGTCATGATCATCTTGCTCGCCGCTTTTCTCACGGCTTTTGGACTTTTTGTCAATTACATGGCGGCTCCGAAAATGGGCGTTTTATTTAGAGGTTTGAATCACGACACGGCTTCTTCGGTGATTACCCGCTTGGATGAGTTGAATGTGCCCTATCGTCTGGCGGCGGGCGGCAGCGAAATTTTAGTGCCTCAAAACCAAATTGACGAGCTGAGGATTAATTTAAGCAGTGATGGGAGCCTCTACGGGAGCGGCCTGGGTTTTGAACTTTTTGACCAAACCCAACTGGGGGTCTCTGAAGCGGAGCGAAGACTCAACTTCCAGCGGGCTCTGCAGGTCGAACTGCAAAGGACCATTGCGCAAATCGAAGGAGTGGATCAGGCCAGAGTCCATTTGGTGCTGCCCGAACCGAACGTATTTATCCGAGATGCGACCGATACCACCGCCTCGGTGGTCTTAAAGACCAATCCCCTTCAGCAGCTGCGGCAGGACCAGATTGCCGGTGTTGTCTATTTGGTGGCCGGCAGTGTTGAAAATTTGACGCCTGAAAATGTCACTGTAGTGGATACGAAAGGACACGTTTTGTCCAACCCGCAACAGCCTCTTCAAGGAACAAACGATCTGAACGCTTCGGCTAGCTTGGTGCAGATGGACATTAAACGGACTTTTGAAAAAGAATTGGAAGATCGGGTGCAGACCATGCTAGAGCGAGTTTTAGGCCCGGGCACGGTGGTGACGATGATTACGGCCGACATGGATTTTGATGCCACCGAGACCACCGAAATCGTATATGGAGAACCGGTGCTTAGAAGCCAGGGCAGGACCGAATACGAATATGACGGAGTCGGAGCAGGTGCCGGGGGAAATGCCGGCACAGACAGCAATGTTCCGGGCTACCCGGTGGCCGACGGCGGAGAAGAGCACAGCCGTTATATCCACCAAGAAGAGATCGAAAATTACGAGATATCAGAAACGATGACGCATACGATTCGGGCTCCCGGAAAGATTGTGAACCTGTCCGCTTCGGTCATTTATGACAATTCGAGGGGACATTTGACCCCCGGTCAGATGGAAAACTTAGAAATGCTGGTGGCCGGCGCTTTGGGACTGAATCCGGAGCGGGAAGATCAAATCAGCATAGCCTCCATCGGTTTTGACACCGGTTACCTTGAAGATTCCATCGAAGCCATGGAGCAAGAAGCACAGTTAGCCCAGCGCCGAATGTATCTTCACTACGGGCTTATCGCTTTGGCTTGCATCGTGGGCGCTTTCTTGCTGCTGCAGATCATAAGCCGCATAAAAGACTATTTTAGCGATCAGGCAGAAATCCAGATGATCAGCATGAAACAGGCAGAAGAGGAGAAGATGAAAGAATCGCCGACTGTAAAGCCAGAGGAAGAACGCCAGGAGAAAAAAGTTCGGGATATGACCCAGCAAAGTCCGGAGACGGCCATTTCGCTTTTGAAATTATGGTTAATGGAAGATCAAAAATAGACCGACCGCTTTTACGGGGGAATGGAGGGGAGCATCATGAAAAAAGCCAGGGAAATGAAAGGCATCGAAAAGGTGGCGACCTTCTTGATCACACTAGGACCGGACGCCTCGGCCAAGGTGTTGAAAAGATTTTCAGAAAGCGAGATTGAGAGGATCACCATGGAGATTGCCAATACCACTTCGGTGTCTAGCGAAAAAGTAAAAAACGTGGTGGATGAATTTTTACTGCTCAGCGAAGCCCAACAGTATATGCTAGACGGCGGCTTAAACTATGCCAAGGATGTACTGGAAAAAACACTAGGCAATCAAAAAGCCAGCAACATTGTCAAAAAGCTAAAAGATACCTCGCAGATCAAACCGTTTAATTTTGTAGCGGATGTGGATCCTAAACAGCTGGCCAACATCATTCGTGCAGAACACCCTCAAACCATTGCCCTTATCTTATCTTATGTGCAGCCGGAACTGGCAGCGACGGTGCTGGCTGATTTGGATCCGCAAGTACAGCCGGATATTTCAAGAAGGATGGCGGTCATGGAGAGAACCTCTCCCGAAGTCGTCAAAGAAGTGGAAAAAGTTTTAGAAAAAAGGCTGTCCAACATTATGTTCCAAGATCACACCGCCTCCGGAGGGATCCCTTCCCTGGTCAATATATTAACCCGGGTAGACCGGGGCACGGAAAAGCACATCTTAGAAGAGCTGGAAAAACAGGATGAAGAGCTCACCGAAGAGATCAGAAACCGCATGTTTATTTTCGAAGACATCGTGGCCTTGGATGACGGCGCCATCCAAAGGGTGCTGAGGGAGATCGACTCCAAAGACTTGGCTTTGGCTTTAAAAGGAGTCGACTCAGAAGTAAGCGACCGCATTTTCAAAAATATTTCCAAACGGGCCGCCGAGATGCTCAAAGAAGACATGGAATATACCGGGCCTGTGCGGCTTCGGGACGTGGAAGAAGCGCAGCAAAAAATTGTGGGCGTCATCCGACAGCTCGACGAGAGCGGAGAAATTGCCCTGGCCCGGGGCGGGGAGGACGCCATCATTGTATAAGATTTTAAAATCAAAAGCCAAAGAGCAGGAGAAAGTCTACACCATCCCACTGCCGAATCTAGAAGAACATAGGCCTTGCCGCGAGCCTGAAATAAAACAAACCGACGGCTCGGCGCAAAACCAAAGCGCTGAGGTTGAGCAACAAAAAGTCCAAGAAAAAGCAAAAAAAATCTTGGAGGAAGCCGGCCAAAAAGCCGATGCCATCATCCAAGAAGCCGAACAAAAAGCAAAAGAGATGGGGAAAATAGCCGAGCAAAAACAAAGAGAAACCGAGGCAAAAGCAAAAGAAAGCCAGGAAAAGGCCAAAGAGCTGCTGGGTACCGTGTCAAAAGCCAAAGAAAAAATCATGGCCCAAACAGAGTCGGAGATCGTGCGTTTGTCTTTGAACATGGCCGAAGCGGTCATCTACAAGAAGGTAGAGCTTGACCCTCGAGCACTTTTAAGCATTGTCCAAGAGGCAGTACGTATGATCAATCATGAAGAAAAGATGACGGTGCAGGTGCATCCGTCTAGGTTGGAAACCATCAAAGAAAACAAAGACCAACTGGCTCATTTGTTATCCGAAGAAAGCACCATTCGTTTTTTGCCCGATAAGAACCTAGCCGAAGGGGACTGTGTGGTGCAGGGGCAGTATGCCCGGGTGGAATCGTATCTAAAAGAGCGGGTCGGTCAGGCCGTAACATTGTTGCAGAGGGAGATTACAAATGAACCATCCTCAAACGATTGACTATCAAAAGTACCAATCCATATTCCAGAAAAAAACACAGCTCAAAGTGATCGGGAGAGTCAGCCAGGTGGTGGGCTTGACAGTGGAAGTGCAAGGGATCGAGGCTTCGCTGGGGGAAATCTGCGAGGTATCGACGCAAAACCAAAAAACACTTCCCTTGGAAGTGGTAGGCTTTCGGGATAAGACGGTGATCACCATGCCGTTAGGGGATCTGTTCGGAATCGGCGCGGGCAGCCAAGTGGTGGCCACCGGCCAACGTTTTTCGCTTCAAGTAGGCATGTCCATGCTGGGCAGGGTCGTCGACGGTCTCGGCCGGCCGCTGGATAAAAAAGAACTGGTGATGGGCGAGGCTTGGGCAGGAGAGCAAGAGCCCATCAATCCTTTGGAAAGGCTTCGGATCGAACGGGTTTTTTCCACCGGGATTCGGGCCATCGATTCACTCATCACCTGCGGCGAAGGACAGCGCTTAGGGATTTTTGCCGGGAGCGGAGTTGGAAAGAGCACCTTGTTGGGAATGATCGCTAGGCAAAGCGAAGCGGATGTGAATGTAATCGGCTTGATTGGCGAAAGAGGCCGCGAGGTCGGGGATTTTTTGTCTCAGGATTTGGGAGAGGAAGGCTTAAAAAATTCAGTAGTGATTGCCGCCACTTCCGATCAGCCGGCTTTGATACGGATCAAAGGGGCTCTTGCCGCCACTTCGTGTGCGGAATATTTTCGCCGGCAGGGAAAGAAAGTGCTCTTGCTCATGGACTCAGTGACCAGACTGGCTATGGCGCAGCGCGAGGTGGGACTGGCCATAGGCGAACCGCCCACCACCAAAGGATACACTCCCTCGGTATTTGCTCTGCTGCCCAAACTGCTGGAGCGGCCGGGCCATACCCAAGAAGGCTCCATCACTGCGTTTTACACCGTTTTGGTGGAAGGAGACGATTTTAACGAGCCGGTGACGGATACGGTTCGCAGCATTTTAGACGGACATCTAGTGCTCTCCCGGGAGTTAGCGGCCAAGAATCATTTTCCTGCTCTTGATGTGTTAGCAAGCAACAGCCGACTCATGATGGATATAACGACCCAAAAGCAGCAATCTTTGGCAGGAAGAGTCAAGCGACTTTTGTCGGTATATAAAGAAGCCGAGGATTTAATTAACATCGGAGCTTATGTAGAAGGCAGCGATCCTAAAATTGACGAGGCTAAAGAATATGTAGACCGCATTCATGATTTTCTGCAGCAAGACGCCCATGAAGCCATTGATTTTGCCCAGGCGCAACAGCAGTTAAAGGAGTTGTTTGCCAATGAAAAAGCCTGATTTTCGGCTGGAAAAAGTACTTCAATACCGTAAGAGCAAAGAAACAGAAGCCCAAAAATTATTAAAGACCGCCCTTATCAAACAAGAAGCAGAGAAAAAGAAACTTGAGTTTCTGCAGCAAGAAAAAAATCGCACCACCGCTAAGAGCGAACACACCGAATCTTTAAACGTGCAGAAAAAAATCAGCCAAGACCGCTATCTGATGTACCTCAACGACTGCATCAGCCAGCAAAGCGAAAAAGTTGACACCGAAAACCGCCGTGTGCAAAACGAAAGAGAATCCGTAAAAGAAAAAAGGAAAGACAGAAAAATATTAGCTACTTTAAAAGAAAAAGAGGAACAAACTTTTGAGAAAACACAAAGACAAAAAGAGCAAAAAAAACTTGACGAAATGGCGGTGTCACGGTTTTTTCAAACGACATAAAGTTCTTGTGTATAAAGACGATACATACAGAGAGAAGGGAGGTGAGGACATGGATGTCATGCTAGCGGAAAAAACGATCTCAAACGAAACAGAAAAACCTCCTTTATCCCATCGGAAAAAGGAAGGATTTGGGGTAGCGTTCGAGGCGGAAAACAAAAAAGCCGAAGAAGCAAAGCACGGCCAAAAGAGTGAGCGAAGGGAAACCGAAGAGGAAGAAGGAACAAATTCGGGCAAAAAAGCCGAAAAAGGAGGCGAAATACTCGTATCCCAAATAGCAGAGAAAGCGCCAAAGCAAAGTGAAAACAATGAGAGGGACAGTTTAGAAGAGAAACAGCCGGCGGCCGATATCGAAAAATCGCAGCTTAAAGGGGAAGCTTCCGTAAAGAAGCAATCCCACCCAGAAAAAGCTGTCGATCAAAACACAGTAGACACCAGCAACAAAAAAACGACGCCTGCAAAGCACAATGAACTAAAAGCTAAAGCCGATAGCGATGCGCATACCCAAGAACGATGCGGGCAGCTGAGAGCTTTTGAAAAAGCCACGGAGGAAGCGATGGAAAGCGAGCAGATCAAAAAGCCTCCGGTTGATGAAAAGCCAGGTCGCGTCGAGAAAAAGGCTTACAGTGAACACTCGTTTGCGCCAAAAGAAAGAAGTGAAAAACCAACCCGACAGACCAAAGAAAACGAGTTTTTACCTGAGGAGAGTGCTTTTCGTAAAGAAGAGGACCGAGAATCCAAAATACAAGAAAGGCTTTTTTCGCTAGAAGGTTTCGAACAAACATCGGACACAGGGCAAAGCAAGTACGCTTTAAAAGAGAAGATGGAATCTTTGCAGGAGGGTACATCGCCGCTTTGTAAAGAACCTGCCCAAAAGGATTCATTGCCACCGCCGGCATCCTATGACGAAACCGACATGCTATCAAAAGAAGAGATGCAGGAGGCCGGGCGGCGCTTGCGGGAAACCGTTTTAAAGGAGCTTAAGATTCGAAGTTTCCAGGAACGGCCGCATGAAGAAGTGACGATTCGCTTAGAGCCAAAATCGTTGGGAGAGATGAGCATACGGGTAATCAAAGAAAATGGCCGCATGACTGCCCATATAACAGTGGAGAGTCCGCTGGCCAAAGAAATCCTCTTTGAACAATTGATGTGGATGAGGCAGAGACTTCCTCAAATGGAAGTAGCCTTGCAGCAAGATAGCCTGCTGAAAGATGATCGACACGAAGAAGCGTTTCGACAGCCCAACCCCCGAAAGGATAGGGGAAAAATCAACCGACTGGTACAAAAAGCAGACAGCCTGACGGGATTGCCGAGCGGGATTAATTCAACAGCACTGCTTGATGCCAGAGTGTAGAGCAAAGGAGGAAAGGATATGCAGATCAGTGGTTCTTCTTATCATGACCGGCAGGAAGAGTTTATGAAAGGAACCGGTCAGCAAAGCGAGATGGATAAAAATGCGTTTTTGACGCTTTTGATTACTCAACTTCGTCATCAGGACCCTCTCAATCCCAAGGATAATGGGGAATTTATGGCGCAGATGGCCCAATTTTCTTCTCTGGAGCAAATG
>SLNR01000132.1 GCA_007132905.1 Candidatus Sumerlaeota bacterium | reverse complement strand
GAAAAAGCAAAACCCCTCATTACAAAAGCATATGAAAAAAACTAACGAATATGGCCATGCATTTTTGGTGATGAATTTAGAACAGTAGATCAGAGTTCTTTTTGTCCAAATTTTGTGGAGACTATTTGCAAGACCGTATGCTGCTGCGGCTTCAGCTTGTTTTTTTTAAAGGCAGTTTGGTTAGCAAACCCTATTTACAAGGAAAGCCTTATAAAACAACTGTATTAATGTGAAATACTTCACATGGGTCTTGTAATCTTGAAGCGGAGTTGAGAATATGAATCCTATTCAACTGGGTTGGATCGATTATTCTTTGGAACACCGAAACAAAGTAATGACGGTACTGCATGCTTTGACAGCTCCCGGGGCAGTCGATGAACTTGGCATCGGCCAGATCCGCGATGGTTTTGCCAATCAGCTCTTTCCGGGCACATCCACTATCCAGACCCGGGCAAAATATTTCTTCATTGTCCCTTACTTATTAATGGAGCTGGAGCGTAAGCGGTATCTTACACCCAAATCGTTTCTGCAGAAGTTAAGCGATATGGAACTAGACCTTATTGAGACTTTGAAAAAAAACGGAGAGACAGGCGTCATTGGCGAGACGGCCGGACGGGGATTGAAAAGAAAACCTTCTAGTATTTACTGGAATGGATTGCGTACTTTCGGGATGTTTCGCTATCCCCATTTATCATTGGATGACTATGTCAGGGCAACTTGTGCTGCAAACAAGGAAATGACAGAGCAAAAAGCCATGGGGAAACGGACGGATGATGATCAGGCGCAGGATGATCCTGATGCTTACCAGGGTCCGGTGCCGGGAGGCTTTTGGCGCTGTCCTCTGCCGCCTGAAGACTGGAAAGAAAAGATTTCCATCCATCTGTCAACCGAAGAAGCCGCCTATTTAAAAGACCGGATCAATAAATCCCCTAAAACCAAAGATTCCCTGTTGACTTATCTAGCAAACCAAGATTTAGAAACCATTCAAAAGACCCAACACTTTGAAGCTCTGGGCGAGGTATTTGATTTGCCGGACTCAATCCGCAAGGTATATGACATGGCCGTGCGGTTTTCTGATTTTATTTACGGGGCAACGCTTCGCTACAATGTGATCCTCTCAGAAAGAGAAAACAAAAAGGTCCTTCAGGAATGGGATTTTTGGTGTCAGTCACCTTTTGCAGCTCAATCTTTTGCTGACTACGAACCCACCGAAGCGCTAGATTACTTAAAGATCAGTAATTATCCGCTGCGCAGATTTTTGAAGCGTTGGCATCAAACTTATCTGTCCGGTAACATCAATGCGGTGGATGAGTTGATTGTTTCGCGGGAAACTGAAATCAAGTCACGAAAAAGGGCAAAGCTGAAGAATCCGTCTTTGTATGCCTACCGGGAAGGGCAGGGTATGCTGGGCAGTAAATTAGAATATCGCTATCGTAATGCGAAAGACATTCTCATTGATATATATAAAGGATGGGAGGAAACTCATGCTGAAACCGTCAAGTGACCGCTTAAATTACGGGAATTTGCTCACGTCTCCGCCGGGATATCAGGCAGATTTTGCACTGGGCACTACCTATGGCCTGGACCTGGAGGCACTGGCCGGTTTTCCTTTGGCTTTATTCTTGTCTGAAGAGATGAACAAAAGTTTATTGGAGAATCCGCTGGTGGCCCTGGAGGGTTTTCGAAAGAGCGCAGAGCATTTTGCCGTTTTATGCGAAGGGGGCCAAATCAAAGTGCCGCAGAAACAAAATGCGGTATTTTCGCTTTTTGAAGATAGTGTATTTGAAGTTGTACTGCCCAAGGATCGCTCCTTTCATCCGAAGATCTGGCTGATCCGCTATCAGGATGATAAGAATCAGCCCCTTTATCGACTTTTGGTGTTAAGCAGGAATCTGACCTTTGATCGAAGCTGGGACATGGCGGTAAGTTTGGAAGGAAAATGTTTGGAGGAAGGAGATGATGAGGCAGCAGCCGGGCAAAATAGGCCGTTGATAGCTTTTGTGGAATACCTGCGAAAAAAAGTAAAGCATCGCAAGAAAAGGAAACGAATTTCGAAGATGATAAAAGAATTGGAAGCGATTCGTTTTGAGACCCATGATTCCAAATTTATCGATTTTTCTTTTCACCCGCTGGGCATTACAGAACAGTTAAAGCTGCCGGACGGACTCTTTGATTCATATAAAGATCTCCTAATTATGTCTCCTTTTATCAGCAAGGGCATGGTAGAAAAACTGAACAAACGGGCTTTATCGAATGCGACTCGTACCTTGATTACACGAAGAGCAGAAATTCCCAAACTATCCCAGGAGCTGCTGGAATCTTTTAATGTGTACGCCATGAAAGAACAAGTAATTGAGGGAGAAGAGGGTTTGAGCGAGGATAATGTAAAAGAAGGTGAGACTTACCAAAACCAGGACCTTCATGCAAAATTCTACGCCCTGTCTAAACGCAGCCGCCACTCATTTTTTATGGGTTCTGCCAACTGTTCTGAAAATGCTTTTGATGGAAATGTAGAATTCTTGCTGCGGCTAGACTATCGAAAATTCGGATTTAGGATACAGCACTTGCTAAATGACTTATTCGGCCAAGATGAGCAGGAGAATCCTTTTGAACAGATCAAGGAGCTGCCAAAAGAAGATGAGTTGGATACCTCCGCCACTGATTTACTCGAAAAAGCTATTAAGCAGCTCTGCCGCACGAATACCAGAGCAAAGGTAACAAGAGAGGGTGAGCAGTATCGAGTCAAGATTCAGTTTGCAAAGATCCCGCAGGGACTAAATTTACAAATCACTACCATTTCCGGTTTAAAACCGGTTTGCTTAGAGCCCGTTACTTGGCTGCCTCCCCTGTCATTGGATCAGCTGAGTGAGTTTTATAAGATAACCGCGAGCAAAGAAGGAACCGAACTTAGGCGAATCATCAAGATCAAAACAGTCGGTATCCCGGAAGATCGCAACAAAGCAGTTTTTAGATCAATTATACAAGATCGAGATACCTTTATGAACTATGTGGCTTATTTGCTATCTGACAGCCTGGTTCTTTCCAGTTTAGAGCAAATGGAGGCGGACGGTTGGAACAAAGGCCCATGGAAAGTT
>SLNR01000007.1 GCA_007132905.1 Candidatus Sumerlaeota bacterium | reverse complement strand
TCAATGGAGATCGCTAAGATACTGGCAGCCCTCACAACAACCTTCTCCAATTCTTCAGGCTTATAATACTCAAGGCGGCTGACAATGCCAAAGCGATCCCTCAGGGGAGAAGTAAGCAGCCCTGCTCTCGTTGTTGCACCAATAAGGGTAAAGGAAGGCAGGTCGAGCCGGATGGCCTTGGCACTTGGCCCCTTGCCGATAACAATATCCAAAGAATACTCTTCCATGGCAGGATACAAAATCTCCTCTACCACCTTGTTGAGTCGATGGATTTCATCAATAAAAAGAACATCGTGCTCCCCTAGATTGGTTAAAATGGCAGCTAGATCCCCCGGACGTTCTATGGCGGGCCCGGAAGTCATCCGGATATTGGACGAAAGTTCGTTAGCGATTATGTGTGCCAACGTGGTTTTCCCTAAACCGGGAGAACCGTGGAGCAGCACATGATCCAACGACTCCTGTCTCTTTTTCGCCGCTTCAATAAATACTACCAAACTCTTTTTAATATCAGTCTGCCCTATGTAATCCTTCAGGTGCTTAGGCCGTAAATTGACATCCAAAACCGTATCATCCGTAACCGATTCTGGGGAAACAATTCTTTCATCCACAAAAAGCAACTCCTATTCGCCTTTGATATATCTCATTGCTCTACGGATCAGTTCTTCAGAAGTAGAATGGTCTTTTTCTTCCTTTTTCAACTGCCGCAAAGCTTCATCGATTTCTTTGTCACTGTATCCAAGCACGGATAATGCCTCTTTCGCTTCAATGAAAATATCATCGGCTGGTATACCCTCTCGGTCTTTTACCGCCGCTTGCGGCATGAATTTCTTCATTTTTTCTGCAAGCTCCAGTACCATCCGTTGACCCGTCTTCTTGCCAATACCCGGAATCGCAGTCAAAGAGGGAACATCTTCATTTACGATGATCGATTTAAGTTGACTGGGATCATAAGTTGAAAGGATGCCTAGCGCTACTTTCGGGCCTATTTTCGGTATCTCAAGTAAAAGCTCAAAAGCATCAAGTTCTTCTTTTCCCATAAAACCATACAAAGCCATAATGTCTTCGCGAACATAAAAATAGGTGTGTACTAAAATACTCTCCCCTTTGGGGGGAAGTGAGACCAAAGATCGGTAAGGCATATATACTTTGTAGCCAATCTGATTCACATCAAGAACAACGTATTCGGTTGAAATTTCAAAAACGTCTCCCTTAATATAGGCAATCACATTTTTTCTCCTTCGAGTACAAGGTTCTCCCATTCATTGGACTGAATGCAGCAAACGGCAATAGCCAGTGCATCAGCCACATCGTCTGGCTTGGGAGTCTCCTTTAGTTTTAAAATTGTCTTAACCATATACTGGACTTGTTCTTTTTCAGCCCTTCCATATCCAACGACGGCCTGCTTTACTTGTAAAGGTGTATATTCAACGAGCTTAAGATTGCTGTTAGCCACGGCCAACAAAATAGTTCCTCTAGCTTGACCTACCGCGATGGCAGTCCTGGAATTGGTATTAAAAAAAAGCTCCTCGACCGCTACTATATGCGGACCGAATTCGTCCATCACTCCCAATATTTCTTTATAAATTTTCTTTAGTCTGTCCGTCATGGGGGTTTTCGAATCGGTTCTAATACATCCATAGGCAAGAACCGAAAGCTTTTTATCTTTTTCTTCAAGCAGACCATATCCTGTAATGGCGGTTCCCGGATCTACGCCTAAGACAAGCATCTCAAAACCTCCCCTATCCTCCCTATAGTTCAACAGCAAAAACAAATTTCCTTTTCCAAAGCTGGGGTTTCATAAAAACCCCGCTTTTGCCGCGGGGCCTGCTTAAGAAGCAGCTTCGTCTGAAATGTCTGCGTTTGCATATACATTTTGAACATCATCGTGATTTTCTAAGGCCTCTAATAACTCCAGGGCCTGACGAGCCGTCTCGTCTTTTAGCTTTATGGTGTTTTTCGGCACATACCCAATCTCACTATAAGAAGGCTCCAAGTCAGATTTTGAAAGTGCCGTCTTAATTGCCTCAAATTTTTCAGGGCTGCCCGACACCTCAAACTGACCATCATTACTATATAAATCATCGGCTCCCGCATTAACAGCGGCTTCAAAAACATCATTTTCGTCGGTAGTTTTATCAAGTCCATTCAAAACAAAAATAGATTTTTTCTCAAACATCCAGCTGACGCAGCCGGATTCGCCCAAATTTCCCCCTCTTTTGGAGAAAATATTTCTGATTTCCCCCGCGGTTCTGTTTCGATTGTCCGTTACAATTTCCAAGTACACCGCAAAACCACCGGGACCATAACCCTCATAGACAACTTCTTCATAATCTTGGCTGCTACTCTCACCCGTGCCTTTATAAATAGCGCGCTGAATATTATCATTTGGCATATTGGCTTCTTTTGCTTTTTGAATAGCCATCCTCAGTCGAATGTTGGCTTCCGGATCTTCTCCGCCATGCTTTACCGCCACTGTTATCTCCCGGCTTATTTTCGTGAACCGATTCCCCTTTTGCGCATCGGTTTTTGCTTTTTTATGTTTAATGTTCGCCCATTTTGAATGTCCTGCCATTTTGATCCCCTTTCCTGAAAATTTTAGCGGTTTCTTTCATCCGAAAAAGGTGGAGGAACAGCCGGCTGGGTTCGTTTATGCTCTGTTTTTTTGTGTAGATCTTCAATTCTTCTCTTGTCCTCGAGTGGAATATCCTCGCCTGACAAATAAAGATCAATCATGTCGTACGTTGTTCCTAATTCATCTTCATCTTTCTGGCCCTCCCATAATCCTGCGCTTGGAACTTTTCCCAATATTTTTTCTGGAACCCCTAAAAATTGAGCCCACTCTCGTACCTCGCTTTTATTAATATTCGCGATCGGCAAGATGTCAACCCCGCCATCTCCGTATTTTGTGAAATAGCCAGTGAAAAGCTCGGCCGCATTATCCGTCCCCACCACCAAGTAATTTAAAACATTTGCATAAGTATACAATGTGCACATTCGTAGACGCGCACGCAAATTAGCATCCGCCATCCGCCAGCTGTTCTCATAGCCAGCCATGGACTGTCTCGTTTCCGAAGTCTTGATCTGTTCAAGTAATGTCTGATGCGACT
>SLNR01000130.1 GCA_007132905.1 Candidatus Sumerlaeota bacterium | reverse complement strand
CAGTAGCCTTGGTTTATGAGAAAAGGGTTTGAAGGTTCTTTTAAATTTGTTTTAAAAGCGATTTTAAAGAAGGAGGATTTGTATGTTTAAGCCTCAAGGGGTATATCCCGCCATGCTCGGATCCTATAATGAGGATGCCGGCATTAACAAGGAAGCTACGAAAAAAATGGTAGATTTTTATATTGACAGAGGAGTCTCGGGGTTGTTTCCACTCAGCAGCGTGGGTGGTTTTGCTCATCTTTCCTTGGAGCAAAGAAAAGAGATGATCGATATTGTTATAGAACAAAACAACGGTCGGGTTCCGGTCGTTCCCGGTGCGGGCAGTACCTATCCCGGGCCTGTGATTGAGCTTGCCAAATACGCATCAAAGGCAGGCTGTTCGGGGATCGTTGTCTGTGGACCCTATTACTATAAAAACACCGATCCGATGACCATAGAATATTTTACCAAAATTGCCGATGAAAGCCCGATCCCGGTGATTCTGTACAATATTCCCACCATGTCAACGCCGGTTACACCTCAAATTGTGGGAGAATTGATGGAGCACGAGAATGTAGTGGGGATTAAAGACAGTAGCGGCTCTATTGGCGGCATGACGGATATGATTTATCTTAAGGACCAAAAGAAAGCTGAATTTCAGGCTATGACAGGCATTGACAAAGTGCTCTATCCTATGTTGGCCAGTGGTGCTGTTGGCTGTAAAACCGCGGGCACAGCGGTTGTGCCCGAAGTGACAGTGGCTATGTATGACGAATTTATGAAGGGAAATCATGAAAACGCTAAAAGAATTCAGTACGCTTATATACCGTTGATGAATCTCTTAAGTCAACCGCCCTTCCCTTATGCTTATAATGCGGCGCTGAATTTGCGAGGAATTGACATGGGAACGCCGATTCAGCCTCTAGGCGCATCAGAACGAAAGAAACTGTCTGACATGGAGCCTGCATTGGAAAAAACAATGGAAGACTTGCTCGAAGAGGTAAAAACTCTCACTACAATATGATCTTTTTGAAAAAAAGCACTATGAAGAAGCAGGACTTTTTTCAGCAGCAAAGACCCGATTAAATATGCCGATTCGGTAAAGGAAACATAATAGAAAAGCATAGGCGAAAAATCGATGGATTTTAGCCTGTGCTTTTCTTTTCTCGAGGCCTGTTTGGTATAGATAAAACGGAAAGCAACGCTGTCAGGGAAGGTTTTTTTGGATGCTGAGGGCAGCGAAAAGGAAAAGACGAATGCTTAGAAGAGGAAAGCGGCAAAGCATAGCGAAGAAACTTGCTGAGAACTGTATCATGAACATTTTAGACCATAATGATAGAATAGGGAGTTCTATGCATGAATATGGCGCAGCAGGGTTGGAGTGCTTTTTGAAATCATGACTTATAAATGATAGTATTAAAAGGCAAGCTCGCAAAGAAGCTTCAATAGGGTCGATGTTTCATTGTGCGGCATGGGTGAGGATGTTTTGTTTGATCGGTGGATAAGTGCTTGTCATTGATTATGCGGTTTTGCGATTAGAATCAAGCTTTCATGGAATTATCAAAGCGGGGATAAAAAATTTCATAAGATTAGGGGAGATTATTTTGATAAGACTAAAAGATTTATCGAAGACTTATCCTGATGGAACCGAAGCCGTCAAAGAAATTTCACTTGAAATAGAGACGGGTGAGTTTTGTGTCTTTGTGGGTCCATCAGGTTGCGGCAAGACAACTACATTAAGAATGATCAACCGGCTTATCGAGCCTACTTCTGGAGAAATATCTATTGATGGTAAGAGCGTTTTTGATCTGAGTGCTCCGGAACTTAGGAGGAGCATTGGTTATTCCATCCAGGAAACAGCCTTGTTTCCCCATATGACGGTGGGAGAGAATATCGGCATAGTGCCCGATCTAAAGAAGTGGCCCAAAAAGAAGAAAGAAGAAAGGGTAAATGAGCTGCTTGAGCTAATGGGGATGGATCCCAAAGTGTATATGAATCGGTATCCCCATGAATTAAGCGGCGGTCAGCAGCAGCGAATCGGTGTGGCTAGGGCAATGGGGTCTGATCCATCGATCATGTTGATGGACGAACCTTTTGGCGGCGTCGATCCTATTACACGGTCTCGACTTCAGGATGAGTTTTTGGATATTCAAAGAGAAGTGCAGAAAACGGTTATCTTCGTTACCCACGATATTAACGAAGCACTTAAAATGGGTGATAAGATTGTCATCATGAACAAGGGTGAAATCGCGCAAACAGGAAGACCACAAGAACTTCTATCTGATCCTTCCAGCAGCTTTGTGGAAGACTTTCTCGGGGCTGACCGGAATATTAAAAGAATGCAGCTTATTCATGTAGAAGACGTAATGAAAGAAGATATTCCGGTGGCCAATATGGAGGAAGAGGGAGAGTCGGTACTAGAAAAGCTTAAGAACTATCCTGAACCGTTTGTAGTATTGGTAGATGGTCAAGGACAGCTAAAAGGCTATGCGAATAAGCGTGAGATCAGAGAAAAGAAGCCTAAGAAAGTTAAAGATATTATGAAATCAATGTCAGACGAGGTGGACGGTAAAGCGACTTTGATGGATGTGTTTTTACGGTTATTTAGTAGTGAAGACCCGTTTCTCCCCGTTATTGACAGAAACCGTAACCTCAAGGGGATTTTGACGAGCAAAGAGATGAGAAAAATCATGGAAGAGATTTTTGAATCCGATGACAACGAAGGAAGTGAAAATAATGCTTAGCAGTATGTATAGTTATATCGTTGATAATTGGTCAACAGTTGTTTCTCTAACAATAGAACATTTGCAAATTACAGGTACGGCAGTAATTTTCGCCATTTTTTTTGCTGTTCCGTTAGGAATACTACTGACTCGATATAGAAAAATAAGCCAAGTGGTGCTGGGCATGGTCGGTGTGCTGCAGACGATTCCTAGTCTGGCTCTTTTGGCTATCATGATTCCGTTTCTCGGAATTGGCTTTCGGCCGGCAGTGGTGGCGCTGTTTTTATATGCCCTGCTGCCCATTGTGAGAAACACTTACACCGGGGTTCGGGATGTCACCCCTGGATTAGTGGAAGCGGCCACCGGTCTTGGCATGACAAGGTTTCAAGTTTTGATGAGGGTCCAAGTGCCCATTGCCATTCCGGTCATTTTTTCCGGGATTAGAACGGCCACCATTATTTGTGTAGGGACGGCGACTTTAGCTGCTTTGATTGGAGCCGGGGGGTTGGGTTCTCTCATATACCGGGGTCTTCAGCAGTTGAATAACACTTTGATTTTTTCCGGGGCGATCTTATCCGCTTTACTAGCTCTGTCTTTGGACTTTGGATTAGGTGTGATCGAAAACACCATTACATCGAAAGGATTGACCCGAAGCTAGGGGATGGTATGAAATTATTTTTCTCAAAACCGAAAAGCAACAAGATAGTTGATAAGAACTTTGAATTGCCACTAAATTCATGAAGAAAGAGGGTTGATGCTTTGTTTAAGTGGAGAAAGGGCAAAAATTTTTTGATAATAGCCGCCTTTGTTTTTTTGGCGTTACTGACAACGGGCGCTTTTGGGTGTGCAGATCCCGATGTGGACGACACGGTGGTAGTGGAGTATCAGACATGGACAGAAAGCATGATCCTGGGGAATATGGCCACCGTTCTCCTGGAGGAAAATACGGATCTGAATATCGAAACAGTGGAGCTGGAGAGTTTTGCCATTGAATGGCAGGCCATGAAAGAGGGAGAAATAGATGTGTTCATCAGCTATGTAGGCACCCCTTATATGCGTGTTCTTGGCGATACCGGCCTGCGGGATCCTGATGAGATCTATGATTATGTGAAGCAGGAGCTTGAAGAACAGTTTGATCTCATTACTCTAGACAGAATTGGTTTTTACAACAATTACGATTTGGCGGTAAAACCGGAAGTAGTGGAAGAATACGGCTTAGAAAACTTCTCTGACCTAGCGGAAGTATCTGAGGAGCTCGTAATAGCCGCTGATGTGAATTTCCTTGATGAACCGGCTGCTTATCCAAACCTAAAAGAGCATTATGGTATGGAGTTTAAAGAGGTAAAAACAGTCGGCATCACACTAAAATATCCAACCATCGCGGCTTGTGAAGCGGATCTGGTAAATGCCTATACCACAGATGCGCAAATACATCAGCTTGGTTTAGCAATTCTAGAAGACGACAAGCACGCCTTTCCACAATATGACACGGTTCCTTTTGTCAGGGGAGAGGTCTTGGACAGACATCCGGAAATTGCCGATGTACTCAACGCATTGGAGATCAGTATTGAAGAAATGCAGGAACTAAATTACCGCTTAGAAGTAGAAGAGGAGTATGTTGAGGATATTGCCCGTGATTTTCTCATACAAAAAGGCATGATCGACGGATAATCTATGACGAGATTAACCAGAGACAGAAGGCAGTTGTTCTTGTGAACAGCTGCCTTTTTTCCTGCGGCATACACTGCTAAGGACCTCTGCGTAGTAACAGGCAAACGAAAGCTAAGGGACATCATGGCTTGCGGTTAGGATACTTTTACTGCAGGGAAGGTCTAAAAAACCCCTCAAAGAGGGCTGATCCGGATGAGAAGTAGGGCAATGTCCACCTTAAAAATCACAAAACTCCCGAGCCATCTCTTTAGGCGACATCACCGGGGATAGAAAATAATGCGGCCCTGCACATTGGAGGTACGAACTTCCAATGTGCAGGGCCGCATTTCTGTTGACATGTTTACTATATGTCAAGTTGTTTAAATGAAGCCAAAAGCAAAGATCTTTGAAGCGAGGGTCGCTATACTATTTGCAGTAAAGCCTTTTAGCTTTTATCCTGTGGTTTTGCCTGTCCGTAGGTCTTGAACCGCTGCATCATATATTCCATTTCTTGATCGCTTAACAAGTTGGGCTTGCCAATACTACAGGCAATGACATAGCTTTCGCAGCATTCTTCGATTAAATTGGCAATTTTAAAAGCATTTTGTATGTTTTTCGAGCCGGCGACCAAACCGTGATTGCTCAAGAGAACACAGTAGCGATCTTTCATTGCTTTGTAGGCTTCTTCGGCTAGTTCCTGTGTGCCGAACGAAGCGTAGGGAGCACAGCGGACATCGGGTCCGGCCAGAGCCACCAAGTAGTTGCTGGCGGGCAGTCCTTGTCCGAGAGTGGACAAGGCAGTTGCATAGGTTGAATGCGTGTGGACGACAGCGTCGATGTCGTCTCTTTTGATATAGAAAATACGGTGAAGTTCATGTTCGCTTGATGGTTTTCTTTTGTTGTCAATGATGTCGCCGTCATGAGACATGATCACAATATCGTCAGGCTGAGTTTCAAAATAGTCGATACCGCTGGGGCTGATAGCCATGAGTCCTTGTGAGCGGTCATAGATGCTGATGTTGCCTCCGGTGCCTTTGGTAAGGCCTGAAGTAATAAGCTTTTTCCCATATTCCACGATTAACTCTCTTTCTGCTTTCATTTTCATAGCACATTCCTCTTTTCTGTGAGATATTTAAGATAGAATTATCTCTCGTACAAATAAAGCATGGGCTTTCCGGCTAAAAAGCGTTTCATATCCGAGACAAGCATTTGAGTGTGGTTTGCTATCGCATCCTCTGTGGCGCCGGCGATATGAGGAGTAGCAACGACCCTATCGCTAAATTCCGTTAGAAATGGGTGATCGCAGGGGATGGGTTCTCGGGAAAAGACATCGAGTCCCGCCCCTTTGATTTCTTTGTTCTTCAAAGCAGCGAGCAGTGCTTCTTCATCTACCGCAGCGGCCCGGGAAGTGTTGATGAAAAAAGCGTCGGATTTCATTTTTGAAAAACAATTTTTATCAATCATCCCTTTTGTTTCGGGAGTGATTTTCACATGACAGGAAACAAAATCAGAGTTATAGAGCAGATTATCTAAGTCCACTTTCGTTTGTCCCAAAGTGTCCACATCAATTTCACTTATAAAAGGGTCATAAACGAGAACATTCATGCCAAAGGCTCTTGCGATGACACTCACCCGCCTGCCAATACTGCCAAAACCGATAATACCAACACTTCTGTCTTTTAGTTCAACTCCTTTGAAAACTGCATATGGCTGGTCCTTTCCTACACCCCAGGTGATGTCTTCTTTGGGGTTTTTTGAACCTGTCTTTTTCTCTTCTGAACAGTAAAGTCCATGATGAAGAGCGAGATGGGCTTGGGGGATATTCCTGGCACAATTGAGCATCAAAGCGATAGTCATTTCTGCTGCTGAATCTGCATTTCGCCCCGGAGTGTGTATTACGGGAATATCTCTTCCTTTGGCGTAAGCTGTATCAATGTTGACGGGGGTGCCTCGGGTACAGGCGATTAATTTGAGATTTTTCGCAGCGTCGATGACTTTGCTGGTGATGGCATCATAGCTGGTAACAATCACCTCTGTGTCCGAAACGATGTCGCATAGTTTAGACTCAGGAATCTTCGGATTGCCTATAGCCCAACCCATCATTTGCACCTGACCTAACTGGTGAATTTCTTCATCCCACTTTTTATCGTATTCTGCGGTAAATAGAATATTCATGTAGATACCTCCTGTTTTCAAATTTAAAAGTATAAAGGGTCTACAAGTTTAAAAAAAGAGAATTACAGATTATGCTTGTTGAGTATTTGCTGGCGCTCATCCCACATTGCCAAATGGTTGATGCGTAATTGCTTGAAAAGGCGAAACAAATCATTGTATACCAATTGATTTTCACTGCAAGGGGTAAGGACGGTTTTGCCTCGCGAAAACACCTCGCAGGCTGTTTTAAGATCACCATGGACTCCTGCACATACGCTCGCCATTATCGCCGCCCCTTTTACTCCAAACTCATCCTCGCCAGAGGAAAAAACCTGCCGGCCGGTGCAGTCCGCAATGATTTGAGGCCATAATAAACTGTGGCTTCCTCCGCCGGCGATCCGGATGGGTCCTTCGCTGTCAATTTCTTGGAGGCAGTCTTTGATCGAGAAAGCGACTCCTTCAAAAACAGAGCGAATTATATCAGACTGCGTGGAAGCAAGCGAAATACCGAAAAATCCGGCTTTTGCATTGGGACTGTAAAAAGGAAACCTCTCTCCGGCATGGGATATATAGGGGTGATAGATAACACCTCCGCTTCCTGGAGGAGATTTCTCGACTTCTTGTTCGATGTATTCAAAATTTTTGTAGTTAGAAATATGGTTTCTCATCCATTCGATGTTGGGTGTCCCGGACATGGCGGCCATGATTTGGATAGCGAATTTTTGGTGCGGATGTAAAATATATCTTCCTTTTTTTGCATCCATTTTTTCAAGGGTTTCAATTCTTCCTATACATGCTGTAGTACCTAGAATCAAAAAAATATCTCCGGCTTTAGATGCGTTGACGCCGAGAGAGGTAGCTGCTACATCCAAACTTCCGGCAGCGACAGGCGTATGGCAGGGAAGTCCGGTTATCTTTGCTGCTTTCTCTGTAATCTCCCCTGCCTTTTCTGTACTGTGCAGCAGGGCAGGAAGAAGGGTTTCATATTCTGATAATCCTAATAGATCGAGCAGTGTTTTTGAATACTGCTGTTTCTTGATGTCTAACATAGTGACAGAGGTATCGGTATAGTCAGCCTGGCGCCGCTCCGTCAGTTTATATCGGATCCAATCTTTGCAGTTAAAAACTGTGGCGGCTTTTGCTAGTACATCGGGATGATGTTCAGCAAACCATTTCAACTGAATAGCGGTGCTGGCGGGCAGGGGGTCATGCAGAGTGATTGATTTAAACATTTTTTTTTGTTCTTCACTTAAGCTGTCGATAACGGATGAACTTCTCCGATCGCACCATAAAACGGCATTCTGGACAGGATTTCCCTTCTCATCTATTAGCCAAAGCCCTTCTCCTTGACCCGTGACACCAATTCCTAGAATAGAATCTGAGCAGGAGACATGGAGAGAGAGAAGCTCTTTGATGCATCGGGCACAGTCGATCCATAGCGTTTCCATATCAATTTCAGTACGATAGCTGTCGGGGGTCAGTAGTTTGGTCTGACCTGTTTGGAGGGCAGTCATATTCCCCTGAACATCGTAAAGCGCTGCTTTTATTGACGAAGTTCCGATATCAAGTCCGATTAAATAGTCCATATGGATTCTCCTTGAAATAGATACAGAAAAAGTGTTCTGTGCTTCATCTAAGTGTAGATGGCATCAGCGAAAACCAAAAATGGAATGAATGTTCTGACTATAGATAACCTAATGGTATCACTTCAAAAAATCCATGTCAATAAACTTTTGGCCCAGGCAAAACGTAAAGAAACTCTTCTTACTAAAAAAGGTTTTTCGGCGGAAGCATCGAAATTTATAGGCGTTCTTATAACGATGATCTAGGAAGATGAAGTATACGAACGATTTTGGACATTGTATCGACGTGAGGGCCATAGAACAATACAGGAGTGCTTAGAAATGATTGGATTAGCATCTTTAAACAAAATCTATAAAGATGGGAAAATGGCGGTGCGGGATCTTTCTGTGGAGATTGAAGACGGGGAGTTTTGTGTTTTAGTGGGCCCATCCGGTTGCGGTAAGACAACGACATTGAGAATGATTCACCGGTTAATTGAACCAACTTCAGGGCAGGTGTACATTCATGGTAAAAGTGTTTTTGACCTAAAGGAAACTGAACTAAGAAGAGATATTGGTTATGCTATCCAGGAGATTGCTCTATTTCCTCATATGACCGTGGCAAAGAATATCAGTGTAATCCCCACTTTGAAGAAGTGGAATTCAAACAGAAGAAAAGAGAGGGTTTTAGAACTGCTTAATCTTATGGGTATGGATCCTGAGGTGTACGAAAATAAATATCCTCACGAGGTGAGCGGCGGTGAGCAACAGAGGATCGGAGTAGCCCGAGCTATGGGCGCCGATCCTCCTATCATGTTAATGGGCAAGCTTTTTGGAGGAGTTGATCCAATAACCAGATCAAGACTCCAAGATGAATTCCTAGGAATCCAAAAGAAGATCAAAAAGACTGTTATCTTTGTTACTCATGATATCAATGAAGCCATCAAGATGGGAGATAGAATTGTTTTGCTAAACAAAGGAGAAATTGCTCAGATGGGGACGCCCAAAGAATTATTATCCTCACCAAAAGACATTCTTGTAGAAGATTTTATGGGATCGGATCGCGGGGTCAAATGGCTCCAACTGACCAAAGTTTCCGAAATTATGTCAAAGGGCTACTGGTGGTCCAAGAAGATGAAGAAACTGCAGTAGTGAATCGTATCTTTAAAGAAAAGAAAAGTTCTTATGCCTTTGTTGTAAATGGGGAGGGGGTCCTTAAAGGCTATGTGACAGAAGGAAAAGTTAAGCAGAGTATGTCAGAGGGGTCGCCGCCTCCAATTAAACAAGCAGCGGAATCCTTGGATCACACTTTGACGGTAATGGATGCTTTTTTCCGCATTTTTAGTGCAGAGATGCGTAAGCTGCCGGTTGTCGATCATGAACATAGGATAATGGGGACGATTTCTTCCAATGAGCTTAATAAACACATGGAGCAAATCTTTAGCGAAGAAGAGAAATTATCGGGAGGGGAACAGGGAAATGATTGAAAAAGTTGTCGAATATACATTGAATAATTCGTCCATTATTGCAAATCAAACATGGGTGCATCTTCAAATAACAGGAACGGCGGTTTTGCTTGCTACTTTGATAGCAGTTCCAATAGGAATCCTTTTGACGCGTTTTGAAAGAATAAGCGCCTTTGTTATTGGTCTCGTGGGTATTTTGCAGACAATTCCCAGTCTCGCGCTTCTAGCGATTATGATTCCGTTTTTGGGGATTGGTTTTCGTCCGGCTGTAATGGCTTTGTTTTTATATTCCCTCCTGCCGATTGTGAGGAATACCTACACGGGAGTAAAAGGAGTTACACCTGGGCTTGTTGAGGCAGCTACCGGGTTGGGCATGACAAAGCTGCAGGTTTTGCTTAAAGTGCAGGTTCCCATTGCACTGCCCGTCATTATTGCGGGGATACGGACTGCGACGGTGATCTGTGTCGGTACGGCAACATTGGCGGCACTAATCGGCTCTGGGGGGCTAGGATCACTTATATACCGAGGCCTGCAGCAGCTAAACAATACTTTGATTATTACCGGCGCTCTTTTTTCTGCGCTGTTGGCTTTAACATTGGATTTCGGATTAGGCACTTTTGAAAAATTAGTCACATCGAAAGGCCTTGTCAGGGATAATTAGCAAAAAAATTGTAGCTGTCGATGCAACTAATTTTTCCTTTAGTAACGTACCAGATGTTGAAGAAGGATAAGCGGTCTAAAAAGAACAAATATGCTACTTGAAAAGTTTGATTGTCGGGCCGGTGAGGTGAACAGATTAAAGGAAGGCTAGGACAAAAAAGAGTTATGCATGAATAATTATCATTCGTTAGGTTTTGAAGAAGAAAGATAATGATCGGTATTTTATGACACATTAACTCACAGCCGAGAAGCTGTGAAGGTTTCTACAAGATAGTTGGTCAAGTTAAGTGCGGCAATCCTTCCATAAAAGTTTCTTGTGTGTTTTCCAACTTAAGATGCTTTCTTGGTCAATTGTTGATCAGTGTTAAAACTTTTGCAATTTGATTCGATATTACTTAAGCAAAATTTGTTGGTTTGGGGAAACTTTCTTAATAACCCATTAGGGTTTTCATTTGTTCCTCTTTGTCAGGATGAATAAGGCTCAGAAAATAAACTCGTAAATGAAGATCATCTTCTACTGATGGATAATGGGCAAATTCTTTTCCGCGATCAATATTGTCGCTCTAAAGGTTCCTCCGGGATATGAAATTTTGAAGTGTTTTCGTGGTTGATTCCATTGGTCCGGCTGTCCGCTTTTTTATTGGCATGCTATATAAATACGAGCTTTTTTTCATGAAATGTTGCCAAGCCAGTCTTTATTCTTGTCGCGGCCGGATACAACCGTGTCAAGCTCTCAGTGCCTTGCTAATGTCCGCTTGCGTACTTTCCGGAAAGCTGGCGGATCGATGGCCCGACATTTAATCTCCCTTTGGTTTATTTTGGTTTCCGTGTTTTTGCCTTTGTGTCTTAAGAGATCTAATTTTTTTCAACCAACAATTTTTGGTAAAGCTATCGGTAAATTGTTTTAAAACTCAACTGCCTTGAAATAACCGTCCTTAATTTGTTCCGGGGACCAGGTTTTCCAGTCTTTCTTTGATAATATAATCACAGCTAATGAAGTTAACTATCGTCGAATTTAATGAAGTTTCACATAGTTTTTTGAGCCTGTTGTGAGTCGTAGAAAATGTCTGATCGATTGCGTTATAACTCTCTGGCAATTGAAGAGTGGCGTCATCTAAATTGCTTCGTGATAGCTCGGGTCGACTATCCTAATTTGTGCAAGGTTTATCGGCGTCTGAATTTAAAAGTGCTTAAGATGCGTATAGCTCATGTTTGGATTTCCATGCAAGGTTTTAAGTGGCAAATTCATTTTGCACGAAGTCCATCATGGGCTGCTTATATTTAATTTTCAAACTTGATGATACAATTCATCAATCGAGTAGGAGCGAGTGAAAAATCCCTCTTCTCACATCGCCGCTTAAGCAGCTTTGTACGCGGCGGTTCAGTTGATTTTTAATATGGCTTTTGCTTTGGTTGTCTATCCATCCCCATAAAGCGTTCTTATTGTCTATCTTCGGTTTCCAACTTCTTTTCAATTAAGTAACATCTTGCGGGCAACTGCTGTGTTGTTTTCAAGTAGACAGTATCTTTTATTTCAACCGCCGGGCTTTTTCTCTAGCTATTTTCATGGGCTTCTGCATTTTCGGCCTTGCCTCTTCACAAAAGTCACTCAGCAGTGAGTTTTTATCACCATGCAGAACCTATTTTACAGACTTCCCTGTTAAGGTTAATGTGCCTGATCTTTCTTCCTGTCCATCTGCCACATTTTTGGATCGGCTACACTTAGTTGGACAGAAAAATTAGATTCGTGCCATCATTAACAGAGCGGAGAGGAATGATAAGCATGAATGACAAAAAAGAAAGACGAACCCATAGTGAAGAATTTAAGCAGCAGATTGTTCAACTGTACAACATTGGCAAGTCAAAAGCTGAAATCTGCCGGGAATATGATTTGGCCCACAGCCT
>SLNR01000089.1 GCA_007132905.1 Candidatus Sumerlaeota bacterium | reverse complement strand
CGGAAAATATAATAGTAAAGATAGGAATGCGCATCGGATTCTGTGAAAAAGTTGTACGGCCATTTCAGGAACTTTTCCCCTAATGAATTAATGCACTTTTCTATCCCCGACTGTAAGTATTCCATATTTATTAATTCTTCATCGTTGCTATTATGCACGTTACACCTCCACTCTTACGCACCACATGATCCTTGGTTGTATCGAGGTACCAATTTAGCTCATGGTACATTGAAGCACGAGAGAAACTGGATAGTACCAGAGCAGGTACGCTACCAATTTCTGATTTCGAAGAATGGTTAAAAATTTGATCATAACAGCTACATGAGCATACTTATAATTATAGCAGCTACTCTACACTTCTTTGTTATGTCACATGAAAAAACCCTATATATTTCATCCTCCTCATCTGGTTTTTTCACTATGCGACCGGGAATAAGGTTTAGAAGGGTTCTCCTAATTTACGCTGATAACTCCTCAAAGATGTCATTATAAAAAGATCCTGAATGACGCCTCTAAGCGAATGTTTTTCCCCATAGGCAAGTCTCCTGTACACTCACTTTTAAATACCCTCACCTCACGAAGATAATCTTTTTGTTATTCTTCACTTGACATTTTTTCCTTCTCTTGTTCCATATACTCTTCTCGAATCTCCGACAATGTCTTTCCACTTTCTTTATGTACTGCAAAAACATATGTCTGAACACTGGACCATCCATAGATTTCTTTTAACCAAACTCGCATGGATCTTTCTTCGCCATCAACTATGACATTACCATTTACCAAAAGTGTGGCTTCTTATCTTCTACCTTTTGCAGCAATATTTTCTTCTGTCATTTTCTTCTTCCTACTTCACATCATAACCGATCATAAACAAAGCCGACTGAATGGCGGTGAGCCGCTCATTTAGTAACGGTCCCTGCGGTATTCGTGCAAACCTAGATGATGTTCTGTCGGCAAGCGATTTTAAAAGCCAGCTGGCTTTGATGTTATCGTTGCAATGGCGGTTTTGCCTACCGTTAAATAGAGGGAGTCGATACTTTCCCCGACCGGGATTTCTACGGTTTCTTTTCTTCTGCTTGTTTGATTCTTTCCCGCTCCCATAAGAAAACTCGAAAGAAGGCGGGATTTTCTCCAGGCCCGCCTCTTCGGCGTATATTCTGCCTAAGAGACCAAGTGCCGCTCCTACGCGCCCGTCATACATGATAAAATTATCCACCAACAAAAAATACAGTTTCGTAAATCCTGAATTCATCCATATTTCATCATGGCTGCCCAGACGGACCTTTGATAGGGTAAGATGTTCTTTCGCCTTGCGAAAATAATCACAAAGACCGCTACCCATGCTGTCAAGGCATTCCCGGTTCCGATGCAAAACACCGCCCCAGCGAAGCATTGCGAGGGCACTTTTGTATGCCAAATCCACATCGTTCGTATCCAGGGAAGAACGGAATGCTCCGGCCAGAAAATGCAAATATACAAAAGTGTCCTCGCTTCCGGTTCCGAAGACTTCTTTTTTTTGAACAGGGCAAAGCATTTTATAGGGCCACCAGTAATTCTGATAGGCTTCATAAAGACTACGGCACTGCCAATTTCGCCCGGCTTTCACAAGATAGTACTGGTGCTTGAATCCTTCGGGCGCATCCAGCCGGTCCTCCAGCCAATCTCTAAAATGAATGACAGCAGGGATGTTTAGATATTCGTCTCTGGCATACTGGTTTAGCGATGTTTTGCCCACAGAACCACCTCATGAACTTGTTTCAATGTTTTTTTGAAAATAGTGCGTTGCTTACTTAGTCCTTGATAGCCTTTACGTCACTTTCTCGTGACATAAGAATGTCTTTGGCTATCTCATTTAACATTTGCCCACTTCCCTTATTCTTGCTTCACCGCTCTTTTCTTCCACTGCCCTTTTTTCATTTCAAGCCAGCAACGTTCAATTTCGCTCCGTTTCGTCTTTTTATATGCTATTTTTTTAAGTTGTTCATTGATCCATTCCGGATCATATTCACGAAAATTTTGTTCGTCTGCCCAGGCCTTCATTCGTTTATGTTTCGGGTGCCTTTTGTCCCGATAGATTTCTAAAAAATCATAGAATCCCGGGATTCCCCCGACATCTTCGGGGGGAGCCGTTTCCTCTCCGTCCAGCAGGGCAGGATAACCAAGATAATAATCGTCCACGGTGTCTTCCAGTTCAACGGTAAACTGCCAGCCATCCCCAAAATCATAACGATAAAGGATTACTCCGTGCTTTTTAAGATAGTCATCGATTCTAAAACCGGTGGGTTTGCGAACGACAGTATCAAGTTTCTCCTGTAAAATTTCTTTAAAGCTAACCGGATCAGAAGGCATGGTCTTGAGTTCTTCTTCGTAGGCTTTTCGGTTGTCCCTAATATCGAGATATTCATAGTATTCGTCCTCATCATTCGTTACTTTTATACTGTCTTCTCGTAGGTCAAACTCATAAAGGTGATAATCCCCGTAGGGATAACCACTTTGAAAGTTCGTTGCCCTCTGAATCACATCATGGAGTCTTTTATAGTTGGCGCCGGCAGGCATGATGATTCTTCTCCAGACAAGCGGCTTTGACTCCTTTAGTGAAATTTTTATAATATAGGCTTCCATGGTGAATTTTCCTCCCTCTCTGCTCTTTTTTCTGATCTGTCTTGTCCTTCTTTGAAGTAGGGACTTAAGTTCATAAACAACTCTCCCATCTCCTCAAAGCCGCTCTCAAAAAGGTAAACGATGAGCTCTTCTTGTCTTGCCTGTCCAAGGCTTAAACGGTATAATGAGAGGATTTTTATCAAGCGTTCATAGCGGGCACTGTCTTTGCTCAAAGGATAAAGAGGAACAACCCGCTGAATTTTATAAGGCTGCGGATCATTTTCCTGTTCCGGTAGACACCAAAAAGGGACCAAATCGCTTGTCTTTTCAGTGCTTTCTTGTCTTTGGGCTTGCTCAAACATCTCCGGCCACAGATCTTTTTGAAATGTCATATGTCCGTATTTATGGGCGATGTTCTGCCGGATGGCATGACATTTATACCGGTTGATGCGCCCTTCCCGCTGCTCCAAATCAACCGGATTGCCCGGTAAATTCCAGTGCACAATGTTTCGGCAGTAATAATGAAAGTCCAGCCCTTCCTGGCCAATCG
>SLNR01000066.1 GCA_007132905.1 Candidatus Sumerlaeota bacterium | reverse complement strand
GAGGTTCAAAATCTTTTACCCCCCGATCCAGAGAAGAAATGGTCGCACTCGGAATATACGGGGGATTGGACACAATCCCGTCATATGTCTGCTCTAAAGACAGCAGCGGTTCAAAAAGATCTCCTTCATAGAAAAAAACACGCCCACTAACCTTATGGCGGTGTGCATTTTCCCTCGCCACCCCAAGCGCACTCTGGGATAGATCGACCGCCGCCACTTTCACCTTAGAACAAAAAACGGCCAAACTGATTGCCACGGCCCCGCTGCCGGTTCCCATGTCAATCACCCAGGGTTCCTCTCGCTTTTTTAAAAAGCCAAGTGCCTCTTCGACGATAAGTTCTGTTTCCGGCCGGGGAATGAGCACTTTAGGATTCACCTCAAAAGAAAGGCCCATAAATTCTTGTGTCTTAAGGATATACGATAACGGGACGCCCGTTCTTCTCTTTTCAATAAATGAGCAAAAAGCCCTCGCCTTCTTGGAAGGCACAGATTCGCCAAGCCGCAAGTACAAATGAGCCCGAGAGGTCTTTAAGAGATGGCTCATGATAAGATCCGCTTCTAAGCGGCCCCTTTCATGCCCCACTTCTGTTAAAAGTCGGGCCCCTTCTCTCAGCAGGGCATCGACCGTCATAGATCCCATGATTTACTCCACCTTCTTAAGACGCTCGGCCTGATCGGCGCTGATAAGTTCTTCAATAAATGAGTCTATGTCTCCCTCTAACACTTCCTCTAGCTTATGCAGGGTAAGCCCGATTCTGTGATCGGTCACCCGCCCCTGGGGATAGTTGTAGGTTCTGATTCGTTCGCTTCTGTCGCCCGTACCTACCTGAAGACGCCTGGCTTCTGCCATCTCGGCATGGTTTTCTGCCTCGGCGGCATCTAACAGGCGGGCCCTTAATACTCTAAGCGCTTTTTCTTTGTTTTTGTGCTGGGATTTTTCATCCTGGCAGGAAACCACCAGTCCCGTCGGTTCATGGGTGATTCGTACCGCCGAATGCGTGGTATTGACGCTTTGTCCCCCCGGACCGCTAGAGCAAAACAAGTCGACGCGCAGCTCATTGGGATCAATGTCGACTTCTACTTCCTCGGCTTCCGGAAGCACCGCCACAGTTACTGTGGAGGTATGAATCCGGCCGCCGGATTCGGTGGTGGGAATTCTCTGCACGCGGTGCACTCCCATCTCAAATTTTAAGTGGCTGAAAGCACCGTGTCCTTCCACCACAAAAACCATTTCCTTAAATCCCCCCAATTCGGTGGGGTTGCTGCTTAAAATATCGACTTTCCAGCCTTGCTTTTCAGCATAACGGGCATACATGCGGTAAAGGGAAGCGACAAATAAAGCCGCTTCGTCTCCGCCGGCCCCGGAACGGATTTCCATGACCACATTTTTCTCATCGCGAGGATCTTTGGGCAGCAGCAGTAGCTTGAGTTCCTCTTTTTTTTCTTCTTGACGCTCGCTCAAAGAGGTGATCTCTTCTTGTAAAAATTCTTTCATTTCCTGGTCGTCCTTTTGCTCTGTAAGCAGGCTCTTGGCCTGTTTGAGTTCTTCTTCTGTCTCTTTGAGATCTTGGTGTGTATTTACTATGGTCGACAAAGAAGCATGCGCTTTGGCATGCTTTTGCCATTCTTTTTGACGAGCGATCACTTCCGGATCGTTGAGAAGCTCCTCTAATTTTTTGTGTCTGTTAAGGACTTCTTTGATTTTATCATGCATGATGGACACTTCCTTCTTCCTTAGGTGGATGGTCTGTCTCCCGGGCAGGACTTTCTTTGCGGAGCACCGCCTGTAAAGCTTCCACAGCCACTTCGATCTGCCCTTGATCCGGCTCCCGCGTTGTCAATTTCTGCAGCGCCAGGCCGGGCAGGCAAAAAACCCTCAGCAGAGAAGATCTGCTTTTTCCCGCCAGGCGTACGATTTCGTAGGATACTCCGGCAATCAAAGGCAGCAGCAGCAAGCGAGACAGTACTCTGATCAAAAAGTTGTCGTAGCCGATCCAGACAAAAAAAAGCATGCTTACCATAAATACAATCAAAATAAAGCTGGTACCGCAGCGGGGATGGAGAGTGGACTGTTTTTGTACATTTTCCGGTGTCAAATCCAGTCCCGCTTCGTAGGCATGCACGGCCTTATGTTCAGCGCCGTGGTAGGCAAACAGCCTTTTTACATCATCCGCACGGGATATGACCACAATATACAACACAAACAACGACATTCTGATGGCAAATTCGATGCCGTTTAAAGCAGCGTTATGAGGAATGGCGGTTTGCAAAAACCTAGTCAGGTACACGGGCAGCACCATGAAAAGACCGACAGCGATTAAAAACGCCACGGCCACCGTCAGCCCCATCTCCCGTTCACTGATCTCTTCTTCTTCTGCACCCGACTCATTGGCCGAATAAAGAAGCGTTTTAACGCCCAGACTCAATGCCTCGACCAAAGCAGCCAGGCCTCTAAAAAACGGCAGCTTAAAAACAGACCACCGGTCTCCCCAGGAAGACAGCGCCGAGATTTTTGTGGCAATGCGGCCGTCCGCTCGTCTTACCGCCACCGCCAGGCTTTTAGGACCCCTCATCATGATTCCTTCAATAACGGCCTGTCCGCCAATTTGGTGCTTTTGCCCCATACCCTCGCCTCCTTTCAAAAAAAAACAGAGCCCGCGGCTCTGTTATTCCTCTTTCTTGATTCCGTATTTCCGGTTAAATCGTTCCACTCTTCCGCCGCTGTCTCGTGTTCTTTGTTTGCCTGTATAAAACGGGTGGCATTTCGAGCATATCTCGACTCGAAGTTCTTCCTTAACTGAACCGGTCTCAAATGACTCGCCGCAGGAGCAGAGCACGGTTGTTTTCTTATAGGTTGGATGAATATCTTTTTTCATTTTCCACACCTCGCTTCTTTCCTTTTCACTCGCTTTGTCTTCTTTTTTGTGACCACATCATTATAGCATAAATAAAAAAGAGCCGCAAGGAATGTTTTTTTAACCTACTACAATTCTATTCTGCGTTTTTCAACGCTGTGTTGTTTTAAACCTAAGCAAGATCCGGCTAACTGCCGGCTAAACTCTTTTGAACAGTCAACACAAACTGCTCATTGTCTTTGGTCTTTTTTAGTTGATCCAAGAGAAATTCCGTCGCCTCGGCGGTGCTCATGGAGTGAGTGGTCCTTCGAAGCGCCCAGAGAATCTCCATGGTTTCTTCCCCCAGCAAAAGTTCTTCTTTGCGGGTTCCGGACTTTTTGATATCAATCGCCGGAAACAGGCGTTTTTCCGACAGCTTTCGATCTAAATGCAACTCTAAGTTGCCGGTGCCTTTAAACTCCTCGTAAATCACATCGTCCATGCGGCTGCCGGTTTCCACTAAGGCCGTAGCCAAGATCGTCAAAGAGCCGCCTTCTTCCATATGGCGGGCCGATCCAAAAAACCTTTTGGGTTTATGCAGAGCACTCGGATCAAGTCCTCCGGACAAGGTGCGTCCGCTGGGCGGAATGACCAGGTTGTAGGCTCTGGCCAGGCGGGTGATGCTGTCGAGCAAAATAACGACATCTTTTTTTTGCTCCACCAGCCTCTTGGCCCTTTCGATTACCATCTCCGCTACTTTGATATGGTTTTCGGGAATCTCATCAAAAGTGGAACTGATCACTTCTCCTTTCACCGAGCGTTCAATGTCTGTCACTTCCTCGGGTCGCTCGTCGATCAGCAAAACTTTTAAAACCATCTCCGGATGGTTTTTTGAAATGCTATTGGCAATTTCTTTTAACAAAACGGTTTTCCCCGCCTTGGGCGGGGCCACAATAAGCCCTCGCTGTCCTTTGCCGATGGGAGAAATCAAGTCGATGACCCGGGTAGACAGCTGCTTGGGATCAGACTCCATATTCAATTTTTCTGCGGGGTGAAGAGGTGTCAGGGCATCAAAATGAATCCGGTCCAACGCATCATCAGGACTGGCACCGTTGACTCCTTCCACCCGTAAAAGGGCAAAATAGCGTTCGCTTTCTTTGGGCGGACGAACCTGCCCGGAAATCATATCCCCCGTTCTCATCCCGAACCTGCGGATTTGCGAAGGCGATACATAGATGTCTTCCTGGCTGGGCAGGTACACAAAAGGACGCAAAAACCCAAACCCGTCGGGCATAATCTCTAAGATTCCCTGGGCAAACAAACGACCGTCTTTTTTTGTCTGGGCTTTGAGAATTTCAAAGATCAGTTCTTGTTTTCGGAAGGTGTAATAGGAAGGGATGTCAAGTTCTCTCGCAACCTTGTAAAGCTCTACCAATGTTTTTTCTTCTAATGCATGGTAACTCAAAAAATCACCTGCCGCTC
This sequence comes from Candidatus Sumerlaeota bacterium, assembly GCA_007132905.1. Classification (GTDB taxonomy): domain Bacteria; phylum Bacillota; class SLNR01; order SLNR01; family SLNR01; genus SLNR01. The sequence goes on along the minus strand of SLNR01000066.1, from coordinate 7,872 downwards.
TCATATTCGCATTTTCTTTTCCTGCTTGAAAAAGAAGATTCTATGCCTGTTTTATCGTTCTATCTCGATGTCCTTTTGTTGCTTTGCTTTTTCCCAATCCTGGAAGAACCGTTTTATGCCGGCCTCGGTCAAGGGATGTCGAATCATCTGGTGAATCAGGGCGGGAGGAACCGTGGCAATGTGGGCTTTGGCTTTGGCAGACGCACTGACATGCAGTGGGTGCCGCACACTGGCTGCAATAATTTCTGCCCGAATGTCGTAGTTTTCAAAAATCGCAGCGGTATCTTTGACCACCAAAAGCCCGTCCTGGTCAATATCATCCAACCGGCCCATAAAAGGACTCACATAAGTGGCCCCGGCCTTGGCGGCCAATAAAGCCTGGTTGGCCGTAAAGATCAAGGTCACATTGGTTTTGATTTCTTCTTGAGACAAGACTCGCACCGCCTTAAGGCCGTCTGCCGTCATAGGAATTTTTACCACCACGTTGGGGGCCCACTTGGCTAGCGTCCTCGCTTCTTTAAGCATGCCCTCGGTATCGGTGGAGATTCCTTCTGCACTGACGGGCCGGTCCCCCATAACAGCACAAATATCTTGAATAAGGCTTTTAAAATCCTGTTCTTCTTTGCTGACCAAAGTGGGATTGGTGGTTACCCCGTCTGCGATTCCCAGTGCATCCGCTTCTTTGATCTGCTTTAGATTCGCCGAATCAATAAAAAGTTTCACTACAAGCGCCCCCTTTACCTCTGGTCCATGTCCCATTTCTCCTTAAATTCTTTCATAAAAGGCTTCTTGTTCAGCTGATGGACCGCTTCGATAAACCGTACGGTTCCGGTCTTGGCCCTCATCACCACCGAATAAGTCCGGCAGCCGCTTCCTGAATAACGCACGCCCTTAAGCCAGTCTCCGTCTGTAATACCGGTGGCCGCGTAAATCACATCGTCCCCTCTGACCATATCCGGCATCTTCAATACTTTGTATACATCTTGAAGTCCCATCTTTTGAATGCGCTGCACCTGCTCGTCGCTGTTAGGAGCCAAACGTCCCTGGATTTCTCCCCCCAGGCAGCGGAGCGCCGCCGCGGCCAAAACCCCTTCGGGAGCGCCGCCGATGCCCAGCAGCATATCCACTCCGGTTCCTTCCACGGCTGTTGCGATTGCAGCCGCCACATCACCGTCGCTGATCAGCTTGATCATGGCTCCCGCCTTGCGGACTTCATCGATCATCCCCTGATGGCGGGGCCGATCAAGCAGTACCACCGTCAGATCCCGGATCCGATCACCCTGCGCTTTTGCTATTCGAGAAAGGTTTTCATAAACCGGGGCGTCAATGTCGATGCAGCCGGCAGCCTGGGGACCGACAGCAATTTTTTCCATATACATATCGGGCGCATGAAGAAGACAGCCTTTTTCGGCCACCGCCACCACAGCCAGGGCTCCCGGCAGCCCCCGGGCTACCAGGTTTGTTCCCTCCAGAGGATCCACGGCAATGTCTACTTTGGGATGCTGCCCTGTGCCCAGTTTCTCGCCGATGTATAACATCGGGGCCTCATCTTTTTCACCTTCCCCGATCACCACCTGCCCGTCAATATGGACCGAATCGAACACCGTCCGCATGGCGTCGGTGGCCGCCCCGTCCGCCGCCTCTTTTTCCCCGCGGCCCATCCAACGTCCGGCGGCTATGGCAGCGGCTTCTGTGACTCTGACAAATTCAAGTGACAATTCTCTTTCCAAAGCAGACCCTCCTTTTTAGTCTTTTTCTTTCCCGAAAACAGAGCCGAGATGACTCTACTCTTACTGCACCTGCCGGCTGCTGTCAAAGAGACGAATCCTGTCTTAGATGACCCCTTTTGCGGCCTCCTTGACCGGACCCGCCCCTTTGCGCGGATCAAACAGATCCGGATCATCTATTAAGATTTCTCTTGTCTTATCGGTGAAACCTGCCTGTTACAGGTATTGACATGGACCTTACGAAGCCAAGAGCGAAGGTCCTGCCGCCATTTTCAGGGGGATCCCCGACCCGCCGTCAAGCACCACCGGAATTTTCACCTTCTCTTTCATCTCTGCCGAACGCTCAAAACCCCATCCAGGCTCCCGCAAATAATGTCTGCGGGCAGGTTCGAGGCTGTTGCTATTGCATCCACGGCGGTGTCCCGGACAAAGGCTTCGGCTTCCTTGGGATCAGTGAACAAAAATTCTTTCTCTGTTGAAAATACATTGTCCTCTGTTTAGTGATGCGCCCCGGTTCTTCTTTCGCGGACACGCCCGTCGCCCGGAAGGCTTTCATAACTTTTTCGCTAGTGCATTGTGCTCTTGCGTCTTTGGCTGAGAGCCGCCCCATCCGCGTGGAAAATCCGGCTCATATACACTGGCATGGCCTGTGCAAAGCTGTGCCCGTGATCCCAATGAATAGCCGCGGGAACCGACACGAATCCGCCGCGCCCACATTACAAGTTGTTTATATTAAAAGCACTACCGGCCATTCTTTTTTTTGCTTTTTTCATTGACTCTCTTAAGATACCAGCAATATGAAAATCCTCCTCTGGTTGATCTTTCTTGCCTATTTGAGCCGGTAAGGCTGTCGAAACTGTTTGGGGTCGGTCTGCACCTCACCGCTTTCGCCCAATTCAATGGCCCGGACTTCCGTTAACCGCTGCCAATCTTCTTCTTTTTCTACCGAAATATGGTTTATGCATCCGCATTGGTCACAGCGAAGTTCCAGCCGGTCCTGATATAAGTCCATTTGAATGTCCTGATTTCCACAACAGCAAAACAGTCGTTTCTCTTCATGAAGGTCATGAAGATGATTCAATGCCTCAAAGATATACACCGGATTTGTAAAATAGGCACGATCGTTTGCGTTTTGCTGTTTTTCTTGTTCGTCCCGGGCTTTGACGGTATGCTCTGCATCTCCCCACCAGCCCAACTCGCAGCCGGTCTCGGGACAAGAAAGCGTCAAAAGTTCCTCCTCCCACAATTTTCGCCGGTCAAAGACCAAAGTATGCTCTTGATCGCAAAAAACACACGGGATATGCAGCCGGCAGGTCTGTCCTGCCCCCGGCTCCAAAACCGCTTTCTGACAGCCGCAGGAACAGTTGATTGCTGTTTTTTGCGAGGCAGAAAAAGCAAACACCGTTATTTTTTGGCCTTCTTTTTCCCCGCAGAGATCACAGTCAAGCAAAAGCTCCTTCTCTTGGTAAATCAACGTCATTTCCTGACACATCCTTTATGAAAAATAGTTCCACATACAGCCTTGTTTTCCTTTCCCGGCAAAGAAAAAGGCCCCGACTCTTTACGGGCACCGTTTTTTTGCTTCATCTGGGCAAGGCCGCTTTTTGCTGCTTCCAAATCTTCTTCAATACGGCGATTTTCCCGCCAGCTGTTTTTGTCTTAAGTCAAGCACCATATCCGCCAGTTCCTTGACATCAAACGGTTTGGAGATATGCTTGACCGCTCCCAGTTCCATGGCTTCTTTGATTACTTCTATCTCCCCGTAAGCCGTCATCAACACCACCCAAGCTGGCTGTTTTAGACTCTGCAAGGTCCTAAGGGTCTCCAGCCCGTCCATCCCCGGCATTTTCACATCCAGCAGCACAATATCCGGCTGCGCCTCTTGGATTTTTTTGACGGCCTCGCAGCCGTCGGAAGCTAGCAAAACAGAAAAATGCTCTCTGGAAAACATCTCGTACAACAGCTTGCGGACGCCCTTTTGATCATCCGCCACCAGGATTGTTCCCAGGCTCTCTGTTTTCACCACCGTTCCTCCTCCATTTGAAAAACAATTCATGATCTTTCCAAGCCGTTACAGGATTCTACGACAAGACCCGTATTCCTCCTTCAAAACAGATCGAATCCATTTTCATTTCGTATCACGATCATAAACATGTTTTTTCCCATTTATTGGCATTCGTATGTTAAGAACAATCTCCTTTTCCTTTTTTTGAGCCTCCGGCGGCACTTTGCCTTTTATTCAATAAGAAAGGATCTTGGCAGAATTTCTAAGACCACCTTTTCGCCAACAGCGCTTATCAAAGGAGAACAAAAAGAGCCCTGCACCCTTTCACGGGCGGTGCAGGGACTTTTTCACACTATTTGCATGATCAAAAACCAATTTCTCTATCTCTTTTCTCTTTTATCATACGGCTGGGGTTTCTTGGACGAAGTTTTCCACAGATAAAAGGCTGCGCCCCACAAAACGACTCCCAGCAGAAAAGGGCCCGGCAGGACCCAAAAGTCCGCTGTCATATATTTTTCCTCTTGGCCGGCAAACCGGACCATAAGCACGGCTTCGTGCCTGCCCGGGCTTGTCTTTTTTTCCCAGGGGATTTCGATGGTGCGGGCCCTTTGAGGCTGGAGAATGATTCGGTCTAGGGGCAGCCGGTCTACTTCTTCTCCTCTTCGATAAACCCTTATTTCCCCTTCTGCGGCCAGGTGGACCGACCCGGTGTTTTTCAGTTCTCCTGTAAACAACCTGCGGGGCATCCACCAGCGAGCAGGCGAAAAACGGGTAATGCCGCCACCGTGGGTTTCTTCCTCTCCCACCGAAAGATAAAGGATCATCCCGATTTGCGAAGCAATCACCGTCTTATCCCCGTCTTTGGCTGTTTTCACATACAAAAACCCCGGCCGACTGCCCGTCTGAGCCGTCTTTGGCACTTCGATGACAAAAGTGATGTCCTGTCGCTCGTTGGCTGCCAGAGAAAATTTCTTTGGGGTGATTTGAATCCAATCGGAGATCGATTCTTGCGCCGTTAAATCCAAATACTGACCGGCCGGCTGGTTTTTCTCTTCACAACTTGGCGGCATGTCTTCTGAATAGACCTGAAAAGACAGACAGGAAGAACCTGTGTTGGTGACTGTAAGCTGGCCTTCTGTCTTTTCTCCCGCCGCTAAATGCACCTCAAAAACCAAAGGAGAAAGGCTAAACCCTTCCTCTTTCGCCGCAGCCGCCCCGCCGGGCATGAAAAGCCAAAGAAGAAGCAGTACCGCAAGCCAACCTTTTTTCCCCACCGGCCGCAGCAATTCCATTTTCTTCATTGCTCAGTAAGCCGCCGTGGTGGTCACCGTCACGGCGGAGGCGTATTCACGGGCTAAATCGCCATAGGTCAAAAGGGTTTTGAGGCCGATGTTGACCTGTGTGCCGTTTTGATCCCCCGTGGCTTCCCCGTTTTCAATGATCACTTCTGCCGCCGGAAGGCCCTCCGCATCGTATTGAAAAGGATGGTAATTTGCCGCGTCCAAAGGCACAAGTGGCACTGTGTCGCTGCCTATACCTATAGAAGCCCGCTTTTGAAACTGTTCCACCGGCAGGGTGATCTCCTCTTCACCGGGCACCGTGGAAGTCATTTTCTCTGCTTGAATCTGCATGGTCCACTGTCCGTTGGTTTTGACATTTACTTTCAAAGCTTCGTTGATGGCTCTTTCTTCGCCCACAAAAGAACCAAACGCGACCGTTCCGGGAACAAAAGACGGCATTCCGGAAGGCGATGAGGCGCTGTAGTCATTGGTGCTGATCGAGACCGTCAGGATTTCCGGGCTCCCGGCGGTACTAGTGACGCTTGTCGCTCCGGCCGGATAAGATCCTGTTAGCATGAATATTGCTCCGATGATACATAAGATAACGGCTATCATTTTTTTTACCATGTGTGCTGTTCCTCCTATTTTAGATGACTGTAAATTACAGATCCTGCCCGGCTTTTTTCACCTCCCCCTCCGGACCGCCTTTATGCGGGCTTGTCAAAAAAAAGGCCGTCCCTCTTTGGTCACTCTGTCTTGGCATAAAAAAACCAGGGATAATCATTCTCCTCCCCGGCTTTTTCCCCTGCTTGGTTCATCTTGAAAAAAACAGTCATTTTCCGACAATCAAGCGTTTTTTCGATTCGATTCGACGGCCATGTCCACGTTCTTTCCATCAATAAAGAAGGCGCCGCTTTCAAAAATCGCTCTCTTTATTTGTGCCTTAAGTCGTTTTCTTCTGTTTTTTTCTTGCCGCTTGTCGCATTTTGCTATCCTTCTTCTTTGGTCGTCCTTTTTATTGAATTTTTTGTTTTAGCATCTCCAGGGCTTTTTCCAGCTGGGCATCGCCCGCAGAAGGAATCACCTGCGCCAAAAGGGCATAGTTTAGTTCTGATAAAGTCTCTCGATCCGCTGTCCCGTCGGCGCTCAGGCCCATTAATTGTTGAAACTCCCTGATCGCCTCTTCCGTATCCTGATCGTAGACACCCGCAACCTCCCCGCTCAAAAAGCCGAGGTAAAGCAAAATCCGTTGCAAATTTTCCACTTCTTTTCCCTGATCCCCGGGCCGCAGGGTTTTGACCACCGGAACGGTTTCAATGCGGGCTCCCTGCGGGTCGGTGATTTTCGGGTACACCAGGACATCCGGGCGGATACCCACTCCTTCGATGTGTTCGCGGTTGGGGGTCAGATAATTGGCCATGGTGATTCTCAGCCCGCCCTCGCCCAACCCGAACACCGACTGCACCGAACCCTTCCCGTAAGTCTGCGTTCCGACAATTAATCCCGCCTGTCGGTCACGGACGGCTCCGGCGACAATCTCTGAGGCGCTGGCGGACCCGCCGTTGACCAGCACCACTAACGGCCAGGGAAGCCCTTCTCCCTTTGCTTCATAGGTCTCCATCTTTCCGGAGCGCTTTTCGACATGGACCACCGGCCCTGCAGGCACCAAAAGTTTGGCTACTTCAATGCCCTGGTTTAAAAGCCCGCCCGGATTGTCCCTTAAATCCAGAATCACTCCCTTTATGTTTTTTTCTTGAAGCTCATAAAGCGCCTGACTAAGGTTTCGGGTGGTATGTTCGTTGAACAGGGAAATGCGAACATAGCCGTGGTGATCTTCCAACAAGCTTGACTCAACGGTGTTTACCCGAATGGTGTCTCTGGTAATGTTAACCTGCTCTTTTACATCGTTTCTCAAAAGTACGATATCAAGTTCGGTACCCACTTTCCCTTTAAGAAGGTGGGATACATACTGCAGTCCGACACCGACCACCTCTTCGTTGTCAATGGAATAGATTCGATCCCCCGGCTGCACCCCGGCCTCCTCGGCCGGGCCGTCGGGAAGGGTTCTCACCACAGTGGAATAATCTCCCTCCTGGGTAATGACCACGCCTACCCCGCCGAAAGTACCGATCATATCATCCAGGAAATCCTGGTATTCCGATGAATCCAAAAATCGAGAATAAGGGTCGTCGATCATACGCAGCAAACCTCTTACGATGGCCTCGGCCCACCAGGAAGCGCTTCCGTTTCTTTCGGTATCTTCATGGATCCGGTCAATGGTCCGGTCCAAAAATTCATAAAAAATGGGGGGTCGGCTTTGCTCTTCTTCCATAGTAAACAGCGCTAAGCCCTGCAGCGCCGTGCAGGACAAAATCACTATCAGTATCAAAGCCGCAACCTTTGTTTTTACATTTCCCATGCTCATCACCTTTGCCTTCCTTCACTAGACCAAATTCGACAAAATTAGCGGCAACCCTTCCTTTTTAAGGCCCGCAAGTTGTTTCCCGAAAGGATTCTCCTACCCGCAGAAGAAATAGAACAAAAGATCCTCCGAGGAGAGTGTATGTCATTCAAGGAATCATTTTCGCCTCGTCCCCTCACTATTATAGCAAAATTTCCAGAACCGTCCACCTGCTTTTTCTCATCTTCGGTTTTTGTCTGATCGCCGGTCTTTTTGTCATGCAAGGAACCTGCTTTTTTTACCGGACCCTGCTTCTTCTTTTTTGGACACGGCCCCGCCGGGTAACATCGGCTTTTTGGTTTCTTTTACCCTGCTTTGTTTTTGTCGGTCGGCTTTGGGGTGCGGCCGCTCTTTATCCTTACCCAAAAAAGCAGGCCCGCCCGGACTGTTTTTATTCAT
>SLNR01000019.1 GCA_007132905.1 Candidatus Sumerlaeota bacterium | reverse complement strand
TCAGACTATAAAGTATGGTGAGGACGATGGTATCCCAGCAAGAAATAATGGAAAAGCTTAAGAACATGTTATCATCTCATCGGTGGCGGCATTCTGTTGGCGTCCAGAAAAAAGCTGTAGAACTAGCACGCCGCCATGAAGTGGATGTTCATAAGGCCAGCACTGCCGGTCTGCTTCATGACTGTGCTAAAAGTTTAAGCGAAGCAGATATGAGAAAAATGGCTGGCAAAAAGGATAATGAAATAGAACATTGGGGACAGGAACTTCTGCACGCTCCGGCGGGAGCAGTGCTGGCAGATCAAGTTTTTGAAGTAAAAGATCAAGAAATATTATCTGCCATCCGAAAACATACTTTGGGCGGCCCGAAGATGACTGATTTGGAAAAAGTCATTTATTTAGCAGATTTTATTGAGCCGGGAAGAGTTTTTCCAGGTCGAGAAAGAATTGAAAAAAAGGCTTTTGAAAGTCTTGACGAGGGGATATTAGAAGCTGCAAAGCAGACTATAAGTTATTTAGTTGGCCGAGACAAGCCGATCCATTTAGCAGTAGTCGAAATGAGAAATCAGTTGCTGAGCAGCAAACTTGAAAGGGAGAAAGTATATGGGAAACCGGAGGCGTAAAGTAAGGAAGAAAAAATCGTTTTTCAGAAAGTTTGTTTCTTTTATAGCCCTAGCATTAGTCGTGGTAATGGTTATATTCGGGGCTAGTATTTTCAATTTTTACACAGGTCTCAGGAGTAGTTTAACCACCACGGAAAGGGAAGATATGCTTAAGCCCAGCCCGGGGGAGCAAGTGAATATATTAATATTAGGCGTTGATGTCCCCATTGACGGACAGGGAAATGTAAATCCGAATATAAAGTCCAGAACCGATACGATGATGGTTGCGTCTTTAGATCTAGATGAAGGGAAGGCCGCTGTTTTGTCTATCCCGAGAGATACACGAGTCGAAATCCCTGATAGAAGTAGTTTTCATCGAATTAATAGCGCCCATGTTTACGGAGGGCCAGTTTTAGCAGTCAAGGCAGTGGAAAATTTTATAGATGTTCCCATCCATTATTATCTGAGAACCAACATTGAAGGGTTTTCTTCTATTGTGGATATACTTGGCGGAGTGAAGATTGATGTTGAGAAAGATATGCATTATGTCGATATCTATCAGGATCTGTATATTGACCTTAAGGCGGGAGAGCAGGTTTTAGACGGAGAAGAAGCGATGCAGTATGTGCGGTACAGAGGTCAAGGCGGGGATATTTCCAGAATCGATAGACAGCAGGTTTTTCTCAAAGCGTTAGCCGATAAGGTCATTCGTCCTGGTACCTTGCTCAAGCTCCCAAGGCTTTCGGGAGAAATTGTAAAACATATTGATACGAATATGAGGCCCATGGAGATGATGAAAATAGCAAGGATTTTTCTTAATGCGACCGCGGATACGATTGAGATGGAAACTGTTCCCGGATCTCCTCGCATGATCGGTGGGGCGAGCTATTGGATTGCGGATATGGAAAAGACAAGGGATATTGTGGACCGGCTTATATGGGGAATCGACAAAGAGAAAAATGCCGCGATACAAATTGAAGTGTTTAATGGAACACAAGAACCCGGTTTAGCCAACTCAATCGGTGGTATGCTGAAGGGAAAAGGATTTCAGGTTGTTGATATTGGTAATGCTGACAACCACCATTATCAAGAGACCAAAATAATTGCTTATCACCGAAATCAAGAAAAAATAAAAGCTTTGGGAAGGGTTTTATCTGATGGGAAACTCCTTTATGAAGACAACAAAGATAAAAAGGTAGATTTTACCATTATCGTTGGGAAGGATTTCACGGGTTAATATGGAAGTGTTAGGTGCTTAGTAGTTTATATATAGGGGGCAGATATATGCACTCAAAGGAAAAAGAAATGGCGATTCTGGCGGCTAAAGCCGCCGATGAAAGAAAAGCCAAGGATATCCTGATTATGGAAATGGCAGAGCTTACGGTTTTCACCGACTATTTTGTTATTTGTGCTGCCCAATCCAAACCACAAGTTCAAGCTATTGCAGATCATATAGCAGAGCAGATGGAAAAAGTTGACCTTAAGGTCAGCCGGCAGGAAGGATATCAGGAAGGGAAATGGGTGCTCATGGACTACGGCATTTTTGTTGTCCATATTTTCCAGGAGGAAGATAGAAAATTCTATGATTTAGAAAAACTGTGGGCTGATGCGCCATTATACCCTTTAGATGAGATACAAAAGTCCCTCTCTTGACTAGATCAGATGAATCATGTATAATCAGTTGTGTCTTGTGGGGATATAGCTCAGCTGGGAGAGCGCTTGAATGGCATTCAAGAGGTCAGGGGTTCAAATCCCCTTATCTCCACCAAAACAAAAATCATTTTAAGTATTAGGAGAATCCCTTGCGTGGGGATTTTCTTGTTTACAGAGATGAACCGGGAAGCGAAAAGGTCTTATTGTTGCTTTACAGATTCGATAAAAAACGGATATATGCTCAGGGATAAAAGGTAGTGGCATCGCAAATTTCCACAGAGATATAAGGATAGTATAGTATTGATAAGTCCTTGCAACTGGTCTAGAAAAACGATATACTGAAAGTGAAGTAGCCGTGAATCTTTTGGCAGATTTGTTGGTGAATAACATGATACGGGAAAAATTTATGGCTGTATGGAAAATTTTAAACCTACCAGTAAAAAATGTCTTCGATGGCGCTTTTTAGATATAGCAAAAGATGAAAGTTTGGCTTTCAAAGGTTTTTGCTTAGCCGGTCATGACATTGTTGAATTTTGAAAAGTATGTTTTTTTCTCCGCTGCTTTGGGGGTGGTTAACAGGGCAATCTACAAGAAAAAGAACGGTAGAGCTCAATTAAATTTTTCTTTGATTTAACTGGAGGTGCAATAAATGAAACTTTCAACAAATGTTCCGGATAAGGATTACAATTTGATTAGTGTACTTTACCACGCTTTAAAGGGTGCCGATAAATGTGATGTCTATATAAAAGATGCTGAAGAAGATAATGACGAGGAACTTGCTGAATTTTTTAAGGAGACAAAGGAAAAGCACATGGAATTGGCCGGAAAAGCTAAAAAGCTAATTGCAGGCCGGATTAGCTAGCAGAAATGGCCGGGACAAATGTGCCATCTTCTTGTTGGAAAGCCGTTCTCAGATTTAATT
>SLNR01000164.1 GCA_007132905.1 Candidatus Sumerlaeota bacterium | reverse complement strand
CAAGCCACCAGGGAGCAATTCGGCAATGTTACTATATTAGGCCAAGGTAAGGTAGTTCCGTTATTTGGATGGCTAAGAGGGCTCCAAAATGGGACCTCAACACTGTGATTAAAAACCAAGAGGATGAATATTGATTTAAAAATATCCTACAAAAAGTTGACACGACCGCTGAACTGTGTTCGCTTGACACAAGCACAGAAAAGTTATAAAATTAATTGAAGAGTTGTAGCCACTTTCAAATTTAGGCACAGAGAACCGTATCCGTGTTCTTGAAGAGCCAAAAGTGGCTCTCTTTTGGATAAATGGGGAATTTTACTTAGCGATATATTGACAGTTTTTAGTTGGAGGTGATGGTATATTACTGAAAATTTAAACTTAATTGTTTTTGGCACCATAATTGCTTTGGTCTCTTTTCTCGTTGGTTATTTTCTCAGAAGGTATTTGGCCGAAGCGAAGATCCAATCAGCCGAGGTGAACGCGAAAAAGATTCTAGAAGAGGCTGAAAAAGATGCAGAGGCAAAAAAAAGAGAAGCCATTTTAGAATCAAAGGAAGAAGCACACAAGATAAGAAACGATGTTGATAAAGAAACACGCGAACGCCGCGGCGAGCTTCAACGCCTAGAACGCCGGCTCATGCAAAAAGAAGAGTCTTTGGATCGAAAAGTGGACAATTTGGAAAAAAGAGAGGAAAATATAGCAAGTAAGGACCAAGAGATTCAAAAAATTCGGGAATCGATATCTGAGCTTAAAAACAAACAAGTGGCGGAATTGGAAAGGCTTTCCGGATTAACCTCAGAGGAAGCTCGAAGTATCCTCCTTTCAAATGTCGAAGAAGAAATAAAACATGAGACGGCAATGCTGATTAAGGAAGTTGAGAATCAAGCCAAAGAAACAGGGGAAAAGAAAGCCAAAAGCATTATATCACTTGCTATACAGAGATGCGCTGCTGACCATGCAGTAGAGAGCACTGTATCCGTAGTTGAACTTCCGAATGACGAGATGAAGGGAAGGATTATCGGAAGAGAAGGGCGCAACATCCGAACATTCGAAACGCTAACCGGTATCGATTTAATTATCGATGACACGCCTGAAGCAGTTATTATATCCGGATTTGATCCGATACGACGAGAAACTGCAAGACTTGCATTAATTAAACTAATTTCAGATGGACGTATTCATCCAGCACGGATTGAAGAACTTGTTGAGAAGTCTCGCAAGGAAGTAGAAGTGCAGATCCGTGAGGAAGGTGAGCAGGCTACTTTTGAAGTAGGAGTTCACGGTTTACATCCTGAATTAGTGAAATTATTGGGTCGTTTAAAATTCCGAACCAGTTACGGGCAAAATGTATTAAAGCATTCCATTGAAGTAGCACACTTGTCAAAAGTAATGGCATCAGAATTAGGAGTCCGCGAAGACTTGGCGAAAAGGGCCGGATTGATTCACGATATCGGCAAAGCCGTTGACCATGAAGTAGAAGGTTCTCACGTAGATATTGGTGTTGAGCTGGCGAGAAAATATAAAGAGAATGATGAGGTCATCCATGCAATCGCAGCTCATCACGGAGATGTCGAACCTGAGTCAGTTGAAGCGGTTCTTGTTCAAGCCGCAGATGCTGTTTCCGCGGCGCGACCCGGGGCAAGAAGAGAAACCCTTGAATCGTACATCAAACGACTCGAGAAGCTTGAACAAATTGCCGATTCCTTCGACGGTGTTGAAAAAGCTTATGCCATACAAGCGGGACGAGAAATTAGAATTATGGTGAAGCCGGACAAGATTGATGATGCTTCAGCTGTTCGAACTGCTCGTGATATTGTCAAACGGATTGAAGAAGACATGGAATACCCAGGTCAGATTAAAGTCATGGTAATAAGAGAAACTAGAGCTGTCGATTATGCTAAGTAAATCCCAATAATCCAGAAAACAAAACGGCTTCGAAAGAAGTCGTTTTCATTATGGAACAAATCTTATGCAGGAATCCCTACCACAATGGAGAAGAACTGCCCATATTATGATGTTAAAGGGAGTGAGACAGGCCATGAAAAACCAAGTTTTTCAAAGTAAAGATAAGAATCCAAACGAGATCAGTTTGCTGGTATCAATACTTATTCGGTATCCAGAAATCAGCTCTCTTCATTTTGATCCGAAATCTCGCTCTCTTGCATTCAATTTCCTGGTGCGCGGCCTGATTCCGCAAGAGAATTTGCGGTCATTTAGAACAAAACTTTCTTCTTGTTTAGATGTCTTTCATCAAATTGGAGGGGATCAAAATCATAAGACTTCGATTCTATCCGAAGACTTTAATGGAGTAACTAGACTGATAGTTGCAAGGGAAGTAGACACATTGTCCCAACATGAAATCTCTTTAATCATTCATGTGATATACGATCATTTCACAGATAAACTCGTTTCAGACTATAATGATTCGATCCTCGAAGAAGAACTTTTACTGCAAGAAGAAATGATTGATTCGATGCTTTTAGACGTGAGCGGCGCAAGCCAGGAAAAAGACTTCATTGCCTATCGGGAGGATGGACGGGTCATGGTTTTTAATAAATAACAGCCCTTAGAGTGAGGTGTTTTAGTGAATATATTAATGATTGGTGATATCGTCGGCCGTCCAGGACGTACGGCGGTGGAGGCCATGATTGAAAAATTGATTGAAAACTATCAGGTTGATTTTGTTATGGCAAACGGCGAAAATGCAGCAGGTGGGGTCGGAATCACCAAAAGTGTGGCTCATGATCTTTTTCATATGGGGATCGATGTTCTGACTATGGGCAATCATGTATGGGATAAAAAAGAAATATTTGACTTTATCGATCAGGAAACAAGAATCATTCGACCGCTTAACTATCCTGGATACCCTCCCGGCAAAGGTTCCGGCCTATTTTCAGTAAAGAATAGTATATCAAAAATCGCCGTCATAAATATCTCCGGACGGGTTTTTATGCACGATCTTGATTGTCCCTTTCGAGCCGTGGATGAAGAAATTAATAAACTAAAAAAAACTACACCGATTATCATCGTAGATTTTCACGCAGAAGCTACCTCGGAAAAGATAGCCATGGGATGGTACTTAGATGGAAAAGTGACAGCGGTAATAGGGACACATACTCATGTACAAACGGCCGATGAGAGAATTTTGCCGGAAAGAACGGCCTTTATTACAGATGTAGGGATGACCGGTCCGTGCAACTCCGTGATAGGGGTAAAAAAAGATTTAGTAATCGAAAAGTTTTTAACTCAGATGCCTACACGTTTTAGTGTTGCCAACGGCGATATGATTCTTTCTGCTGTAGTAATTGAGACGGACGCTAATTCGGGTGAGGCCACAAACATCAGGCGAATTTTTGAGCACCTACCAGAATAGCCGCCTTTAAGTGAATATTTTTCTCCCATTTACCGGCTCGAAAAAGGATATAGCCGTAGGTTATCGAATCAAATGAATTAGAAGAATAATCCAATACAGTCGGGGAGGTAATAGGATGGACGTACTGAAAGTCTCAGCAAAATCCAGTCCGAATTCAGTTGCAGGGGCTCTAGCCGGTGTCCTTCGAGAACGGGGCAGTGCTGAGCTTCAGGCCGTTGGAGCAGGAGCGCTGAATCAAGCTATTAAGGCTGTCGCAATTGCCCGTGGATTTGTTGCTCCCAGCGGCATGGACTTGATTTGTATCCCAGCATTTACCGATATTGAGATAGATGGAGAAGAGAGGACGGCCATAAAACTTATTGTTGAGCCGAGATGAATGAACAATGCTGTTTTGCGCCTGTTTATCCTCGCTGATAAGCAGGCTTTTGTATATTGTTCAACCGCATCACAGAAATGGGGAGTGAAGCATTTATGACAGACAATAATAATCATGTAATCAATACAATTGGCCCTGTAGCCGAGCAGCTGCACAAAAATGCGGTGGTAGTCGATGGTCATATTGATACTCTTTTGGAAATTGTTAATGGCAATGTTACCGGTTTGACTAACAAAAATGATAACATTCATGTAGACCTTCCCCGCATGAAACAAGGGGGAGTGAATGTCCAATTATTCGCTGCCTTTATCGAGCCTGTCTATAAACCAGAAAGGTCCTTGAAAAGAACCCTGCAACTTATTTCATGTTTTCACAAAGAAATCGAGGCTAATCAAGAGACGATCTCTTTAGCCTTATCTTACCAGGATATTCATGACATTGTTCGCACGGGGAAAATTGCGGCGGTGTTATCCATTGAAGGCGGAGAAGCGATTGCCGGAGATCTTGAGGTGTTGCACTGTCTTTATCGGCTCGGAGTAAGAGCGATTGGCCTGACCTGGAATGAAAGAAATGAAATTGCGGATGGAATTGGCGAAAACTCGGCAGGAGGGGGGCTTACTTCTTTCGGCTGTGAAGTCGTAAAAGAAATGAATGATTTAGGAATGGTTATTGATGTATCACACATAACAGAACAGGGGTTTTGGGACGTCATTGAACACTCCGAAAAACCAATCATTGCTTCTCATTCAAACGCTAGTGCACAGTGCGAACATCTTAGAAATTTGAATGACGAACAAATAACCGCCTTAGCACACCACGGGGGCGTAATGGGAATGAATTTCGCTCTCCCATTTATAGATGCTGAGAACCCAACCGTTTCAAGACTTCTCGATCATATTGACCATATTGTTTCTTTAGTGGGCCCTGACCATGTAGGATTAGGGTCAGACTATGATGGAATTCCATCCGCCCCCGAAGGACTCGAAGATATTTCAAAAATGCCTGTGATAACCCAGGCTTTGTTAGATAGAGAGTACAGTCAAGAAGATATTCGCAAAATACTCGGCGGTAATTTCCTCCGCGTTTTTTCAAAAATATTATAGGGGGTCTTCAATTGGATATTCAAGTATTATCAAAAGACATTACAAAAATAACGGTCGATGCCTTAGTTGTTAACTTATTCGAAGGAATCAAAAAACCAAGCGGGGCCACCGGCGCTGTCGATAAGGCCCTCCATGGAGTCATTTCGGATCTTATTGAATCTGGAGAAATTGAAGGGAAAATAAAAGAGACGACCATCATCCATACCAAAGAGATGATAGAACCGAAGCGAATTATTGTCGTTGGCCTAGGGAAAGAAGAAGATTTTTCCTTGGAGCGTATCCGGCAAGCAGCTGCATCTTCAATCAAAGCGGCCAAAAAAGTCAAAATAAAAAAAATGGCTTCCATCGTACACGGGATTGGTACAGGGGGTTTTGATTCTTCCAGCGCTTCTAGGTGTGTGGTGGAAGGTGCTCTGCTGGCTGATTATTTAACACATGATTACAAAACGGATAGAAAAGACCTGCAGCAACCCATTGAAGAATTTTGGTTGGTTGAACAGTCGGAGGATAAAATTGAATCCATCACGACCGGAGTGGAAAAAGGAAAAGTGCTCGCTCAAGCCGCCAACATAGCCCGAAAAGCAGTGAATGCTCCTTCAAATGCCATGACACCTTCGCATTTGGCAGATATTTCCTCATCATTGGCGAATGAATCCGGCTTTTCTTGTGAAATATTACAACAAAAAGAATTGGAAGAATTGGGAATGAATGCTTTTCTTGGGGTGGCGAAAGGTAGTAAAGAAGAGCCTAAACTGGTAATCATGAAATACGAGGGAAATCCCGAAAGCAAGGAGAAAACTTGTTTGGTGGGGAAAGGCATGACTTTTGACAGTGGAGGAATATCTTTAAAAACGGCCGAAGGTATGGAAACCATGAAAGATGACATGGGTGGAGCTGCCGCCGTTATTGGTGCCATGAGTGCTATAGCGAAACTTAAACTAAAAACAAATGTTCTTGGCATTGCTGCTTTGGCAGAGAATATGCCAAGTGGCACAGCCCAAAAACCCGGCGATATTGTGCATTCTTTCCAAGGGAAAACAATCGAGATTATGAATACTGATGCAGAGGGCAGATTGATCTTGGCAGATGCTGTAGCCTACGCACAAACACTTGGGATTACCCGCATTATTGACGTGGCGACATTAACTGGATCAGTTGTAGTAGCCCTTGGGCATGAAGCTTCCGGCTACATCTCCAACAATGACGACTTCGCTGAAGCATTGGATAAAGCTTCTTATGATAGCGGAGAAAGATGTTGGCGACTGCCCATCTATAGCGAATACAAAGAATACCTAAAGAGTGATTTTGCTGACATCAAAAATATTGGGGGTAGACCTGCAGGGGCCATAACGGGAGGTTTGTTTATTGGCTCTTTTGTAGAGAATGACCTTCCCTGGATCCATTTGGATATTGCAGGAACCGTCTGGTCAACTAAAGAACTTCCTTATTATGCAAAAGGGGCTACCGGAGTAGGAGTAAGAACTTTGACACATCTTGCTGAATACTATAGTGCACAAGAATAAGGTGGGATTTTCTTATGGAAGCTGACTTACATGTGCATACCACCGCTTCAGATGGCTTGCTTACCCCGCACGAGGCGGTACGGGAGGCTTCCCTGTCTGGATTGAGGGCTATTGGTATAACCGACCACGATTCCGTAGATGGAATTAAACCGGCTATACGGGCCGGAAGATCCTTTATCATTGAAGTGGTTCCGGGCATTGAGATTAATACCGACTTTGGCGGGAGAGGGCTTCACGTTCTAGGTTACTATTTAGATTTTCAGTCCACATCATTAGAGGAAAAGCTGATCTACCTGCGCGATGCCCGCAATTTGCGGGCATCGCAAATTGTGAAAAAGCTGCAGAACCTAGGATTTGTCATTGATATGGATGATGTAATTCAGCTAGTCAGAATGGGAGTAGTGGGCCGTCCTCATATTGCTCAAGCGCTGTACAAGAAAGGATATGTCAGAACACCAACCGATGCGTTTCGTCAATATATTGGCCGTGGGAGGCCTGCTTTTGTTCCTCGCTACAAAATGACTCCCTTGGATGCTGTCACAATGATTCGAGAAGCAAATGGCATTCCAGTATTTGCTCACCCAGGAACCGCCAACGCCGATCATCTTATTCCCGACATGATTGAACGGGGATTATTGGGATTAGAAATCGATCATCCCGAACACGATGAAAAAACACGCCAGCATTACCGCGAAATCGCAAACCGCTATAAGCTTTTGAAAACCGGCGGGTCTGATTCTCACGGTGCTCTATATAAAACAAACGTACCCATTGGAGGCGTTTGTGTCCCTTATCAAGTGGTCACTGACCTGAAACGAATTAAAGAAGAAATTAAAACTGACAAATCGTTTGGCATTGCCAATATGGAAAGGTGATATATATCTATGTTTGAAGCTTTTAGTATATTGTTGACTTTCGCAATTATTTTACTCCTGTTGAGAAGAAAAGTTCATCTTGGCTATTCCTTATTAACCGGCTCGGTTGTCTTGGGTTTATTTGCCAACATGACACCGATTGTTTTTATAAATACCACCATCACGGCCATGACTCAACCTGAAGCAGTCCTCCTGTTATCTACTGTGGTGCTGTTGAGCATCTTAGGATATATTTTAAGGGAAACTGGAAGCCTGCAGAGCATGGTTGATTCGCTGCACGGATTGTTCAAGAGCAAAAAGGTGATCATTAGTCTGATACCCGGCCTCATAGGCCTTGTTTCGGTTCCGGGAGCAGCCATTATTTCTGCTCCCATGGTCGATGAAGTGGGAAATGATTTAGGCTATAATGCTCCAAGAAAAGCTGCCATTAATATGATTTTTAGACATGTATGGTTTCCTGCCTACCCGATGGCGGCTAGTCTAATATCTTTGGCTGCCATTGGCGGTACTAGTATATATCAACATATTCGTTTTAATTTACCGGCCAGCATCGCGGCCCTTATTGTAGCCGTTGCGTTTACTTTGAGAACATCCGCTGAGGAAGAAAAAGCTCTACAAAATGCATCGGCAGCTTCTACTGTTGGAAAAACCAGCAGTGCATCCAATCAAACTTCGTTGCTGTCAACTTTTATGTTAAGCACTGCTCCGATTTTTGTAAGCCTTGTTCTAGTGCTTGGGTTTCAGTGGTCTTTTCCTTTATCGCTTTTAGTGGGAATTTCTTCAGCCTTTCTCATTAACCGGATTTCACACCCCAAAGATATCAAAAACTATTTTTTGAAAGGTTTTGATTTCAAGATTGCCATGGCCATTGTAGGGGTGATGGTTTTTAAAGAAATTGTCCAAGAAAGCGGCTTTGTTATTAGCATTGTATCAGATTTAGTGGACGGTGGAGTCTCGTTGAATCTTCTCCTTGTAATCATGCCGATGTTTGTTGCCATGGCGACTGGGAACTCAATGGCTGCGATTGCCATCATTCTGCCAATTTTACTTCCACTGTTGCCTGCAGCACCCCAAAGCGTTCCGTTGCTGTCCATGCTCTATATAAGTGCAACCTTTGGTTATTTTTTCTCGCCTCTTCATTTATGCCTGCTGTTGACCAACGAATATTTTCGAACAGAATACACGCAGATATACCGCTATGCCATTCCACCGATGCTGGCAATGTTTGCTACTGCTTTTATCATGACTTTTCTCATTTAGGAGAATAAAAAAGGAGAGCTGATGCTAATGGACAAAAACAGGTTGGACATGTTTCAAAAGCTTACTGAAACACCAGGTGTTTCAGGCTACGAGACGGAAATAAGACAAGTAATAAGAGAATATGCCGCGCCTTATTCAACAATCGAAAAAGACAATTTAGGAAGCATTGTCTGCCGAAAAGAAGGAAATTCGGCTGCTCCCAAAATCATGATTCCAGGTCACATTGATGAAATTGGTTTTTTGGTAAGCCACATTACAGAGGAAGGGTTTATTCGTTTTATTCCTCTTGGTGGATGGTGGGATCAAGTCCTGCTGGCACAAAAAGTAATTTTAAAAACAAGCAAGGGTACTGTTGTTGGGGTAGTTGGCTCAAAGCCTCCGCACATACTGTCAGCAGAAGAGAAGAAAAAAATAGTCGAGAAAAAAGACATGTTTATTGATATCGGGGCCAAGAACAAAGAAGAAGCCGTTAAAAATTTCGGGGTGAAACCCGGAGATCCTATCGTTCCCGTCAGCCCCTTTGAACACATGTCAAATGAAAAAATGCTGATGGCCAAAGCCTGGGACGATCGCGTTGGTTGCGCATTATTTATTGATGTCTTAAAAGAACTGAACAACATTGATCATCCGAATACAGTTTATGGGGTGGGTACAGTACAAGAAGAAGTTGGGCTTCGCGGCGCTCAAACCGCTTCTGCTGTTGTTCAACCGGATCTGTGTATTGCCCTTGAGGTTGCGATTGCAGGTGATATGCCCGGAATGAAAAAAGATGAGCCGCCGCTTGAAAAAATCGGAAGCGGCCCCGTTGTTCTATTGGCCGATGCTACGATGATTCCCAATATCAAACTTCGCGACCTAATAGCTCAAGTAGCAGAGGAGGAAGGGATTCCTTATCAATTCTCGGCTATGATGGGGGGCGGAACAGACGGAGGAAAAGTTCATCTTCATAATAAAGGGGTTCCAGGTATTGTCCTGGGAGTTCCGACTCGATACATTCACAGCCACACAAGCATTTTAAACTATGATGACTATATGCAAACATTAAACCTTCTAATAGCCCTAATAAAGAAGCTTGACAAGAATACAGTAGACGAGTTTATTAGGTAAAGCCCCGTTAGGGGCTTTTTCAATCTCGGTCCCACATGGGATCCACATCAATGTTTCTTAAGGCGGAGAGCATTTTCTCGCGCACGTTCGGGATCCTTTTGGACAATTCTTCAATCGTTTTCTTCATTTCAGCTCGTTTTGTTGACCCTTCAATGGGGCAGTTTGCTTTTTGTTTTGGGATTTTTAAGTCCTGTGAGGCTTTTATAATCGTTTTTTCATTTACCAGCACGAGAGGTCGGATGACAGTAAGATCAACTCGGCTGAGGTGAATTTTCGGTGAAAAAGTATGAATGCGGCCTTCGTAAAACATGCCGAGAAAAAGCGTTTCTATTACATCATCGAGATGATGCCCCAAAGCGACCTTATTGCAGCCGAGGTTTTTGGCTGCGTTGTTGAGTGCCCCGCGTCTTAAATTCGCACATAGAGAACAGGGGTTTTTTTCTTGTCTTTTTTCAAACACAATTTTTGCTATTTCAGTTTTCTCAGTATGAAAAGGGACCTGAAGAAAATCGCAATAGTCATGCACAGCTTTAAAATCTGAATTGCGACCCATATCGACCATTACAGCCTGCAGTGTAAAGTCAACCGGAGCATATGTTTTTAGATAAGATAAGATATAAAGGAGTGTCATGCTGTCTTTACCACCGGATATACCGACGGCAATTTTGTCTCCCTGAGCAATTAAGTCAAACTCGCCAATGGCTTTCCCTACTCTTTTTCTAATTGTTTCTAAGTGACGATTTGTATGAATTAAATGGAAGTTCAATTTTGTCCCCCGCTTTTTGTTGTTTGTTAATTGCCATTATAGCACAAGTTTGCAAAAGCAGATAATAAGGCGGAAAGTTTATCTATCTTTCCTTAATTAGGGATTAACGAGATTTTGCTACCAGCACAAAATCATCTCTTAAGAATTAATATCTTCTTGTAATCTTCCTTGTATAATAGAGTTGTTTCACTCGCGTGCCAACCAAGAGCAGATCTTTGACAATCACATAGGGATTCCGGGGCGACCTGGATAATTATTCTCGTAGGCAGGGGGCTTCGTCAATCCTCCTTGGGAAGCCTTAGCTATCCTGAAGAAAAGAGTGAAGCCCCTCCATACGAGGCAGTCTCGTATGAGCACGTTGTGGATACGGCTTGCTGTATGCCACGCATCACGCGCAAGATTGAGACTCGTATGGGCTGCGGGAACCTTGCCAACATCATAACGAAAGTAGGGATACCCATGTTCTACGGCGGCATTGATATTGCCAAGCACCAGCATGAAATCTGTGTTTTAGACCGGGAAGGCAACTCCGTTTTACAAATGCACTTGAAAAACACTCACAAAGACCTGGAAAAGCTAGCTAAGGCCTTAGATACCCTTGAGGTCGAGGCAAAGCATATCTGGTTCTGTCTGGAGGCCACCGGTCATTACTGGCTGCCTTTGTTTTCTAAGTTAGAGCAGCTAGGTTATCAGCTCCATGTGATTAACCCCATCCAGTCTGACGCCCTGCGAAACCTTTATGTGCGTAAAACCAAGACAGATGTTAAAGATGCTTTGCTCTTGGCTGATATGATACGGCTGGGCTATACTACCGAAACCAAGCTGGCACAGGAGACTACGCTTAAACTGCAAACGCTTTCCCGTTCACGACTTGATTTTGTGCGTCAAGTCGGCACCCTCAAGAATCAGGTGCTGGGCGTCTTAGACCGTATCTTCCCCGAATACGCCCGTTGTTTCTCTAATGTTTTCATCCAGACTTCAAAGGAGTTGCTGAAAAGGTATCCCGAACCCGAAGAGCTGGCAGAAGTGGATTTATCCGAGTTGTCACAATTCTTAAAAGAACACTCCCGGGGTCGCCTGGGGCAAGAGCGAGCAGAGCAAATCCAGACCCTGGCCAAAGGAACCTTCGGCATCCGCCTGGCCATGGAGGCTTTTACCCTGCAGCTGCGCCTGCTGCTTGAGCAAATCGAGTTTATTGAAGACCAGATTAGTATCATTGAGGAAGCCATCGACCAGGTTATGGAAGAACTGCGTCCTGAAGATGCTGATTACCGCCATGTGCTGGAAACTATCCCGGGTATCGGCCCTACTCTGGCGGCTGCTATGATCGGAGAAATCGGGGACATTGGCCGTTTCTCCAACGCCAAAGCTTTAGTGGCTTATGCCGGCCTCGATGCTTCGGTTAAATCATCCGGACAGTTTGAGGGGACCAAAAACCGAATGTCCAAACGCGGTTCTCCGGTGCTGCGCTACAGTCTCTGGATGGCCGCTGTTTCTGCAAGACGCTTTAACCCGCAGTTAAAAGAGTTCTACGAGTTAAAACGCAGTCAGGGCAAGCATGCCAACGTGGCTACCGGAGCCGTGGCCAGAAGATTGGCTCATTTAGTGTATTCCATCTGGAAAAACAATAAGCCCTTTGAACCGGATCACCAATGGAACCCACCTGGTAAAAATTAATCCCAGAACCTCTATGTGATTGTCAAAGACCAATATTTACTCTTGACTATTCATAGCACGTCTTTTTTCTCTCTACAGTCCTTGTCATTTGCTTCAATCAGCCTCTCTTTTAATCACCCCCTAGATATAAAACAACCTTTCCCGCCCCCAAGGGACGAGAAAGGATTCCCGCGT
>SLNR01000116.1 GCA_007132905.1 Candidatus Sumerlaeota bacterium | reverse complement strand
CTGAAGTCCTTTCTACTGTTTGTACGGTAAAAGGAACCCGGCTCACCTGCAAAAGGCCTCGCAATGACACGGCTGACAGCATGTTCATCATCTAAAATCTCTCTTGCAATTTTACAATACTTATAGAGTGTATCTAAGGAAATGATTTTTTCATGGGCCGCTATTTGAAACACACTGTCTGCAGAAGTATAGACTATCAATTCCCCTGACTGCAGATGTTTTCCTCCAAGGTCTTTTATGATCTCTGTTCCAGACGCGGCTGTGTTGCCTAAATACCCGTGCCCGGTTCTAGAAACAAACTCATCCATTATTTCTTTTGGAAAGCCATCTGGATAAACCGGGAAAGGTTCTTTCAGTATTATCCCCATCAATTCCCAATGCCCGGTAGTCGTATCTTTCCCCGGAGACTCCTCCTGCATTTTGCCAAAACCGCCTACGAGATTCTCCGTTAATTCGTTATTTTTGTTTGCCTTTCTGTATTTATCATTCAACTTGCCCAAGCCTAGCAGATTCATATTGGGGAGGGTAAAATCGGCAATAATTTGCGAGATGTTTCCTAAAGTGTCGCTTCCCTGGTCGCCATAAAGATCAGCATCGTGAGCGGCTCCCACCCCGACCCCATCCAACACGATTACAATTACCCTTTTAACCCCGTGTTTCACAGAATTTTCTCCTTTCATGCTCTAGGATGTGTCTTATCATAAATCTGCTTCAGACGATTTTTAGTAATGTGCGTATAAATCTGCGTGGTGGATATATCGGCATGTCCAAGCATTTCCTGGACAGACCTCAAATCTGCTCCATTTTCAAGGAGATGGGTTGCAAAAGAATGCCGAATTGTATGGGGTTTAATATCTCTTTTAATTCCGGAATCCACTGCATGTTTTTTGAGTATTTTCCAAAAACCCTGCCTAGTCAGCCTTCTGCCATGATGATTCAAAAATAATGCTTCAGTTTTTTGGTTTTTCAGCATGCTCTTTCTTCCTCTTTCGATAAACTGCCTTACAAACTTTGCAGCTATTGAACCTAGTGGAATAATCCTTTCTTTTGAACCCTTCCCAATACAACGAACATACCCGTTCTCTAAATTTACATTGGAAACGTTTAAGGATATCATCTCTGATACACGTATCCCCGTCGCATACAAAAGCTCCAGCATCGCTTTATCTCTTCTGCCACTTGGCTTTGTAAGATCCGGTCCAGCTAATAGCAAATCCACTTCCTCAAGTGTCATTACCTTAGGGAGGCGTTTTTCTGTCTTAGGTGATTCAAAATCAGCGGTAGGATCCGTGCTAATAAGTTCTTCTTGCACTAAAAAACGATAAAACTGTTTCATCGCAGCCAAGCTTCTGCTAATCGAAGAACTCGCTTTTCCTTGCCTTTGCTGAAGACTCATAAAAGACAAAATAGCATCTCTATCAACCTTTAATAATGAACCACCATCCGATTCAAAAACATACTTTTCAAAATTTCTAAGATCATGGCCGTAAGACTGTATTGTGTTTTTAGAAAGACCTTTTTCAACCATGAGGTAGTGAGAAAAATCTCGAATGGAATCTTGCATAGCCACCTCCTATAAGCGTTTACCAATGTTAGCCGAAACCCAGCACATAGAATCAAAACTTCAATCCTTGCTTTTAATGAAGGACTCAAAAAACAAAAGTCCGGCTATCGTTTTACCATCTTTGATCTTTCCTGATAATATCATTGACAACGCATCTTTATATGGAGTGATCCTGAGGGCAATATTTTCGTCTTCGTCTAGGTCAGTCTTTACTTTGGTAAGACTATCTGCGTAATACATGTACATCTTTTCGGATGCAAATCCCGGAGCTGTATAAAACTCATTCATCTTTAACCAATTTTGTGCTTCGAAGCCAGTTTCTTCGGACAATTCTCGTTTAGCACATTCGACCGGGGATTCCCCTCTTTCAAGCTTTCCGGCCGGAAGTTCCAAAAGGTTCTCTCTAGAAGGATGACGGTATTGTTCCACCAGCAAAATGTCTTTCGAATTCGTTAAAGCCACCACAGCAACAGCACCAGGATGGTAAACGGTTTCTCTTATTGCTTCCGACCCGTTATCCAAGATCACTTTATCCAAAGAAACATCAATAATATTTCCGCGATAAATTGTTTTCTTTTCGATCAACTTCTCCGGTTCTATCTTCATCCTGAGGACCTCCAATCTATATAGTCGAAAGGAGTCGATTATGAAAAATCTGTAAAACTTTTAACCATTTCTTCGTTCATTCTTTGTATCAAAGCCATATGAAGGAGAAAAGTGTTTTCATAGTCATCGTAATGAATAATGGAAGTATGACTATGAGTATAGCGTCGCGGGACACCAAGAGCTACACTGGGAACTCCCTTATCATGCAGAAGAATTTTTCCTGTGTCAGTTCCGGCACCTAATAAAGTAGCAGGCTGAAGGGGTATTTCTTGTTCTTCAGCTACGGAAAAAGCAAAATCTCTCATTTTTTTATTCGGTATATGAGACCGGTCCATTATGATCAAATTAGCACCTTCACCCAGTGCAACGGGAAGCTCGCTTTTTCTCACACCCGGAAAATCATTCGCTATACATCCGTCGAAAACAAGACAGGCATCAGGTTGAACTGCAGCGGCAGCCGTTTCTGCCCCCCGAAGCCCAACTTCCTCTTGAGTAGTAAAAGAAAAAACCAATGTATTAGGATGGTCTTCTTCTGAGAAAGCCTTTATCAGTTCTAGATACAGCGCACAGCCCACCCTGTTGTCCCAAGCTTTTGCCATAAGCAGTTTCGGATTTTTCATAGCTTTGTAATGGGCATCTGGCACGACCGCATCGCCTGGTCGCACCCCAAAAACTTCTCTGGCTTCTTTCTCATCAGCTGCTCCTATGTCAATAAACATTTCATGTATATCCTGCATTTTCTTCTGGTCGTCCGGAGATAATAGATGAGGTGGTTTTGCACCTATAAAGCCGGGCACATCACCTTGTTTGGATTTTATAACGACTCGTTGGGCCAACATGATATGAGGCCACCACATACCAACCGGCGCAAAATATATGAAACCCTCTTCGGAGATACGGCTGACCATAAATCCAACTTCATCCATGTGCGCCGATAACATAATTTTCGGATGAGACGACAACCCTGGTTTTGTGACCAATAAGGAGCCCGTATTATCGTAATCGATTTTCACATTATTGGGCAGATACCCCTTGATCACATCCCTGATTTCATCTTCAAAACCTGATACACCTGCAGCTTGCGTAAGATCCTTAAAAAGTTTTTCCCTTTCTTTTGTTAACATTGATATCACCCCTTAATAGAAATCCCTCTTCGAATGAAACCGAAAAGGGATTTTATGCAATTAACTTGCTCGGATTTGCATTCTGAGCTTATCGGCTATCATCGCAATAAATTCAGAGTTGGTGGGTTTTCCTCTTTCTGTATTCATTGTGTAACCGAACAAAGCGTTCATTAATTCCATGTTCCCTCTCGTCCAAGCAACCTCGATGGCATGTCTGATGGCCCGTTCCACCCTGCTTGGGGTAGTGTTGAATTGCTCTGCAATAGCAGGATACAATTCTTTTGTAACGGCATTCAAAAAATCCATATCCTTTATAACGAGCATGATGGCCTCGCGTAGATATTGATATCCTTTGATGTGTGCCGGGACACCAATTTCATGGATAATATTGGTTACCTCAGAGTCTAAACTTTTGGATTTAGCTGTTGCATTGTAATTTTCGTTTTTAATTTCCATTTCTGCTAATTGACGTATCCTGTCAACGAGTATATCAAGGTCAAAAGGTTTCAAGACATAATAGTCTGCACCTAACTCAACCACTTTCTGGGTAATATTTTCCTGTCCAAAGGCGGTAAGCATAATTACCTTCGGCCTATATGACAAACCCATCGACGTCATCTTTTCCAGAACTCCGATTCCATCTAAGTGCGGCATAATGATGTCAAGAACAATCACATCCGGACTCTTTGCTGGAAGCATTTCAACTACCTCGGCTCCATTATAAGCTGCTCCAACCAAATCCATATCTGGCTGGCGTTCGATGTATTCTTTTAATAAATGGCAAAAGTCTCGATTGTCATCGGCAATAATGACTTTAATTTTTCTTTCCATATGCATACACCTCTCGTGGTTTCATTATCTTGTAAACTGCCACCTCTGATTTCTTCTTCGTATTGGAATTGATTCCTGCAGTGTTTGAGGCGCTTCACTTTGAAACTCAGTTTACTTTATTACTTTTAATGAAGATTGTGCTACTTTTTCTTTGTCATGCGTACTAACGCTATGCTCTCTGTCAGAAATGTTCTTTGTATGAGATTCCTCGCACAGCTCGGTGGATAGATAACGCAAGCCATTGTCATTTATCATCGTCACAATCAAATTTGAGTCGGGATGTTCTTTTGCTACTTTCATGCTGGCGGTTACATTGCAACCAGAAGAAATCCCGCAAAAAATGCCTTCTTCCCTGGCTAGTTTTTTTGCCATTGAAATTGCTTCTTCTGAAGATGTCTGTACAACGCCATCAATATACTTAAGGTCAAGCACATCTGGAACAAAACCATCGCCAATACCTTCTATTCTGTGTGATCCCCAATCTCCGCCAGAAAGAATGGGACATTCCGACGGCTCAACTGCGTAAATTAGAATATCAGGATTTTTCTCTTTTAAATAGCGGGCAACGCCTGTAATGGTACCTCCCGTTCCTTGCGAAGCTACAAAAGCACCAATCTTTCCTTCTGTTTGTTCCCAGATTTCCGGCCCCGTGGTTTGATAATGGGCTTTAGCATTATCATAATTTGAAAATTGAGCAACTTCCCATAATTTTCCGGGGCTTTTTCGCTTCATTTCTCGTACCTTTTCGATTACCAAATCTACATCGCTTTCCCCTCCCTCTGTTAGTATCAATTCGGCACCATAGGCTTTAATAGTTTTTTTCCTTTCTTCGCTCATCCCGTCAGGCATGACAATAGTGACCGGATAGTTTTTAACAGCACCCGCCATAGCTGTTGCAATGCCAGTATTGCCTGTAGTTCCCTCAATAATTGTCATCCCCTGCCTCAGTTCCTCTTTCTTCTCGGCAGCCTCAATCATCCGAAATAGAATTCTATCTTTTAAGCTTCCGGAAGGATTAAAAAACTCTAATTTTCCGGCAATAAACGGGGCTTCTTTCTTCATTTTTTTCAATAGTAAAAGTGGGGTGTTTCCCCCAGTCTCAAATATCGAAGAATGCATTTTTTTGTTTTTATCCCAATCCATTCTTAAAATCCTCCTAAGATCTATATTTGCTTGAATTGATCATCTCTTCTGCATGTTTTAAGGTCGTTTCAGATACTTTGTCTCCATATAACATTCTGGCAATCTCTTGAATTCTTTCTTTTTCGCTTAATCTATGAACAAAAGTTTCCGTTCTTTCTGTAACTTCCTTTTTGGATATCATATAATGGTTGTTTGCTAAAGCCGCTATCTGCGGTAAATGAGTTACGCACAGAACCTGGTATGCAGAAGAAATCGTCTGCATCTTACTGCCAACAGATTGAGCCGCTTTGCCGCCAATTCCTGCATCGATTTCGTCGAATATAAGGGTGGGAATTTGATCTGAAAAAGCCAGAACTGTTTTTATGGCCAGCATTATTCTTGACACTTCTCCGCCGGAGGCGATATTGACTAACGGCTTTAATGGTTCTCCCTTATTGGGCGACAGTAAAAACTCAACCGTGTCAACTCCTTTCTTATTAAAAGATTGGACTTTTTCAGCTGACGAACTCGTGTTGTTTAAATCTTCAGCTGCTTCTATGTCAACTTCGAAACGAGTATTTTCCATATTCAAATCTTCAAGCTCCTGACATACTTGCTTGCGTAAATTCGACGCTCCTTCTTTTCTCAGTTCTGACATTTTTTGCGAAGTGATCCTCAGTTCTTTTACAAGGTTTTGCTTTTCTTTTTCTAGTTCTGACAAAATCCTTTCACTATCCATCAGCTCTTCTATTTCTTTTTCCGCTTTTTCTTTATAAAGAAGAATGTCTTCAATCGTACCGCCATATTTCCTTTTCAATTGATTTATCATTTCCAAGCGTGCATCAATTTCGTTCAATCTATCCGGGCTAAATTCTATTTCGTCCCTGTATTGTCTAATCTGACGGGATGAATCTTCTAAGATTCCAACCGCATCCTCACAAATCTCTTTAGGCCCTTCAAGTTTTGAGTCAATCCTTGCTGCTTCTTCCAAGAAAGAACTGGCCTGCCCCATTAGATCGACTGCTGAAAAAGCACCCGTATTCTCATACAGGCACTCGTATGCTTGATTTGTCAATTGAAACAATTTCTCTGCGCTGCCAAGGATTTCTCTCTCTTCGTGGAGCTTCTCCTCTTCTTCTATTGTAAGGTCCGCAACATCAATTTCATCTGCTTGAAACTGCAGCAATTCGGTCTTTTGCTCTTTTTCCGATACAATACGGTCAAATGACTTTACCTTCTCAATTACTCGGTTATAGTTTTTCAGTTTGCTTTGGTAGACCGGCAGAATCTCTTGAATCTCAAAACCGATAAAACTGTCCAAAAGATCTATGTGTTTTTCTGGTTTCAATATTGACTGATGTTCATTTTGGCCGTGGATATCAACTAAGAACTGTCCTGTCTTTTTTAAGAGAGATATATTCGAAAGTTCCCCGTTAATTCTGCAGATGTTCTTCCCCGATCGGTTGATTTCTCTACTTACTAGTATCGTCTCTTCTTCTCCATTTCCTGATACATCGTAACCATTTTTAATTAAACATTGTTTTACAGGGGCATTGCCCGAAATTCTAAACCTAGCCTCAATTACTGCTTTTTTGGTTCCGGATCTGATAAGATCTTGGCTTGCTCTTCCCCCTAGAATCATGCTGACGGCATCAATCAAAATTGATTTTCCTGCCCCTGTTTCACCAGTAATTATGTTTAGACCCGGCTGCAGTCGGATTTCAAGCTCGCGGATTAAGGCAAAATCCTTTACACGTAAATGCTCAAGCAACCAGAACTCTCCTCTCATCTTTTAATGCCGTTAATTTTATCGATAATCTCTTTCACTTTTTCTTTACCCCGGACAATCACTAAAATTGTATCGTCCCCTGCGACAGTACCTACTAGCTCCGGCCACGGCATATTGTCAATGATATCTGCGACTGCATGGGCGTTACCCGTGAGTGTTTTTACCACAATGATATTTTCACTATGGTCAATGCTGACCAAACTATCCCTAAACAACCTTTTTGCTCTTTCCATGGAGCTTACCCAGGCGTCTTCTGGAGGTAAAGAGTAATGATATCGCCCATCTTCTGTGGGAATTTTAATTAAACTTAATTCTTTGATATCTCTAGATACTGTTGCTTGTGTGACATCAACACCTAATTTGCGAAGTTCTTCTGCTAAGTCTTCTTGGGTTTCAATTTTCTTATTCCGTATTATGTCAATGATCATTGTATGTCTTCTTGCTTTCATACATTACACCCCCATATGCATTAAATTCCCCTGCCTTTTTCAATTGCAATTACATTCGGTGGATCACCGCTTTTTTTAATAAACTTTGTGATCATAACGGCGAATCTTTCCTTATCAAGGCTGTGCACAAATTCGCTGATTTTTTCTTCTTCTCTTTTCCCTTCTGCATGACCGGGGTAAGTTACAATCGTAACTAAACCGCTGATTTTTAGAAGATCCAAGACGATTTTAATTGCCGGCAGGCTCTCTTCAACGACAGTAGCGATGCTGTGGTCTCCTCCCGGTAAATAGCCTAAATTAAACATTGCTCCTGAAATCGGTTTTGGTACATATTGATCGATCATTTTATGAGAGTCATTAATACATGTAACTGTCGCCAGCAAATTTTGTTTCTTCAATCGCTCTTGAGTTGCTTCTAAGGCTTCGCTTTGGATGTCGAATGAATAGACTTTGCCAAATCTGCCAACGAGCTCTGCCAGAAACAAAGTATCATGACCGTTTCCGGCGGTAGCATCAACCACATTGTCTCCAGGGGTAATGCGGCGGCTTATTATCAGTTTGGCAAGAGCCGTAGGTGACAACAATTCACTAAACACATTTAACCCCCTTTCAGTTTTTTATGCAGCACGTCATAAAAATTCCGTCCGCTGAGTCGCACGAGCCTCGTTACAAAATCTGATTTTTTCACAATGATTTCATCACCGGGTTGCAGAGTATATCCGTATTGTCCGTCAATCGTGAGCATCGTTTCGCTGTGCTCTCCCTCCACGACAATCCGTACAACGCCATCCTCGGGAAGGACAATTGAACGAGCATAGAGAGTATGGGGACAAATTGGAGTTAGTATTACTGCGTTTACATTCGGACTGACAATTGGACCGCCCGCTGAAAGGGAATACGCAGTTGAACCAGTAGGTGTTGAGAGAATAATTCCGTCAGCTAAATAGGTGTCGATATACGTATCATCAACATAGACGCTGATTGTAATCATTCTAGCTAATACCCCTTTGGTCAGCACGGTATCATTTAGAGAATTAAACTCCTCAAGGGGTGCCCCGTCTCGAACTAATTTTGTCGACAACATCATTCTTTCGTCAATATTGTACTGTCCGTTAATTAAC
Source organism: Candidatus Sumerlaeota bacterium (assembly GCA_007132905.1). Taxonomy (GTDB): domain Bacteria; phylum Bacillota; class SLNR01; order SLNR01; family SLNR01; genus SLNR01. The sequence goes on along the minus strand of SLNR01000116.1, from coordinate 25,683 downwards.
CTCTCCAACCCTTCAAAGAGATCAGGAATTTCAATTTCTGTCAAAAAACCAAGTTTCCCCAGGTTGACCCCCAATAAAGGGACAGGGGAGGGCGCAAACATCCTTGCTGTACTCAACAGCGTACCGTCGCCACCCAGCACGACAAGACAATCGATTAAAGAAGTCAATTCTTTTTCAAAACGCCCTAATTCACTGTGCCTTGTTAAAATTGCATGCTCGTGTATCATCAGCGCCCCAACATTTCGCTCTTTAAGCCAAATGATCATATCATCTGTGATTTTTCTAGCGATTTCTTTTCGAAAGTTTGGGACTATACCAATATTCTTCATAGAAACCTCCCCGCATCACACAACCTTCATCAAAATATTCTTTGTTGAATAAATATTCTTTGTCCAATCTCGTTTTCCCTTTCAAATTTACAAACTAAAACAATTCATGCCTTAAACAAACAATGTATTGATATGTTATTCTAACGACTTTATCTATACCCATTTGATGGAATTTCCCTGAGTCAATTCTTTTCTGACCATCTGATTCCTAAATGCAGCGATTCTCATATTGCTTTAAACAGTCTTTGTTCAAAAAATTCCGAACCGTTTATTTGTTTTATAACCTTCCCGTTTATACTTATGGACAATAATATGTAATACTGTCACAGAGTTTCTCTGTGCCGCAGTGTTTAATCGTAAATAGTAAAAATGAAGATCCTTTCATCTTCAGAAAAATTTGGCCGCCAAGACTAATTTTTTGAAACAAAATTGAAAAAAACTTCGATTGGATTCAAAGATAGTAAATATTGAGCTATCATTGACACTTCTTTGTTTTCTACAAAGGTCTTTGTGTTGCAAAGATCATAAGCTATTTGCGCAATAGACAAAGGTCAGGTCTTTTCGGCCAGTCCTTTTAAACCACTGAATTAAGCATAAAAAACTGAGTCTGAAACAATAACACCGGTCTTTACTGAAGATTAGTTAAGCTTGCTGTGAGCAGTCTCTATCACAGTATCAATTTTTTCAATTGTTTTTCGGTCAGATTTTGTTTCAGGCTCATTTTTTTGAAAACAAATAAAGTATTCGATATTTCCTTCTGGGCCTTTAATCGGAGAATAAGTTACTCCTTCTATTATCACATTCTGTTCCATCAAAAACTGCGCAATATCGAGCAGAACACTTCGATGAGTCGCTTGATCCTTCACAACTCCTTTTTTCCCGACCCGAGAAGGACCAGCTTCAAATTGAGGCTTGATTAATGCGATAACACTTCCGCCATATTCTACTACTTCCAAAACAGAAGGTATGACTTTTTTTAGAGAAATAAACGACACATCAATAACGGCAAGATCGATCTGATGTTGGATATCCCCCGGTTTTACATATCGTATATTCTTTCTCTCCATTACAATAACTCTAGGATCTTTCCTTAGAGACCAATCAAGTTGTCCATATCCCACATCAACAGCATAGACTAAACAGGCCCCTTTCTTTAACAAACAATCCGTAAAACCTCCCGTGGAGGCCCCAACATCCATAATTTTCTTTCCATCGACTAAAATGTCGAACTCGTCTAAAGCTTTTTCAAGCTTAAGTCCTCCTCGGCTCACATATGGACAGGATTTTCCAACAATTGAAATGTCTGCATCATCAGATATTCTAGTACCGGCTTTATCCAATGTATGCCCGTCAACAACAACCTGTCCTGCCATTATTGCAGCCTGTGCTTTCTCTCTACTCGTAAAGAAACCTTTTCCTACCAGAATTTTATCTAAGCGTTCTTTCATTTTTTTCACCAACTCTTCAGCGAATCCGGTGTAATTTTGCCGTCTGAGCATTGCTTTCTCTTTCATTCAAAAGCATTTTCATAATCTCTTGGATTCCTTCTTGGGATAATGAATTTAATTCTAATAATTCTTTTCGGCTGCCGTGAGGAACAAAACGATCAGGCAGTGCAAGGGAGTAAATTTTGGCATTATTCTCTTTCCCATTCAAATAAAGCTCAGCTACGCCGCTTGCTAACCCACCCGCACGGACATTTTCTTCGATTACAATTCCCAAACCGCACTCATCTAACTGGGAAAGGATTAATTCTTTGTCTAGCGGCTTGATAAATCTAGAATTTACAACAGAAGCCTGAATCCCTTCTTTTCGCATCTCATCTGCCGCCTCCAGGCACCAATAAACCGATGGCCCCGTCGCGATTAATACAATGTCGCTTCCTTTCCGTAAAAGCTCAGCACTTCCGCAGGGAATTTGATGAAAGTTTTGATCCATAGCGGTTCCAAAGCCTTCTCCTCTAGGATAGCGGATCGCACACGGCCCGTTTAAATTCACGGCCGTATATAGCATATGTTGAAGCTCATTCTCATCTTTCGGAGCCATGACCGTCATATTCGGTAACGATCTTAAATAAGACAAATCAAAAGCCCCTTGATGTGTTTCTCCATCTTCACCAACAATCCCGGCGCGATCAACGGCAAAAACAACAGGCAGATTTTGCAAACAAACATCCACTGCTATTTGATCGAAAGCTCTCTGTAAAAAAGTTGAATATATTGCAACAACAGGTTTCATTCCTGCTGTAGCAAGTCCCGATGCAAAAGTAACAGCGTGCGACTCAGCTATGCCAACATCAAAACAGCGTTTTGGAAATATCTCTCTCATTTTTTCCAAACCGGTCCCATCAGGCATAGCTGCAGTAATCCCAACAATACTGCTGTCATTTGAAGCGATCTTGGTGATGGTTTCGGAAAAAACCTGGGTGAAAGTTAAAGATTTTCTTTTTTTCTTGCTCACTCCATTATTTTTAATAAAAGGGCCTGTGCCATGAAAGACTTCTGGGTTTTTTTCTGCTGGACTGTACCCTTTCCCCTTTTCCGTCAGAGCATGAATCAGGACAGGTCCGTCGATCTTTTTTGCACTTTCCATGATTTTCTCCATTTTCGAAATATCATGACCGTTAATAGGCCCGAGATAAGTAAAACCCATTTCTTCAAAAATAACCCCGGCTACAACGAGATATTTTAAACTATCCTTTACTCTTTCAACTGTATTTAGCATTTTTGTTCCAAATGCTGGTATTCGCTTTATGATGTATTCGATGTCATTTTTAAATCTTGAATAGGTAGGGGCAGCTCTGATACGACTTAGATAGGAGGACATTGCTCCCACGTTTTTTGAAATAGACATATTGTTATCGTTAAGTATGACAATTATTTTTCTTTGATCATGACCGGCATTGTTAAGTGCTTCATAAGACAGCCCGCCCGTCATTGAACCATCACCAATAACAGAAACTACATTGTGTTTTTCGTCTTTTAAATCGCGAGCCACGGCGAGACCCAAAGCAGCAGAGATCGAAGTACTGCTGTGTCCCGTTTCATAGATATCATGGATACTTTCTTCTCTTTTAGGAAATCCGCTTAAGCCTCCATACTGTCTCAGCGTGGAAAAAGACTCGTATCTACCTGTGATAATTTTATGCACATAGGATTGGTGGCCAACATCCCAAACAACTTTATCAATTGGGCTGTCAAAAACAGAGTGGACAGCAAGGGTTAATTCGACCACCCCGAGATTTGAGGCTAAATGACCCCCGGTATCCGCGACAATATCAACTATGTAATCTCTGATCTCTTGGGCAAGTTTTTCTTTAGTGTCTAGATTAAGCATCTTTAAATCACGGGGATCTTTAATCTTAGGCAAAATTCGACTCACTTTTCCACCTTCTTTCTTAGACACATGCAAAAACCAAAGGTAACTTTTTGGAGGTTTATTATAAAGCTAAAACTTGATTCATAATTAGAGCAACAACTATACCTAGTAATCCGCCGGCAAAAACTTCAAAAGGTGTATGGCCTAGAAGCTCTTTAAGCCTTTTCTCTGCAATTTTATGTGACTTAAACATATCTTCTACAATAATATTAAGCACTTCAGCTTGTTTACCTGCTGCCTGCCTTACACCAGAAGCATCGTACATCACGATTAAAGCAAAGGCTAGGGCCAGCCCAAACAAAGTTGAATCCCAGCCCGCCTCAAGACCTACCGCTACCGCCATTGACATGACAAAAGCTGCGTGGCTGCTCGGCATACCGCCAGCGCTGACAAAATATTTGAAATCAAATTTTTTCTTGCTGGCCAACACTGTGACAACTTTGAAAGACTGTGCCGTAAACCATCCAACTACTGCTATTATTAATACCCTGTTTTGCAGAAACCCCTCAAAAAAAGCACCCAAAGCCGCCATCTCCCATCAGACCTAAAAATTTATAACAGCAAATTCCATACGCTGTTTTCTAGGAATTTTCATCCAGTGTCTCAAGCTCGATTATGTCATCGCTGCAATTCTCTGTCAAAGCTTCAATCTTTCTTTCTGCTTCATCCAATTTCCTTGTACATGATTTGATCAGATGAATAGTATTTTCGAAAACCGATAGAGATTCCTCTAAAGTAAGCTCACCGCTTTCTAATTGCTCAACCAGTAATTCTAGCTTCTCTAAAGCTTGTTCGTAACTCTCTTTTTCCTTCTTATTTTTTGCCATGCCGGATGTCTTCCTCCTTTACACTTTCAACTTTACTCTCAATCTTACCGTCAAGCAAAACAGTTGTGATTTTATCATTCTTATCAATATCAGCAATCGAGCGAATCCTTATTTGTGAAGGATGTTTCATGACAATAGAATAACCGCGTTCTAAAATCGACAATGGGCTTAGAGCCTGTGCTTTTCCAGCGAGACTCCTGCACCTTTCTTTCGCCATGCTTAACGATTTACTAACCGCATTTTGAGAGTTTCTCATTAAATAGTCAAGATTCTGTCTTTCTTGGTCAATAAATGACTTTGGTTTCTTTATGGATCTCCGCTCTTTGATGTGATTAATTTTATTACGTTCTATCTCAACTTTCTTTACTACCAAATAGTCTGCTTTCGCCTTCATCGTTGTTAACATCTTATTTACTTCCGTTTTATCTGGTACAACCAATTCAGCGGCGGCGGAAGGTGTTGGAGCTCTCACATCAGCAACGAAATCGGCAATAGTAAAATCGGTTTCGTGTCCGACAGCCGAAATAATTGGAAGTGGGCAGTTGAATATATCTCTTGCCACAAGCTCACTATTAAAAGCATTAAGCTCTTCAAATGAGCCTCCTCCTCGCCCTAGAATTATAACATCGATGTTCTTTACTCTTTGGATATTTCTAATACCGGCCGCAATTTCATCAGGAGCCCCTTCTCCTTGAACCCTAACGGGGGCAACAACCAAGTGTGAATTGGGATATCTACGTCGTATTACTGTTATGATATCCTTAAGCGCAGCACCGGTTTTAGAAGTCACAATCCCAATTTTTCTGGGAATTTTGGGAATCTTTTTCTTGTATTTTGTATCAAAAAGCCCTTCTTTTTCAAGGTCTGATTTAAGTTTTTCATAAGCTTGATGCAGCACACCAATTCCATCTAAATGAATCTCTTCTGCATACAATTGATAAGAACCACCTTTTTCATACACATTAACACTACCGCGGACTAAAAGATTATCTCCGTTCTTCGGATATTGATTGATCCTAACAGCCTTACTTTTAAACATAACACATCGGATACTTGATAATTCATCTTTTAAAGTGAAATACACATGCCCGGAGGTATGCTTTTTAAAATTCGATAATTCTCCCTTAACCCAAATATCTTGGAGTGAGAAGTCATTGTCGAATAAACTTTTAATGTGCTTGGTAAGTTTGTGAACACTTAACGCCGGAAAAGAAAACATACTACTCACTCCCACTGCACAGAATTACATAGATAAAAAGCTGCCGAAATTATTGTGGCAGCCCTAGTTCGGCATCGAAATTTTCTTTTACGATTTTTCCTAAGACACCGTTGATAAACTTCCCGGAATCATTATTGCTATACTTATGAGCTAACTCTACTGCTTCGTTGATCGACACACTAGGGGGTATGTCGTCACGATACATAAGCTCATATATAGCCAGTCTCAGAAGGCTTCGATCAATTATAGGCATCCTAGCTAATGACCAGCCAATTGCATACTTCTTTATAAAGTCATCAATCTCACTTAAATGGTCCTCAATACCGCAGACAATTTCATTCAAAAATAATTTATCCGCTCCCAAATCTTCTTCCATAATTTCCAGATGATTTAGCGCTTCTGCTGACTGAGCTTTAACAACATCCATTTCGTACAAAGCTCTCAAAGCTGCTTCTCTGCTTTTCCTTCTGCTCATTCAGTAATCGCTCCTCATTGTAAACACTTCATTTAATGATGTTCCGGCGGAAGCATTTTATCAAGGTATTCGAGAATACTGTTCCGTTCGTCATTATCCCATCTTCTTCCCAACATAATACCTATGATCATGCACACCACAATAAAAAGCGTTTTTATAATACCATAATTGACAAGCAAAAGACCCAATATGAAACCGGCAACAACACCTGCTATTTTGCCTTTGTGTTTGTCCACATTTTCACTAGAGAATTGATCACGCATAATGATCCCTCATTTCGTCTCAGTCCACTCGTGCTTTTGGTTCTGAAGTAATGTTTTCTACGATTACTGTTACATTAGATACTTCAACACCGACTATATCTAAAACATATTCCTTCGTGCTTTTCTGTATTGCACCGCAAATAGAAGGAACATTGACCTCTGGGCTAACCACTAATCTGATCTTTATATCAATACCCTTATCGTCTTTGTTTCGAACCACAGCTTTAACATCGCGAATCCCTTTCATTTCTCTTACTAACCTTTTTACCAAGTTCTCAACGGCCAATAAAGAAACCTGGACTTTTCCTAAAGCACTTTCTTCAATAAGAGTCTGCTTTTCCTTCCTTCTATTAGGTGAAAAGAAAATTAGTCGAATTCCTACAAGAAAAAAAGCAGCCGACACCAGACCGGTAATTATCCGCCCGGTAGCATCAAGTACGATATTTTGAATAATTTGTAAGGGCATCAAAAAGTTAAGCGAAAGGAGGAGAAACAAGAAAGAAATTACGGTGAAACACAAAGCATATAATAATAACAAGGCCCTTTCTGGCAACCTCATATTTTCCCTCCTTCATTGAAATAATTCAAATTATTTACTTATTTCTTCATTTTCTACTAAAATGCATTTTTTACGAAAAATCAAAAATCGCCTTAGCTATAACTGATTATGACTTGCTCTAGTAAAGACTAAAACCGCATCTTTTAAAGCAGAAGTTCTTATCCCCATTGGACAAATCACAGATAGAATTTCAATAGAACCCTTGCCTAGACCTTTTAATAAAAATTTTTTCCAATTGAAGAAGGAAACTTCGTTATCTTTCTCAATTTTTGAGCACTATAAGTTATTTACAAAACTATTGATCGACCTCATCTTCTTTAACTTCATCTTGAAAACTAACTCCCTGTATATGCACGTTAACTTCTGTCACTTTTAAACCAGTCATACTGTCAACGCTTTTTTTGACCTTCTCCTGCACCTCTTGAGCAATGTCTGGTATTCTTACGCCATAGCCCACCACTAAAAACATATTAATATTTGTCTCTTTTTCTTCTATTTCTACTTTAATCCCTTTGGAAAAAGATCTTTTACCTAAAAGTTCAGCAATGCCTCCAGCAATGCCTCCGCTTAACCCAATAACCCCCTCAACCTCTGCCGCAGCAATCCCTGCAATTACTCCTACGACCTCGTCTGCAATTTGCACACTCCCATTATCATCGGTTGCTTCAGGAAGCTCTGACGCTTCGTGGTCCATGAAAACACCTCCAAAACCTATTCGTAGCCATCAAAATAACGGACAGCTATTTTCTATAGAATTCTCATTTTTCTATCTGAAAATGTTCCATTAAATTTGTTACTGTGGCTTGTTTTTGGTTTTATTATCTTTTTCACTGCATTTTTTGCAGTGGCCGTAGAATTGTACCATATGGTCGATAATCTCAAAGTCATGTTCTTTGGTTATCGTTTTTTCTAACTGTATTAATAAATCGTCTTTGACTTCAATTATCTCATTACATGACAGGCAAATCAAATGGTGATGTTGATGCCTTTCTTTTTGACTTATCTCAAACCTGCTCTTACCATCGCCAAAATTGACTTTGTTCACTATGTTGAGATTCGTTAGCAAATCTAAGGTGCGATAAATTGTAGCCATACCAATATCTGGATATTTTACCTTAACACGAGCATAAATTTCGTCTGCACTCAAATGCTCGTCGGGGTGCTCTGTTAGAACCTGAAGGACCATACTTCTCTGGGGGGTAAATTTATAGTCTTGGGCATTTAACTGTTCGCGCATTCTTTCAAGAGCATTGCCGGGCATCTTATCTCCTCCGTTCAAAGATAATTTTATTTAGCCGGACGGTAAAATAAAAATACATAAGAAACAAAGCACAGAAGAGCCTGAGCCTTGTTTCCCATTACTAATCTTCTAATGAATATTTCTCAGCATTTGCCGGGAAATTTGGCTCCGTTATTTCCCCTTCGTCTTCAATACTTGAGTAGACAACCACGCCGCAACTAGGACACATCATTTCAGTTAGATCTTCTTTATTGTTCAAATCCTCTTCGAAATAGAAAACCTGTTTGCACTCGGGGCATTCAATTTCAAGCAGATCATCATCGTCTTCATAGACTTCTTCGTCTTCATCATCTTCATAAAACTCTTCTTCGTCATATACCTCTTCCTCAAGATCAATCAAGTCTTCATCAACCGCACGAACATAGTCCTCTAAATCTGCTTGATCATTATGAAGCCTGTCTATTTCGTCTGCCATCTCATTCATAACTTCGATCATACTTAAAATAATTTGCCCTTCTTTACTGTCCTTATCAATCCCTAAACCCTCCGCTAAACCATTCAAATAAGCAACTTGCACTTTGCTATCACTCATTTTATCTCCCCCTTTTTGTTATAAATCTTTACACACGCATAACATATTGTCCGCTCCTCGTATCAATGCGAAGTGTATCCCCCTCATTGACGAAGAAGGGTACCTGTACTACATAACCGGTTTCAAGTGTTGCAGGTTTTGTTCCTCCGGCTGCTGTATCCCCTTTTACACCGGGCGTGGTTTCCGTTACGATTAAATCAATAGTATTAGGTAGATCAACTCCGATTGGTCTTTCTTCGTATAACATAATATCGATTACAGTATTCTCTTTCAAATACCTTATCCCATCGCCAATATCTTCTTTCATTAGAATAATTTGATCATAACTTTCTGTGTCCATAAAAATGTAATCCTCTCCTGTGCTGTATAAATACTGCATAGCTCGCTTTTCAATGTGAGCCCGCTCCATCTTCTCTCCAGATCGAAAAGTTTTTTCAATGGTTGCACCAGTTTCTATGTTTTTAAGCTTAGCCCTAACAAAAGCGGCTCCTTTACCGGGTTTGACATGTTGAAAGTCAATAATGGTAAAAATAGCTCCTTCGAACCGTATTGTTAATCCCGTTTTAAAGTCACTAGTTGATATCATTTTGGCTCCCCCTTTGCTTCGAAACAAACGGAAACAAATTTGTATAAGTTAAATGGTCAATAGTTCTTTTGGAGAACTCGTTAAGTTCTCGTGTCCATTTTCTGTAACTTTCACTAAATCCTCAATTCTAACCCCGCCCCATCCTGGTATATAGATTCCGGGTTCGATGGTCACAACATTTCCAGCTTCCAAAACACTTGAGCCTTTTGGAGACAAGCTAGGCGCCTCATGAATGAACAAACCAACCCCATGCCCAAGCCCATGACCGAAATTGTCTCCATAACCAGCACTCGCTATGAAGTCTCTTGCAATTCTATCAACATCAATGCCCTTTTTTCCGGCTTGAATTCCTGCTAGCGCCTTTTTTTGAGCCATTAAAACAACTTCATAGATTTCTTTTTGCTTTCCGTCGTATTCCCCTAAAGCAACTGTTCTAGTTAAATCAGAGCAATAGCCGTTGTAGGTGGCTCCGAAATCCATTTTTAAAAATTCTCCCCTTTGTACTTCTTTGCAGCTAGGACCTGCGTGCGGCAAAGAGGCTCTTGGGCCAGAAGCAACGATTGTTGGAAAGCTATTCCCTTCGGATCCAAATTTTCTCATTCTATAGTCAATTTCTAAAGCAATCTCTTTTTCTTTCATTCCCTCTTTAACATAATTGCATATAGCATTAAAAGCCTTGTCTGCAATCAGAGCGGCTTTGCTTTGTGCTTCGATTTCATCTCGATCTTTTTTTGCTCTCAAATTTTCAATTATGTTCTCAGTCGGTATGAAGTCAACTCGATCCAAAGCCCCAGATAGCTTTTCATGGTCTTGGTAAGTTATAAAATCTTTTTCAAAACCAATCATTTTGCAGCCGGTTTTTCCTACTACAGGGACGAGGGCTTCTGTTGGTTTATTGTTATATTTTTCAACACAATAGCAAGCGGCTTCTGATTTGGCTTGCTCGTCATATCGAAAGTCAGTAAAAAGCCACGCACTATCCAAAGTAATAAAAAGCATACCAGCTGTTCCTGTAAAACCGCTTGCATATCTTCGATTCTCAGGCCGCATCACAATTAATCCGTCGATACCATTTCTTTCAAAGTTGTTTCTTATATTCTCTAGTCTATCCTCTAGTTTTCCCTCCAAAAAACCACCCCTTACCTAATCAACCTCTAATTTACATATGCAGGCTTATTTCGAATTCAATATTAAGCCTATTTCGGCACTTGTTCCAAATGTATTTCATCTAACATTTGAATAGCGTGCAGATAGCTTCTTAATCCAAAACCGATTATCTGTCCGGCACAGACAGGCGCTAGAACGGAGCATTTTCTGAAATTTTCTCTAGCGTGGATGTTCGTCATATGAACTTCAATTGTTGTTTTTGCAACTGATGATATGGCGTCACGTATGGCATAACTGTAGTGTGTAAAAGCACCGGCATTGATTACTATGCCTATGTCGGAATCAAGAACGTCCTGGATATTCTCGATTATTTCCCCTTCGTGATTTGACTGCACAATACGACACTGAATGCCTCTCTCTTTTGCGAATTCTTCTATCTTTAAGTCTGCATCTTTAATAGACATACTTCCGTAGAGCTCTGTCTCCCGTGATCCCAGCATATTAAGGTTAGGCCCGTGAACAACAAGAATCGATTTCATAAAAAGACCTCCATACAGTTCCTACTAAATAATACCACAGAGCCTGCTTTTTGAACAGTAGAATAAAAAGCAGGTATGATGATCAGCACCGCTCATCATTGTGAGTGATGCTGCAAATTCAAGCGTATATTTTCATCGCTTCTCTTACTTCTTCCAATGTTTCTGAAGCTACCTTTCTGGCTCTTTCAGCACCATATTCCAAAACCTCTTCAACATAGCCTTCTTTTCTTTCTAACGCCTTTCTTTTCTCTACTATCGGAAGTAGTTCTTCACAAAGTCTTTTGATCAGTAAATTCTTGCAAGAAACACAGCCAATGGTTCCTGACCTGCACTGCTCATTTATCTCTTCGCTTTCTTCTGCGTTGAAAATCTCTTGAAATCGATAAACTACGCATACTTCAGGATGACCTTTATCATCTTTTCTAATCCGAGCAGGATCTGTCACCATTTGCTGAACTTTCTCTTTAATCTCCTTTTCTTCAGCAGCCAGGGTAATATCATTCCTGTAACTTTTACTCATTTTTCTTCCATCAACACCGGGGAGCATTGTGACTTTGTTCAGCAATATCTTTGGCTCTGGGAATACCTTTTTATATAAATGATTAAATCTCCTTGCAAGCTCCCTTGAAATCTCTAAATGAGCTGCTTGGTCCTCACCCACTGGAACTTCCGTTGCTTTATAGATGATAATATCCGCCGTCTGTAGCACGGGATATCCTAGAAAACCGTGTGTGGCAATGTTTCTATTCTCTAATTGCTGAAGCTGATCTTTATAAGTTGGACATCTTTCTAACCAACTTATAGGGGTAATCATTGATAATAGTAGATACAGCTCAGCGTGTTCTTTTACTTGGGATTGAACAAACAAGGCATTTTTTTCGGGATCTAAACCAGCACTAAGCCAATCCAGAACCATTTGCTTTGTATCCCTGCGGATGCTGTCTGTTTCTTCATATCCCGTTGTCAATGCATGCCAGTCTGCAACCATATAAAAGCACTCATAATCATCCTGTAGTCTTACCCAATTATCTAGAGCTCCCAACAAATTGCCTAGATGAAGCTTTCCGGTTGGTCTCATACCGCTCAGGATTCTTCCTTTTTTCATCATCATCCCTCCAAACTACTTCTTTTTGGTTTAATGTGAATATTTACAAAATGACTCCCCGAGCTGTTTCTCCATAAACATATTCCGAAATAGCAGAATAAAAGCCTTTCATCCATACAGGGACGAAAGGCTTTCGCGGTACCACCCCGTTTGCCTGAAACAGGCCAACTTAAGCCCACTATCTTTTATTTAGATTCATCATGGACAAACATATAACGCTGTCAGCGGCACAGCCTACTATCAGAAATCTTATTGTTCGGTCTGCGCTACTCACGGAGCCATTCAGCATTTGTTTGTTAGCCTCTCACCATTACTAACTCGCTGTGCTCTCAATGCCTACTTATTCCGGTCATCGTATTTTTGATATGAACTTATATAAGATATACCTTATTTTAACACCAAAAGTTTCAATCGTGCAAACATACTCTTTAAATTTTTAATGATTCAATTGTTTTTTGGCTTCTTCTACTGTATTGGCAAGCAACATAGCTATTGTCATCGGCCCTATCCCACCCGGAACCGGGGTAATCATACTGGCAATGTCTTGTACTTCTTCGAAATTCACATCTCCAATAATTTTATTGTTGATTCGATTAACCCCTACATCAATCACAACTGATTGGTTGTTCACCATGCTACTATCTACAAAACCCGACTTGCCCAAGGCTGCCACCAGGATATCGGCTTTCTTTGCTATATCTGCCAAACCGACTGTTTTAGAATGGCAGTAAGTAACAGTGGCATCGTTCTTTAGCAGCAACATTCCGACTGGCTTACCTACTATATTGCTCCGACCAATAATAACTGCGTTTTTTCCTTTTATCTCAACATCATACCATTTTAAAAGTGTTATGATCCCTTTTGGAGTGCAGGGGATAACTCCACCATCTTGTCCTAGAAATAATTTCCCAGCATTTGTTGGATGCAGCCCATCAACATCCTTTTGGGGAGCAATAGCACTTAAAATCCTATCCTTCCTTAAATAATCGGGTAGAGGGAGTTGAACTAAGATGCCATGAGTGGCCTCATCCGAATTAAGAGATTCAATTTTTTTTAAAACTTGATCCTCACGGATATTTTTATCTAAATGATGAACTTGTGAATGTATTCCCACTTCTTCACATGCTTTCATTTTGTGTTTGATATATATCTTAGAAGCACTATCTTCGCCAACTAAAATAACAGCTAAACCGGGGGTAAGCTGATGTTCCTTTTTAATCTCTGACACTTTTAAAGAAATATTGCGTCTGATCTGTTGGGATACATATTTACCATCTAAAATTTTTGCGGCCATAAAAACCCCTCTTTCATTAGAACAATCCCTTAATTTTACCGTCCTTGTCAATATCCATCTCTGAGGCGGCTGGTATCTTTGGTAATCCGGGCATGGTCATGATATCACCGGTTAAAGCGACAATAAAACCAGCACCTGCCGAAGGATTAACATCTTTTACCGTTAGTGTAAAGCCTTGTGGACTACCTAGCAAGTTGCTATCATCTGAAAGAGAATACTGCGTTTTGGCCATGCAAATAGGAACTTTGCTCAACCCGATATCATTTAATTTCTTTATGCTCCGTTGCGCTTTTCTTGTAAATTCAACATTCTTAGCTCCGTAAATTTCTTTTGCAATTGTTTCAATTTTTTCCTCGATACTCAAGTGGTTTTCATAAAGGAATCGAAACTTTTCATGATCTGCTTCCAGGGCTGTAAGAACTTTTTTAGCTAAATCAATACCACCATTTCCTCCTTTTTCCCAGACCTCAGAAAGGGCCGTCGAAACACCTAAACTACTACATTTCTCTTCAATAAACTGAAGTTCTTCTTCAGAATCATCAGGAAAACGGTTTATTGCGACCACCAATGGTACTTTGAATTTTTCGATGTTTTCAATATGTTTTTCTAGGTTTGCAATTCCCTTTTCTAGAGCGTCCCTATTTTCCTTCTTTAAGTCTCTTTTTCCTGCACCACCGTGAAGTTTAAGGGCTCTGACAGTTGCGACAATAACGGTAGCGCTTGGTTTTATACCTGCGTGACGGCATTTAATATCAAAAAACTTCTCTGCTCCTAAATCAGCCCCAAATCCAGCCTCTGTAATAACAATGTCAGCTAGCTTCATAGCCATCTTGGTAGCCGCCACACTATTACATCCATGAGCAATATTAGCAAAAGGCCCGCCATGAATAAAGGCCGGAGTGTTTTCCAAAGTTTGAACTAAATTAGGCTTTATTGCATCCTTTAGAAGAACAGCCATAGCCCCGTGCGCCTTAATATCACGAGCCGTGATGGGATCTCCGGAAGTATTGTATCCAATTATAATATCCCCAAGGCGATCTTTCAATTCTTCTATCGTTGAAGCAAGGCAGAGGATCGCCATCACTTCAGAAGCTACAGAAATCATAAAACCATCTTCCCTTGGTACGCCTTGAGCTTTTCCTCCCAAGCCCACGACTATTTGCCTAAGAGCCCTTTCATTCATATCCATAACTCTTTTGAGGTGAATGCTCCTTGTATCAATGTCAAGGACATTCCCGTGATGCAGATGATTATCAAGCATTGCCGCCAATAAATTATGAGCTGCTGTTACAGCGTGAATATCTCCCGTGAAGTGCAAATTAATGTCTTCCATAGGCACCACTTGAGCATAACCGCCACCAGCAGCTCCTCCCTTTACCCCCATACACGGTCCCAAAGATGGTTCTCTTAATGTAATCATGCATTTCTTTCCTAACCTATTCAAAGCTTGTCCGAGTCCAACTGTTGTTGTGGTCTTCCCTTCACCAGCTGCCGTAGGGTTTATTGCCGTTACAAGAACAACCTTCCCATCATCTTTATCCTGCATGTCTTTCATTATGCTAAGATCAACTTTAGCTTTATAATTTCCGTACAATTCGAGATATTTTTTATCCAGACCTATGGAATCTGCCACCTCTGTGATGTTCTTCATAGTAATTTCCTGTGCTATTTGAATATCAGTTTTCATTTTAAGCTCTGCAAGGGACGACAAAAACCCCTGCTTCCCCCTTCCGTCAATTTTTAAAGGCTTTGCTTACTTATCTGAAACATGAACTACCTTTGAAACAAAAAGTGTGGTTGAAGCGAGCCTTCATTATAACCAAATATTTTCGATAAACAAGCCTTTATTCCTTCTTGGTTGGCAATAACCCATTGGTTCATTTGTATTTTTGCAAGTTATACGATAGCATATGAACAAAGAGGGTCTAGGAGGTTTAAGATGAGCCATCAAAGAAAGCCCAAATATCGAAAGGGAAGAGTTAAAAAAGAGCACCATTTGCTTGATGGAATATCAGATATACTCGATGACCTAGGCAAACATCCGAGCGTTAAATCCATCATTCCTGCTAGAATAAAAAGCGCTATCAGGGGCTCTAAAGCCGAATTGCAGGTTAAGTATGAGACTACATCGGGGCTAAAATTATTAGCTAAATCGTCAGGTGGAGTTCAAGAGATCTTTGTTGTCACAAACAAACCTAAAGATGTGATAGACTACATAAAATGCAGTAAATAACCCATACTGCATCTTAGAGGAAGATAAAGTTTCTTTTCAACCGTAGTTCTCATAAAAGATGGACAGATCTTTTTGTTTGCATTAGAATTTGATCAATCTCTTTTATTGAAAAATCCATTTCCATTTTCTTTAAATAATAACCCCTTCAGGTTTTAGATTCAATCTATAACTTGAAGGGGCTATTTTTGACATAAAACTATTCTGTTACTACGCTTGCATCAGAATGCAAAGATATTTCATAATCTTGAACATTTTTCAAAAAAAACAGAAATTGATGAGGAAATCTTACAAGTACACATACTGTAGGATCATCAATTAGTCTACCGGTAAATCGATGATAAGTGGGTCTTTCGCTGCTAACATTATAAACCTCTACGAAAATATCTAATGCCGAATCACTCCTTAGATGGGGCATGTTAAGATGCATGTTGTGTTCTACCCATCTAATTGCATCTGCTTTAGCTTCTTTGACGTTGATTTCAATAACACCGGCTTCTAATCGTTCGACATTAAGATTCTGAGCGGCAGCTAAAGCGCCAAGGTCGGCTGCAGATTGCGCTATCCCCCTATACATGACTAGAATTCCCAAGTCGACCACCAGCCCCATGATCATTATCATTACAGGTAGAAGAAGCACTACCATAATAGCAGCTGATCCTTCTTGATTACCTAAGCCATAACCTGTTTGTCGATGCACGTTTTTATCTTCATTCATTTTACGTTCTCACTTCTCGTGACAAAACCTACTTGAATTAAAATATGGCTTCCGGCAAACCTTCTCACAAGGGGGGTAATAAACTCATGATTGTATGATATCTCAACTTTTATTGGATCAGAGTAAGCAGCTTTTTGAGGATGAATGTTTATATCGATTAACCTAGATTCTATTCCCCCGGCTACCAACTGTTCCTCAATCCTATTGAAAACAGCCTCCTTAGCTCCTCCTTCAACAGCGGCAATTCTGCTCCCTTCTCTTGCGGCAGAAGCAACAATTAACCTTCTGTTAAGCATGATTCCAAAGTCAATAATAGTAAACATTATGATCATTAGCAAAAAAAACACCAATACAAATTCTACCATCACAGCTCCTTTGCTGTTTTTTAAGAAGGTCTTTTTCGATATACTCATTTTGATTTTTTACCTTCCTGCATTTTGTAAGTCATGGATAATTTCATTCAATCTCAAGTTTAATTCTCCTCCAAGGGTTGTCAGTGTCCCTATGAGGATAATAACGACAAGGGCGAGAAGGAGAGCGTATTCTGCGGTCGCTGCTCCTTTTTCATTTGTTAAGTATTGGTTTGCTAGATTGTAAATGTAGTTTATCATCTTGCTCCTCCTCATTAATAGATGTCTAAGATTCTAAGATATGATAGATTTACCATGAATTTTGCACAAATGAGATCAAACTAGGGAAAAGGACAATGACAAAAATCAAAGGCATAAAGAAAATCATCGATAGAATTGTCAATTTCATAGGGATGCTTCCTATAGCATCTTCTGCATTTTGTCTTTCCTTTTCCCTCATTCCTTCAGCTAAAATCCGAAATATTTGACTTGTAGGTGTGCCCATCGTTAGAGCTTGATTTATAGCAGTGACAAAAACATCAACTTCTTGGATTTCCATTCTTCTGTTCATATTCACCAACGCATCCTGAAGCCTTATCCCAATTTCTACTTCCTGAATGCATTTTTCAATCTCTTTACCAAACACCCCCCCTCTCCTTGACCCAACCAATTTTAAGGCCTGGTGCAAGCTCATTCCACTATCTGCACATACTGAAAGGAGTTCAATGGCACTTGGCATCTCTTTTATTAATGACTCTTTAATGTGTCTCCTTTTCATCTCTAACCAAATATCAGGCAAGAAAGAGACCATAAGCATTTGTGTCATTAAGAGATATATTTGCAATTGCCCGCCTTTCAGGTAGTATGCAAATAGGTGCAAAATGATACATACAGAAACAATTGCTATTTTTGCCGTCAAAATATCCACTACAGTGGTACTTTCTTGGAGCCCACTTTTTTCAATCCGTTTTTTATAATTTACTTTCAACCATCCAGGGAGCACCTGATATAACTTCTTAGCCATTTTATAAAGTAAGATAATATACGTTTTATAATAGAAAACCTTTGTTTGTCCGTGCTTTTCATCGTATCCGTGATGAAAGTCTTTAAATCTTTTGTTCTTTAATTCAAATTGGGGACTCGAAGTATTTGCGAGAATCAATAGTAAGACCAATGCCGCGAATCCTGCTGCAATAAATACTGTAATGTACATATGGGTTCCCTGCCTCATCTAAAATTTGATATGTTTGACAATTTTTTTACAAGCACTACTCCGATTCCCCAAAGTGAAAAACCAAAACCCAAAGCTAGTCTGCCGATTCTTTCGCTAAAAAGTGGTTCTATGACATCTGGTTGGGTACACAAGAAATAGAACATTAACAATAACGGCATGATAATGAGAAGATTCGCTGTTAATCTAACTTCTGATGTTTTTGCTTTAAGATCTCCTCTTAACAACCTTCTTTTCCTCATGACGGCAACGATATTTTTTAATACTTCAACCAAATCGCCGCCGCTCAAGTAATATATATCAATTGCTTGTTTAAAATAGGTGTAATCTTCAACTTCTTTCATGCTTTTAGTCTTTGCCATAGACGCTTGCAGACTTACACCAACGTGATACTCTTCTAATATTCTTTTAAACTCGGATGCCAGAGGTTCCTTGCTCTCCTTACTTACAATTTCAATTGCTTGCACTAGATTGAATCCAGCCTGTATACTATTTACGATGCTGCTAATTGCTTGTTCAAGCTGCTCGCTAAACTCAGAAATTCTTGATGCATACAATCTGTTAGCAAAAATTACCGGCAAAAGCAATGCAACGAGCGCACCGATAGTATTTATAATGCCAATGTAGCCCAGAGACATTAAGATAAATGAAGTGAAGATAGCCACCGTGATGCAGCTAATCCAGAACATCTTTAAATCCATTCCTAAGGCAATGATTTTCATGTTGAAATTGTGTATTTGATTATATTTCTTATTGTTGGACGGATTTGATTTGTTTGGAAAGCTATTTTTAACTTCCTTTAACATCCCTTTTATCCTTTTTTGATTCAAAGGATAAAACAGGCCTTTTTCTCTCATCATGAACAAAATTATCAACAGTACAGCTAGGCCGCTTTGTATGGAAATCACGAGTGTTAGTAGATGCATAAATTATCCCCTTAGGTATTCATTTCTTTATTTTCAATTTGCATACTTTCTAATCCGGCCGCTTTGATCTTTGTAATAAAATCATCGGAATACTCAATATCTTCGTTATGTACATAATCTCCATTCAATCGACCTTGCTGGTCTAGGCCTTCAACCTCAAATTGATAAACATACTTCAATTCAATTTGCGAATTGCCGCTTAGCACCTTGTTTACTTTAGCAATTGAAGTAACTTTCCTGGAACCATCAGCAAATCTCGCTTGTTGAACGATGATATCGATGGCAGAAACAATTTGTTCTCTTATGATATTGTAGGGAAGGTTTTCCCCGGCCATTAAAATCATATTCTCCAGACGACTTAAGGCATCTTTGGCATGATTTGCATGAATTGTTGTTAATGATCCGCTGTGCCCAGTGTTCATCGCCTGCAGCATGTCAAAAGCCTCAGCACCCCTGCACTCTCCAATGATAATTCTATCAGGTCTCATTCGTAAGGCATTACGAAGCAGTTGACGAATAGTTATCTCTCCTTTGCCCTCGATGTTTGGAGGCCTGCACTCTAAGGAAATGACATGATTCTGATTCAATTTAAGCTCTGCCGCATCTTCTATGGTGATGATCCTCTCTTGACTATCAGGAATATTCCCAGACAAAGCATTAAGCAGTGTTGTTTTGCCTGAGCCAGTTCCGCCAGATATCATAACATTCATCTTGGCTTGTACACATTGGTTTAGAAAAGAGGCCATCTCCAAAGACAAGGAGCCCAATTTGACCAACCCATCCATCTGAATGCTTTTTTTAAGGAATTTGCGGATAGTCAAAATGGGACCGGTTAATGAAAGGGGAGGAATGATTGCATGAACCCTTGAACCATCCGGCAGCCTAGCATCCACATAAGGAGAGGATTGATCAATTCTCCTCCCAATTGGAGCAACAATTCGTTCAATGATCGCTAACACATGATCATCATCTTTGAAGAAAATTTCTGTGCTTTGAATTTTGCCATCTTTTTCTACAAAAACTTGTCTAGATCCATTGACCATTATCTCGGACACTTGACTGTCCCTTATGAAAACCTCAATAGGTCCATACCCAATAATTTCATCAACTAAGTAATCCGAGAGTTTCTCCCTCTCCATGTTCTCAACCCGAATATTCTCTTTAACCAATAATTGCGAAACGATTGCACGGAGTCGGGATCTATTATCATCATTCGATCTAGCCTTGGCCAGTATACTTGGATAGTCAGCAAGAATTCTAGTCTGAATAAAACTTAAAATTTCATTCACTTCTTTGTTTTCACTCTGGTAGCCAGTGTTTTCAATCTCCCTTGTAACTTTCATTCTATCATTGGCTTTTGCAACTGTCTTTTTTGAATCTTCCCCGATCTTATCAAGTCTTTTCCTCAGACTACCTGCCATTATTTTTCCCCCTTTCAATAATCTTTTGGACAAAGCTGCTAATCAGATGGCCTTTATTGATCTCCGCGGCTTCTTTTTTACATCCGTCTTGTAAGAATCTTTCTGCTAGCCTAATTAATTCTGGTTTTACTTGGTTTTCTGATCTATTGAAAATAATGGGCTTCCCTTCTAAGATGCTTTGTTCAACAAGCCGCCTATCTTCGGGTATTACAGCAGCGATTTTTGTTTCAAGAAAACTCTCAATTTTTGGAGGGTGCACTGAGCTTAGAGGGTCGGCTCGATTAACAACAATTACACATTTGTCTTCTGCAGCATAACTTAGTCTTTTAAAAATCTCTAACGTCGTTTTTAACTGCCTTAATGATGCCATATCTCCCGTAGCCACAAGAATAATTTTAGTAGCTTGATCTGTAATCTCATAAAGAAATTCATTATCTGCTACCGAAGGCGTGTCGATGATAATTTTCGAATACTTCTCTTTAACGATAGACATTATTTGGTTAACATGGTCCAATTTGATAAACTCACACAACTCCGGACGCATCGGACCAAGTATCGCTTTTAATCCGCTTTCTTTATGCTCTGGTAAATATGAGTCAATGCTGCCGGCCTCCACCTCACTTAGATTCGGAATTAAGTCAGTAATTGTTCTTTCTTGCATTAAATCAAGATGCACAGCTAAATCTCCTGAGCCGAAGTTAGTGTCGAATATCAATGTATCCTCGTTTAAGGTCTTGGCTATATAAGAAGCTAAGTTAGCAGCTAAGAACGTTTTCCCAACACCCCCTTTCGGATTTATTATAACAATAATTTCCTGAGTAGTTGTTCTGGATTGATTCAATTTGCTTGCATCTAAAACATCTAAACTGTCTCTTTTTGAAGAACTCAAAACAGCCGTGCTGTCATAGTTATCACCCATGTCTTTTAGCTCTTGGCTCCTATCTTCCAAAATAGTTGCTTCTTCTTTTCTGTTTGTGCCCATAGCAGTCAATTGGTTTCCCTTATTCCAGTCTAATTGACATAGATCCCTTATGATTCTTTTATGTTCCCATGGGTAACAATAAATGAGACATCCTTCCAGTACTTCATTCTCCTGCAAATTATGATCATTTAACATAGGAGCACTGCTATCGCAATCAGCACCCTTATAAGCAATTACGATTTGTATGCCTGGGAAAAACTTTTTGACTCTTTTAACGAAATCCAATCTTAATGTGTCTTCTTCATAACACATTTCTACTGCTATTAGATCAACTTTCCATTGGGACAACAATGTCCATGCCAATTCGGGATCATTTATTTGTCCACATATCTGAAACTTATCAGAGATAGCAAACATATTCGTCAAGCTGTAATCTTCTAGTAGGAGTAATGAATAAATTGTTGATGAGGATGATTTTCTTTTTGGTTTTTCATCGTTGAGGCTTCTTCTGTCCATTGTTGTCCCCCGCTTTATTTCTTTTCGCTTCGATCATTCAGATGCAAACAAATTTTCATGGTATATTCCGTTTGTTTTAGTTAAAGTCCCGTCAAATGGAGAGGCCGCCAAATATAGTTCTCCATGTTCAAGACAATAGGCAATTTTTTCAACTTCAACTGGGTTTACTTCGATTATCACTCCCAACAAATTGCTTCCTCTCTCTTCTGAATCATAAGTTTGACCACTGTCACTTCGAACATCTAATACAGGCACACTTTGTAAAAGTGTCTTTGCAAAGCTTGCTCCTATTCTACTTTCTTTAGCCACATAGATAATATCAACCTTATCATTCTTGTTTACGGCACCGCCTAGTCCCTGGTTTAGTGAGAAAGGCACAAAAATGGCTCTTTTGCCATTTGTTATCTGACCCATAAAGCTGCTGTCTCTCTCATTTTCAGAAATCTTAAATGCAACAATCTGTTCGCCACTATACATCGGGTCTAGTGCATATTTTCCTAAAACACCATCCGTATGCTCAAAGGTATTAAACTGCATCCCGCTCGGATGTATTGAAAGTATTTCAATCATGTTTTCATCAATTCTTGCATGCCTAGGAATATCTGTCTTAGCTACTACCACACTTACTCTTTTGTTTAGATGATTGAGAAACTGAAATACCAATAATCCAGAGATGACGGCTACCACAAGTGCTGCTATTACATACTTATTGTCTCTCATATTTTCTCTCCATTCTACTAACTTTACTGATATCAAAAAATAAAAGTTAACACTTAGGATTACATAATTTCGTTTCCAATTTCTGCTTGGTCATCACATCTTTGAACCAAGATATTTACGCCATGAACGACCAAATAATTTTTTACTGCAATTGAGACCTCCTCTCCTAAAAAACTATTCTGCCAATCGGTATTTTTGCAATTTGTTTTCCCAGTCCCGGTTCGTGATGATCTGATTCTATAACGAACATTATTCCAAAGTCAAAGCGCAATGTACGACAATATTATCGTCTTTCTACATTTTTCGATAATTTTACTTTGCTTCATTACAGCCATTCAAACACTTTTGTTCCTAAAAGTGCTTCTCTGCCACAAAAACTGTACCCACAAACCAATTTTTTCAAAAATATCCCCCAGATGAAATGTTTTATGACTTATGAATCGGATAATATGTCAAAATGAAATGTTTTAACAGTTTATTGTCAGTATATGTCAGAAGGAATTGAATGAATTCTATAAGAATAGATAGTTCTATCTCTGGAAAGGAGGAAATAAAGTAAAACTTTTTAGACCACTGATAATCACAGCTGTAATCTTAGTCTTGTCTTTTGTTTTGGTTTATGGTTTTTTTGCTAACAGGAGCTATGATGCACGTATGTTGCCGGAAAATTGCGTAACAATTTTTCTCAATGCTTTCTTAGACAAGGATGTAAATCAAAGCTTGCAAATCACTGACCATAAACTTCATCAGGTTTTGTCAAAAAGCTTAGAAAAAGATGCCAGTCAGAATGCCACTGCTCCTAAATCCAAAGTAAATATTCTCAATATGAATCACACCACAATAGAAAGCAGTGCTAACTCGCAACAAATCATCACAGAAATTGTTTACAAAAGGGTTGGCACAAACTCAATCTGGTGGGGTAGAGAAACTTATCATTTTATCCTTTATCTCAGTTCAGCCGGATGGAGAATCGCAGAATGGGACCTTGTAGAACATTACCTTTTAGATGAACTAAACATAAGGGGGTATAATCATGAAGACATCTTTTCAGAATAAGACTTACTTAGCTGTTTTAATCATAACTATCGTACTCTTCTTTACAAATGTAGTTTTTTCTAATAACGCTGACTTAAACGACCCTTGGTATAATGATATTCCTAATAATCACTGGGCGTATCAAGATATTCATGTGCTTTGGGAAGAAAATATCACTGATGGATTTGTAATTCGAGATAAGTACTTCCCAGAGAACGACTATTCTCTGTTCCGCCCCAAAGATAATTGTTCAATTTCTCAATTCTCCATGATGCTTTTTAAAGTTTTCCGTCTTAAACCTCACTTCCCAAATTATCCAACATTTTTAGATGTCCCCGAAGATTTTCTTCTCTACAATAACAAACCAGCTTATGGAATTATTGAATCGATCCATAAAGAAGGCATCATCTCAAATGCAGGAAACTACTTTTATCCGGACCGAGACATTACTAGAGAAGAGGCAGCAGTACTATTGATCCGTGCCTTAGGTTTGCAAGAATATGCTTCATCTTTGAGTATCTCTGAATCGATAAGTATTCTTTCCGTGTTTGATGATTGGCGGGAGATCTCCGAAAAAAATTTGAAAGAAATGGCAGTTGCTGTTAAATTTAAGATATTGAGAGGATACGGTTTTGAAAATAGAACCTTGAAACCTAGTCGGGTCTTGATAAGGGAAGAGGCCGCAGTAGTAATTTTCCGCTCATGTTTGATAAAAATTGAGGCAAAACCCGATTCGATTTCTCCCAATGGAGATGGCATCGATGACTACACTACTTTTTACCTGTATACGCTAAAAAACAGAAATATTTCTTCCTTAAACCTCGAAATTCACAATTACTTAGGGACTGAGACTTTTGCCAGCTTTAAATTTGATATAGATAATGGGGATTCAATACCTGAGCACATTGTATGGAATGGATCTAGAACCAACGGCATTATGTTAGACCCAGGCGTCTACTATTACAGTGGCTATATTAAAGATTTGCACGGTAATACTTTTCGATCCACAATGAAACCTATAGTCATTCACTATCCGGATCTCAATGGCTATCTTTTCCCTCGATATACCCAACCAGGAGGAAACATTGTTATACACGCAACTACAAGCGGTTGCGCTACATCAGTTGAAGCGGTCGTTGACGAGAGCGAACGATTCTTCTTACAAAGGATCAATCCAATCAATTCTTTTGTGCCTTCAGAATGGTCTGCCTCATTCACAATAGATAAGAAAACGCCCGATGGAGATTATCCTGTAATGCTCTATGCCCATTATTTAAACACGACCAGAAATATTGAACTTGAATACACAATACAAGAACATCTTTCGCTCCACGGTGATGTCAAGCCGAAAGTGTTGAAAAGTGGGGAAGCCTTATCTGTACTTGCTGAATCGTCACCAAATATTATTAGCGTAAAAGCACTTTTCCCAGACGGAACTATCAAGACTATGAAATCCATCGGCAATAGCATGTGGTCAATAGAGTATAGAACACCTTTGCATGGTGAAGATGGCGACTACCCTATCCATCTGCTGGGACGTTCGCTTAATAATGAAATCTGGACAGAAGTAAATTACTGCATTATTGGAAACATGTTTTCAAATGTGAAGGTTTTCTTGTCCGGCTAGCATTTTTTTTCAAAAGAATCCCTTTTACAAGGATATCTTTTATGTTATTATCGCGGTGAGGGATACTTTACCGGTCCATACAAAATACATGGGGGGCTTGTTAATGCGCAAGTTTCTTTCAGAAGATCCAATTGATGATCGCTCGTTTACTGGTAAAGAGGGTTCCATCCAGTACAAGAGGAAAGTAAAAAAGAAGCTTAAAAAGCACCCTGAGAAAAGCTCTTTTAAAGAAAAAGAAGAAGCCTTCGAGGAATGGGCAGAAGAGCTAGGCGATGATGAAAACGAAGAAGAAAAAAAAGAATTATAAATTAAACCTTTAAGTTGACCGCAAATAAAAAAGCGCTAAGAGCGCTTCAGACTGTAGACAAAGTTTTTATGAAAGTGCAATCCGGAACGGTTCTCGGGTTGCACTTTCGCGTATTTCTCGTCCTTACTGAGGATGATTTTTTTGTTGGTAAGGCCACATAAATCCTT
>SLNR01000096.1 GCA_007132905.1 Candidatus Sumerlaeota bacterium | reverse complement strand
GAGTCCATATAGACCTGGAGACAGGAAGCCAGGCCAGCACCTAATAACAGGATGGGCAAAAATTGAATTAAGGTTGTTGTAACATAGCTCAAAAGATCGAAGAGAAAAGACATTTTCTTTGCTCCTTTCATCGCAAAAACACGATATATTGAGGTAAAAAAATTACTTCACCAAGTCAGTTTCTAGGGCAGTACTAAATCTCTTTAATAGATCTTTGTTTAAGAAGAAGCAAGTCCACTGGCTGCGTTTTTCCTTAGTTATGATACCGGCCTTTTCAAGGACATTAATGTGTTGAGATACCGTAGATTGGGCAAGCTCGGTGGTATGGATTACATCCGCGACGACAATGCCGTCTTCGAAAAACTGAATTTGGTCACAGCAGGTGCCAATGGTCTTGTTTTGCAGGTCTTTTACAATTTGGTAGCGGATGGGGTTGCCCAAGGCTTTGCAAATCAAAGGAATATCCAAAATGATCGCCCCCTTGCAATGAGTAAATCCACTATATCGTAAAAATGCGATCTAGTCAACCTTTAGTGGAACAGAAATCTTTTGGATTAAGTCCGTATAGGGGTGTAACAACCTTACTTAAAAAGAATCTTTAAGTTTTGAATTTAAAATTATTTGCATAAACTCATTGAAAACGAATACAAAGCTTTGTATAACAGCAACAGAAAAGCCCTGCGATAATTGCCGCAAGGCTTAAACTATACCTTAGAGTCAACGATAAACCCAAAACCAAATCAGATAATGAGAAGTCTGTTAAAGTCAGGTTTTTTCGTATTCTAAACAAGCCGGCTCTTTTAGTGCATTATGGTCAAATCGCCAACAAAAATGCTGCTGAGCTCTTTCTTCAACGCAAAAGGGCATGGATTAAAATTGGCTTCTTTGCAGTACCATCAATGCAGTTCGGTGCGTTCTGTGTTCTTGATACTCAGTATCCAGTGGTCTTTGCTAAAATACGAACATCACTTCAAACAGACCCGACACTAAGACACAATCCACGCTGTAAATTCCGATGCAATTTTCCGATGTGCCAGCAAAATGCAAAGTCATTGTATCTGTCAGTCCCTGTCACTTCTTGTCTTTCTAAGCGATGGGGCACCACATAAGCCTACTGTTTGGGCTTTGTATTATTATCCTCATAATAGAAAATCTCATCAAAATCACATCTGAATTCTTCCACTTTCCTTTCTAGTTCTTTTTTCAGGTCCTCCCAACGATCTTCTTCGGACTCATCCAATTCTTCTCTTCTTGCTCTAAGACCCGCGAGTCTTTCTTCCAGCTCATGGATTTTCTCCCGTTCTTTTTCACAGTCAATCGCCTCGTCTGTAATATCCTCTTGCTCCAACTGAACTCTTCTCTTCTGAAGCATGCCAACCCATTCATCTTCTTTTGACTCAAGCATATTGACATACTCTTTTCTGTCCATCACTTTCACCTCCTTCCAAATCCATTTTATATGATATCCGGATCAAAATCAAAGGATACATGGAGGGTTCAAACAATGAACAACGCATTCCATTGTGGGGTTTTCGCGACGAAAGGTTATCATACGATTGTAATTTATTTGATTGAAAATTTAGCTCAACTCTTAAAGCTAGGTATCGGTGGCCTTTTCTCGATAAATTAGACACAAATTAGTTGGATTTGCTAAGAATTGCTTTATTTTTTGTACAGCCATTCCTTGGTATCTCTCAATAAACCCTGATATTCTAAGGTTTCCAAGGGCTTGGTGTCGTCTTTTTCGATGGTAGTATTGGCCTATGTACCAGAAAATCTTGTTTTGCATCTCTTATACCTTGGTACTCTTGAAGCTCAATTCTTTCTGTTTTCGGGCTCCAAGGAAGCTTTGCGCAGGGGCAGTATCCCAGTAATTCCCTTACGACTCATGCTTGATATCATTTCACATGTTCTTAACTTCTTTTGATACTCATGGCTGCAATACTAGGGTCCCCGGTCTGAATGATGGATCGGGCTTTACCGGGGCGATGCTTTTTAGAAGCTCCCTCGAGGACTTTCAAGCATAGCGAGTCATCATATGATCTTCCAATACGATTTCTTTTGTATATAGATCTTTAGCAATGGCTAAATAAAAAGTCCCTTTTTCGTTAAGAGTTGAGTGAAATCCGTTGCCCGAACTTGGTTCTTTGAGGTCGTATTAAAGTTTTGGCCAAGAAGGTTCTTAGCAACCGGCAGGGTATGCTTAGCGTCTGTTGTTAAAACCTTACGTTTCTTCTTTCTACGAGCAAAAAGCGGTATTCCCTTTGGAGACGGTAGACGCGGTTTCTGCTGCAGCTTGGAAAGGCTTCCCTATCGCCCTCAAGCATTTTGTCCAATCCGCAGATTCCTCGGTTCTCTTTACAGCTTTTTCCCATCCGTTTTACAATTTCTTCATTTTCTCTTTGTCGGTCACATAGAGGACGATCTTTCCGCTTGTAATACCCACTGCGAAACACTTCGAAAACCTCCGTAAACGTCTCACAGTGATCGTGAATAGATGTATAGATTAGCTCCGGTTGTCTTTTGAAAAGATGCTGGTGATCTTTTTTAGTGTTTATTGCATAATGAAAATACCCAACATTGCAAATAGATTTCCTCAAAGTTGCAAGAGAGAATTCCCCAATATCGCAAGGGCCATTGCATGCAACACTACCAATCGAATATCCTGTAATTGAATACCACTTCGATTACAGGGGAGAATGGAGGATGCTAACAATGACCTAGGTCCATCATATCAGAAAAATGTACTATGAGGAAGGTAGGACCATCTCAGACATTTTCAGAATAACCGGCCATGACCGAAAGACCATACGGGCCAAGGTGCAAAAAGAAGATTGGAACAAGACCATCCCCCGCCAAGCGGCAGGACTTCATGTCCGTAGTCTTGCAGATGCAGGTGGCAGTCCTTTATCGATTCTTTCTGTTTCCTCGGGCTAACGCTGAAGGCAGCGGCTGCTTCTAAGGAGGCTTTCCCAGTTCCTTACAACTTGCTTTGATTGGGTTCTCCATCTTGAGAGGCCTCTGGTGCATTTGGTATTGTATGTGATTTCCCTTTTCTGAGACAAGTTCTCTCTTTTCTTTCTTCCGTTTTAGCAATTTCCTTTCTTATCACTCGCTAATAGTTTACTCATAGACAAAAGGAGACTGTATGTTTCATTTAGTCTCCCAAACTATTGGAATATATGGAGCCGGTGATGGGATTCGAACCCGCAACCTGCTGATT
>SLNR01000165.1 GCA_007132905.1 Candidatus Sumerlaeota bacterium | reverse complement strand
TGCTGTAAAAGACAGGATAGAATAATATCACAGATATAATAAGAAGTCAAACAATTCACAAAATTAAAATAAACAAAATAATTGTGGAAATGATGATGGTGTCATCTTGCAGGGAAAACTACGGGATAGTACATAAAAAATGGAAATAATTTATGTTTAGCCACAATACTCAGAACATTGTAGGGTGCATGAGGAGTAATTTAGTTAGAAAGCAGAAGCAGGCAGGAACGAGGAAAAAGAAATTATCAATGAAGGAGTTGTAACAGATGAGTGAAAAGCAAAGGGGCCCAGACATTGATGCATGTGCTTTTACCAAGACAGCGACTTTAAGATATAAAATATAAAAAGCTTTACAAAAATGAACTATTGAGAAGTAAAGAACGGTTGTTTACTGACATAAAAAAAGATGTGCTATGAATAGTCAAGATTAAATTTTGGTCTTTGACAATCACATAAAGGCTGTGGAATCAGTTTTTATCGGGCGGGTTCTACTGATAATACGGCTCAAAGGGTCTGTCATGCTTCCAAAGAGAATAGGTGAGATGAGCAGACGGCTGGCTACAAGGGGCTGCAGCCAGCCGTCTGCTTTCTTTGGCTACGTTTTATTCGTAAAAATCTTTTGACTCCGCCTTAAAGCGTTGTGCAGAAACAGCGGCCATCCAAAGGCTGTACCATAAAACGGGCAACCACGTTTTGACATTCGGTTTTTAGTACTTTCAAACTGTCCGGATGCTTTGAACAGGCATCGAGGCTAGCACAAGCCACCAGGGCTTTGGTGTTAGGGAAGCGGCTGATTTTCCCGATTTCTCGAATAATGCAGTAGCTTAAGCAGATTCGATACTCGAAACAGTTTCCAACGCGTGGCGATAGTCAGCATCCTTAGGGCGCAATTCCGCCATTACCTAATCGATCGCTTCCTTAATTATGCTAATCTAGTCTTCGATGAACTCGATTTACCCGAGCGGCAGGTGTAGTTCCAGGGTGAAAGCATCCATGACCAGGTGAATGAAGATAGTGCTTTTTGCCAGGGGCTGCCTGGGCATGAGGAGTTGAGCAGATACAGCCCTGGAGTGCTCACTTAAGAATTGCGACAGCTCGGATAAATTCACTTCGGCCAGCTCTTCGGGTTCGGGATACCTTTTAAGCAGTTTCCTTTGAAGTATGGATGAGAACATTAGAGAAACAGCTACGTATTCGGGAAAGAAAAGATCCAGAAGGGTTCAGGCTTGCCAGGGTCTTTAGTCGAGAAGAAAAGGAAGAGGAAGAAACTGGCGCTATTCTAATTTTGATGGAGAAAGATTAATTTAGAAGAATTAAATTGGCTCTGAAACTCTATCAATAAGTTAGAGTTCTTCATATCATGATTCCGCATATTTAAGTTTGTAAAACAAATAATGTATAATTAGAATGAAGAAAAGTGACGTTACTCTTTTAGGCACTAAAGGCTCGACTTTTTATTTTGGCAGATGAAAGGTGAAATTTGACAATTTAAGGCGAACATGTTAGAATTTTCAGTGAAAGCGACTTCTGAGGCCTTTAGCATCCGTTCTATGGCTTATATTATCTTGGAGGGAAAGTCTTGGATTCTTGGATATTTAGACTTTATATTCAAAATAGATAGAAGGCGACTGCAGATAAGTAAAAAGGTAATTCGGCTTGTGATGAGGTCATGGTGAGCAGGCAGCGAAGCTGCTTGCACGAATTTGTTTCTGCAAAGCCAGAGGCAAAAATAGGAAGAGAAACCATAAGGGGAGGATGTTGAAACATGAAGATTACCAGAACGAAAATACTGATGGTAACGGCTGTTATACTGACCCTTGCTATGGCAGTGGCTGGATGTGCCCCTGTCACCGAAGATCCGGAGCCTTTAGGAGGCTCGAAAGTTGTCCTTGGGCTGGAGGATCCTGTCGATTTCAGAAGCGAAGATCTGTATTACGGGCATGTGGAGCCGGAGATGATTGAAGATCTTACTGTTGTGCTAGAGAGATTCCCCGCGGCGGACGTACCCTATCCAGGAGGCCTTCTTAACGAGCACCAGACATGGGATGGAGAAGACGGGTTGAGGGTTGACTACGGTGCGGATATGTTCGATTACATGGATATGTTTAGAGAAGACGAAGACAACCCAAATGATTTCGGCGTGCATATAGCTACCGATGCTGAATCTGACGAAGAAGTGGCTGAATGGTACAGAGACGAACTGGAAGCACATGGTTGGACAATTACAGAATATGATGTTAAAGAGGTAGAAGCTGAAACTCATATTAAAGCCGAAAAAGATGGAGATCAGCTTGAGGTCTTGATCTATATGGGTGGAGACGGACCAGGGTATGAAAGAGACGAAGCAATAGAGGAGCGTTGGGACTATGCTGTATTTGCATTACTGATGGACTTAGCCTAATCAAGCGTTAGAAATGGGATTGCATTAGGAAGATTTTGTGAAGGAGCTCTGGCGGGCTCCTTTTTTTTGTGAAAAATGTTGTGATGGTTGCTGGTTCTACCCATGAACAAAGAAGCAAGAAATTGAATGAAGATTTGAAGTGTTGCGTTTTTTTTGAATTAATATTTCTTAGAAAACGCTATTTCTAATAATTTTGGAGCGTCTTGTTGCTTTAAAGCCGTTTTTAGGGACATCCACAACCTAAAAAAACAAGAAATTGGTATTTGACAATATAAAAAGGATATGTTAGAATTCAGGAGGTAGATCAGGTCAGACAGTTCCCTTGAGCTAAGGAAAGCTAATATAAGGTTTACACAATATTTAATATTCAATAAAAAGATACTATTCTGAATATTTCAACTTCCGACAAAAGGGATGAGACCTGGTGTTTGAGTAAGCAAAGGAAAAGACATATGGAGAGTCTACAGTATGACTCTGCAAAAAGACCCTTTGCGTTTTAGGATAAAGTCCCGAGGGGGCAGTAAAAAGAAAAGAGATCAAAAAAAGGGAGGAAAAGAAACATGAGAATTAGCAGGAAAAAGGTGTTAACGCTAGTAGTGGCCCTTATGGTATTGACGGTTGCTCTGGCTGGATGTAATGTGGATGAAGTTGCAGAGAATCCATCCAAAGTTGTCCGTGGAGCCGAAGAACCAATTGATTTTAAAAGTGGCGATCTGTGGCATGGTTTTGTTACTCCTGAGATAGCAGAAGATATGTCGGTACTGCTTGTTGACTTTCCATCAGATGAAGTTCCGGTGCCAGGAGGATTTTTCATGGAGCACCAGTCTTTTGCCGGCTCTGAAG
>SLNR01000018.1 GCA_007132905.1 Candidatus Sumerlaeota bacterium | reverse complement strand
GTTGTCTTGCCCGTACCGCCTTTACCGCTAACAACAGCCATTTTTATCATTTTTTATCCCCTCCAAAAGGCTGCCCAAGGTGGTTTTTCAGCTTATTTGCGATCTTTTTTCCCCAATCAAGAGGCAAATTCCCTTGCGAGTACTCTTTGGCAATTTTTGTAGAAAAAGGGATTTCCACTAAAATATGAATTTCCTCTAGAGCACAATAATCCCGAATCACATTTACATATTGATTCTTTTTGTTAATCACGACCGAAAAAGGAACTTTAAGCTTTCGAAGCAATGCAACCGCTATTTTCATATCATGCAGTCCAAAAGGCGTTGGCTCGGCTACAATCAATCCGTATTCTACTTCTTCTAAGGAATGTACCACCGAACAGGAAGCGCCGGGTGGACAATCATAAACGACATCATTTTCAGATTTTGTTTTCGCTTTCAGCTCATCTATGATGGGAATACCGATGGGCTCGCCCACTGTCAAGCGCCCCTGGATGAAACCTGCTTTTGTATCTTTTTCTACGACCCCTATTTGTTTTGGGATTTCATGGACAGCACCCTGGGGACAGGCCAATCGACAAGCACCGCAGTGATGAC
The DNA here is from genome assembly GCA_007132905.1 of Candidatus Sumerlaeota bacterium. GTDB lineage: Bacteria > Bacillota > SLNR01 > SLNR01 > SLNR01 > SLNR01. The sequence continues at coordinate 2,661 of SLNR01000018.1, read as the reverse complement.
AAAGCTCTGAAAAAACAAGAACTTTTTCTTTTGTACACGCCAGAGCATTAAACTGGCAAACATCCGCACATGCACCGCACAATGTACACAGTTTGCTATCCACCTCCGGAATCAAACAATCCACGCTCCAGTGAAGATCGATGTCCGGCTTTAAAAAAATATAGCCATTTGGTTCTTCCACATCACAGTCAACATACATCATCCCCGGCCATGCTTTGGCTAAACTCGCCGCCACAGTCGTTTTGCCCGTGCCGCCTTTTCCACTCAAAACCGCCAAGCGCATTATCTTTGCCTCCCAAAGGACCTTCCGCGATGCGCCTTTCCAGCCTTTTCAATAGGTTCTAGCTTCCCTTCCAGATAATCAGAGATAACAGAAGACACCCTTTTAGATTCCCCCGATAAAGGTGTGATATCCGCAGAATGGAGAACCTGCCAGGCATTCGGCCCGACCTGCCCCGTAATGACTATATCAGCATTCAGATCCACTATCTTTTGAGCGGCCTGGACACCCGCTCCGTGGTCGGCATACACCGCTTTATTTTCCATAAAATCCAGCTTTTCGGTATCGGTGTCATAAATGGCAAAATACGGAGCCCTTCCAAAGCGAACGTCGCATTGTGCTTGATCGTTCTTATCGGTTGTTGAAATCACGATAATCACATTTTTCCCCTCCTTATCTTAGTTTTCATCACCATGAATCGTCTGGTAGAATTCTTTCCATACCGGCTTAAAGAAATCAGGGTGCATATGATTGACCAGCTCCACTTTTCCTTGGTCGCATAAGGCGGCAACATCCGGCCGAAGGGGAAGATTCCCCAGCAATTTCGTCTTGGTTGACGCTGTCATGTCATCTAGGTGATTTTTTCCGAAAAGTTCAATTCTTGTATGACATTTTGGGCATTCAATATAACTCATGTTCCCAACAACGCCTAAAACAGGAACATCCATTAGTTCAGCCATGCGAATCGCTTTTTTCACTATCATTCCCACCAGTTCCTGCGGAGTAGCCACAATCACCACACCGTCCAAAGGAAGAGATTGCATCACTGTCAAAGGAACATCCCCCGTTCCCGGCGGGAGGTCAACAAACATGATATCAAGGTCCCCCCAATCCACATCGCTGTAAAACTGTTTGACCGTCCCGGCAACCAAAGGCCCTCGCCAGACAACCGGATCATCCTCGTTTTCCAACAGCAGATTGATCGACATGATCTTGATCTTTTCCACCGATTCTGAGGGCAGCAAGATGTGATCTAAACTCTTGACTTTTTTGGTCAGACCGTACATCATTGGAATACTTGGTCCTGTGATATCCGCATCAAGGATGCCTGTCTTTAGACCATCTCGCGCCGAAGAAGCTGCCAGCAAAGCAGACACGGCCGATTTTCCGACTCCCCCTTTCCCGCTTATGATCCCTACCACTTTCTTGATTTCTCCATAACGATATTCTGCCATGTCCACGACTGACTGCTTTGTCTTCTCTGTTTTACTGTCCGTCATTTTTTGATCTCCCTTCCGTATTTCATTTCTTCTACCGTAATTGTAACTTTGTTTTGGGCATATGTCAATAACTTTCAGCAAATCTTAGCCGAGATAATGAATCTTTGACGAATTAAACTCAAAAAAAAAGAGCTTTCGCTCTTTAATCATTTTCTTTTTGGCCTCTCCAACAGTGCCCCCCGCAAAACCTTCTTCCCTGCCCGTGAACACAAACGATGTCTCTTGAGCCGCACTGAGGACATTCATAATCACCCTCGAGAATCCGCTCAAAATTCTCATAGCTTTCTTCCCACTCACTGCCGCAACTTTCGCACGCAACCGGGCAAATATTCCTTGTAAAGTTGCCCCCTGCAACCCGAATAGCTTTTCCGTTGATTAGACTGTCGGCCACTGCTTTTTTGGCTGCATTATAGATCCGCTGAAAGGTCTGCCTGGAGACTCCCATACGCTCTGCGCATTCTCCCTGTTCCAATCCTTCCAAATCCTTAAGACGAATAGATTCTAATTCTTCCACCTTCAGTATGTTCTCTTCAAGAGCCATCTTCGGCACTCCACTGGGTTTAAAATACCTCACTCCCGGAATAAAATCCACTTTCCTCCATTTAATTGGTCTCGGCATAAACACCCTCCTCCTCACCAATCCATCGTAACACGAAACGCCAAACGAAACAATCCTATGTCTGCCTGTTCTCAAAATACAGCATCTGACTTATGGCAAACAAAACAGCTTATAGATGTTCTATAAAGAAAACAGATAATGAAAAAACTATCTCTACTGTGTTTTTGTTAGGATACTAAATAAAAGTCAGCCGGCTATAGACAAAAGAAAAGCCAAGGCGCTAAAAGCCTTGGCCCATCCTTATTCTTCTTTTTGCAGCTCACTGAGTTCCTCCTCGACCATTTGGATTTCCTCTTCTAGCATCTCTTTTTCTTGAGCTAAAAATTCTTCCCTTTCTTGAGCCGTCGCCCGATAAAATCTCCTTGCCGGCCGGTAGCAGGGATATCCTGCTCCTTTGATTTTTCTTGCTCTTCCGTAAAACGGACGCGAACTTACCCTGTCAGCACAGCGGCCTCTTCCTCCTCCGCTCATAGGGCCCCTGCCGTTTGGTCCCGTTCCATCTAATCTAGGCATGATACACCCTCCTTTCGTTTTGGGCATTT
>SLNR01000081.1 GCA_007132905.1 Candidatus Sumerlaeota bacterium | reverse complement strand
CGCCGGTACTTTTGTTCATCAACTTCGTATTTAGGTTTTTCTACGGCATATTTTGTCCGAGGAATCATATTCTCCCTCCTCTTCGATTTAAAAAGGCTGACAGGCCCGTCTGCCTGTCAGCCTTTTCGCTGCGCTTCCTTGCATATGACTCTTTTCGACATAGAAGACAAAAGCCCTCTTCCCTATTTGGGCCACACAATGTCTTCGTATTCCTTAAGTCCGAGCCGCTTCATGGTGGCTTTCAACGGCTTTCCGGTTTTTTCTTCCCAGCCGAGTGTTTTGTAATAATCGTGCACCCAGCCTTTAAGATACGGAGCAATACTTATGTCAGCCGCAGGTCCGGCGTCTTTGGGGGCAGGATCAGTCAGCCTCTTCGAAGCGTTGATATCATCATCGGCTGTCAGTCCTTGGCGAATATTGAAAATCCGCTCCAGATTATGCACTCGCTCGCCGACTTCCCAGGCTTCCTGCCGATCAAAATCGCTCCAGCCGGTGGTAGCTGCAATAGCCTCAGACTCATATTTTGTAATCTCCGGGATACCCCAGGTGGCAAACCAGCAGATGCCGATGCAGTCTTGAAGCATTTTTAGTATACCTGTATTGGCCACTTCTTCGGCTTTGCCTTTAGGCTCCAGGGGATCTGCTTTCTCCGGATAGCCGGCACAGCTTTCTTCTGTAAAGCAGTCGGCTCCGGGAGTGGTCCAACCGGCGCCGCTTCCAACAATTTGCCCAAGCAAAACACCCCAGGCACGCCGCCAGTCGTGCAGATTGATTCCGGCTCCTTTCACATGAACACCCGCATCCGGAAGTCCTACCCGCTCAGCCGCAGTTTTGGGCCCGTCGGCCAACACATCTCCAAATCCTTCTCTATGGGCCATCTTCTTCAGCAGTGTTTCCACCACTTCTGAGTCGCCCCATTTTAGTTCAAGACCGTCTGTATCTTCTTTGGTGAGGAGCCCTTTTTCATATGCCTCAAAGGCCACCGCCATAGCGCATCCTGCCGTGCTCGATTCAAATCCCAGGCGGTCGTTTAAATCAGTGAGATACCACACGACCCCGGGATCATCGCCTCCCACTCCGACAATGGAGGCTGCTCCCTCTTGGTTTTCTCCGCCTCCGGACAAAGTGGCGACATACCCTTCATAAGGTCCGGATGTTACTTCGACCTTGTAGTTACAGGCAATAGCGCATCGAAAACAAGGGTTGGGGGTGATATCGTGTTCGGACATTCCCTTTCCAAAACCTTCTAGGTCATTGGTGAGGAAGTTATTTACCGCCAAACCGACCAGTTCTTTGACTCCTTCATACTCACTTTTGGGTACTCCGCCCTGCCCTACTATCGGGGCGAGGCCTTCTTCTGTCGTTAGCTTGGCCCATTGCTGAGTCGCTTCTTTCATCTTATCCGGATCATGTACAGGGGTATCTTCGCCCGTACCTCTAACAGCAATCGCTTTTAGTTTTTTAGACCCCATCACCGTTCCCACCCCCGAATGGGCGAACAGGTGATGCTTATCATTGGCTATGGCTGCTCCCATGGCCAGGTTTTCCCCGGCCGGTCCGATGGAAGCCACGCTGCAGCCCTCGTCGGCTGTAAACTCAGCTGTCAGGCCCAGTTCTTCTTTAATGGCGTCTTCTGTCTCGTGGGTGTCTTTTCCAAGAAACGGATCAGCATCTCTAAGTTCAACCTTATCATCATCTATCCACAGATATTTCCAGCCGTCTGATTGGCCGGTAACGATAATTCCGTCATAGCCGGCACGTCCTAGATGGACCGCAAACCAGCCGTGGCTGTGTGATCGTCCCACTGTAAACCCTGTCTCGGCGTTCAATGTAGTAATCGTACAGTTAGTAGGAGAAGGCGCTCTCGTCCCCACCAGCGGTGCATTCATGAATATCATCGGGTTCTCGGGTTCTAAGGCACTGACTCCTTCAGGGAGCTCTTTCATGAGATACCAAAGACCCAGTCCAAAGTTACCCAGATATTTTCTCAGAACTTCTTCTTTCGGCAGTCCTTCCGTGGTTACGCTTCCTTTATCCAAATCCACGCGCAATATTTTCCCTCTATAACCGCCTTTAATCATTTTTTCCCACCTCATTGGTTTGGTTTATTGTAATCGCTCTTCACAATATGACCGAACCGCTTTCTTTCCCCCTTTCGTGATCGCTTTCTAATCCAGTCCTGTCAAAACTTCACTTCTATATTACCATTTGATCCCAGTCGAGTCAAATTAACCACTTTTCTGATCATTTATTCTAACCCAATCCAGCGCAGGATTTTCTTTTTTACTCAACTATCATGTCGAAATTTTTTTTGAGGATTCTCTCTAATCAGTTGCGGCGTATGTCTATCGGCATATTTTTTCTAATGATGAATCGCCGGGGAGGCTCTCTTACAAATGCTTTCAGCCTGGTATTAAAAATTGAGCTTACCATGCATAAATACACATTTTCCTTGAAAAGTTCCCTAGGCGAACAAAATCACCTTCACGGGACATTATCTGCTGCACTCTAAAAAACAGGTGATTATAAAACCTCCCACAGCAGCCAGTTCTGTGCCTTACATGCCTACTTCAGTTCGGTAATGAAGGTCCCAAATCACTGCCCGGCAATATACGAAAGCCAACCCAACACAAAACGGCCCTGATGAGACCATCAAGGCCGTTTTACAATGGGCTTACAAGATATCGAAAAAGAGAATTTTTTTGATTAAAAGTGCCGATTATATAAAACAGACCCGCACAGTCGACAACGCCAGCACATAGAGAAAAAAATGGTGGTTGTTGACCCCCAAAAAAGACAAGCATAGGATAAGACGATTAAACCAAATCTGCTGGGATGTATTGTCTCTCGGGGAAATTAACACCAAACCTCGCAGCAAATACCATGACGGACAGAGCAAAAACATGGTTACATCTTTTTTTTATTGATACCGACCTTAAAAGACCGTGTCAATTTTATGAAGGCCATCGCCATCAAGCACAGTTTCTTCGCCCGGCAGAGGCCCTACCGAAAGCTCACTCCCGATCCATACAATTGCTCCGTCCTGTCGACAGCAGTGCCGGCACCGCCAAAACAGGCCTCCCTTAGTTTGAATTATCATTGATCTAACTCTCTCTTCTTACAGACAATATATTGCCATCTTACGGTATCCTCATTCAACAAGCTCCTTTTTATGCATCCGAAGCCGCAGGAGTTGAAACCGTCTCTTGGCTTGCACCAAAATAATCCTTTTTTTCTGGCGCTGCTCTTACTTTTGGTGCTTTCGT
>SLNR01000064.1 GCA_007132905.1 Candidatus Sumerlaeota bacterium | reverse complement strand
AGTGAAGCATGCGAACAACAAAATACTGCGCCTCGCCATTGCAAACGAACATACACGATCGTTGGTGAAAGAGGGGAAGAAGCCATGCAATACAGCCACCGGCAATCTCAACTAAAAATCAAGCCGTGGCTGAACATTTTAAAGCCCCCGGGCCTCCTGAAAAAAAGGCCCCTGCTTCCCTTGAGTCTTTGATCAGAAGAACCGGGAAAACGAAAACCCCGTGTCGATCAATCTGCTCGTTGACTTTTACCATTTTGTTTCTTTGCTAAGTATCATTCCTGCCGGAGATTTGAATATAAAGAATTGATCAGAGCCTTGAATTACGATTTTCTCGCCAGGGAGAAGCATTTCGAGCGCTCGATGATCTTTGCCCTGCCGGGCAGAAAAAGGAGAAGTTTCTTATGCAGAGGAATCTCGCATCCTGACTCGTCATTTTCTGGAAGAAGTCCAGAGTTGGAATTATATCGGCCGAAAGTAAATATGTGCTCCTTGTGGCTGTAATTCTCGGCGGATGCGGAACAGATTTCTGCGAGGAAGTTCTTTTTTCGATAACCGAAGGAGCTAAGATGCATTTTCAAGTTCCACCTATTTCGTTTCATATGGACAAAGATCGGCGGTCCGCTTCCCTCTACTTTGCAACTGACAAACTACAAGCACAAGATTATAATCGTGTTTTATCAATCCGTTGGGCAGTATTTCTGGTGGGCTGAACAGATCTTCTTCTTCCACTCAATTTACTTTCATGTGTCCCTGTCTTTTCATTTTGCATTAAAAAGATATTTTAATAAGAATATGTTCTTCACATTAATCTTTTCAGACAATTGATTAATAAATGAATCATCAGACCTTACTGCTTTACAACCAAATTGTTACAATTCAAACGAGCCTTTCAAAAATGATTTCTTATGCCCAAAAACAAAACTCCCTTGCAGCAGCGTTTTACCGAAAAATACTCGTGCCGCAAGGGAGTTTCTTTTCCTCTGAGAAACATTTTGATGGAAAAGAATCGCTTACAAAAAGGATCTAGCTGTCTTCTTTAGAATTTTCTCTTTCGAAGCAAGGTTCCGCCAAGAATCATTAAGAGTCCGATTCCGGTTGGATCATAGCCCCCCGTTTTGGGATGCTCTTCCTCCGGATCTTCCTCTGGATCTTCTTCCGGATCTTTTACAGGGTCTTCTATCGGATCTTCTACCGGATCCTCTACCGGTAAATCAGTGGCCACAATTCCATCAGAAAAATCCGATTCTGTGTTAAAGACGGTTTGGGTGACATAATAAGTTCTGCCTGCTTCGTGCTCAAATTCGCCTTCGTCTCCCCAAAAGTCCATGATCCTCTCGGCATGAGAGAAAACAAAGGCTCCTTCTTCATCGGCATAGACCAGATCATCCACCCACACTTGGCCATAGGGTTCGTTGACCCAGTATATGGTTACCTGCGTGAAGGGATAGGCTGCGCCGGGTTCCCCGATGATTTCAAGACGGTTGGGCTCTTCCTCGGGATTTACCACGGCCGTGATTTTGGATGCATCGGGCGGGAGCACTTCGATATCCAACGACGGGATAATTCCCAGATAGCCGATGGTTACTTCCCCGGGTTTGATGAGATATTCAAAAGAAAGGGTGTCGCCGGGCAGAACTTCATAGGCCTCAGCGGTATCCCAGGAAAACTCGCCCAGCACATCTCCTTCTGCCAGCAGATCAAAGGTTTCGGTTCCGGCCACTGTTACAGAAAACTCCTCCAAATTCTCGGCTTGAAGGGGACTGGGTGGACCCGGTGGCGGATCAATCTCCCGCCAGCCAATCACATACATGGCTAAGGGGTTTAAGGGCATGGTTTCCGCGGAGGTGTTTTCCACGGTCAGCACAAAAACAGACTCTTCTGCCGGAAACAGTGGCCCGAAGAGATGCCCGTCTTCTTCATACCATTCGCTTGGATACATACTCCAATTGCCTGTCAGCTCGGGCAAAGCATCAAATCCGATCTGCGCCAAGCGCTGATATACGGCTGCTACTTCCAAATTTTCCGTTACATTGGTAAAATCCGTATCCCACCCGGCAAAGAAGAATTCGTCTCTTTGCGGATCAGGGGGCGCGGTGGCATCGCTTTCTTGAACCACCACTTCTTGTTTTAACACGGTTCCGTCGTAATCCATAAAGACAACGTCGTACTTATGAAAACGCTCGTATCCGGCCCGGTAGACAGTCACTACAGACTGTAGATCTTCGTCTAAAGTCTCATGATCTTCGGCTTTGGCCTGTGCAATAGAATACTGAAATTCCAGGTCAATTTGATCATGCTCGCTCACATCAACGATTGCCTCCCAATTATGGCTGGAAGATCCTGTTTCGGAACGGTAACTGTTTTCAACAAATTCGCCGTTTAAACGAACCCTCACCATGGCCGGTGCAACGAATACACCAGTAAAATCGCCCTGAAGGTCATAGTCGTAGACCAGCCGGATATCATCAATCCCTTCCACGTCAAGTCCATCCACTCTCCAGTGGTCGCTCCAGTCCGAAGACCCTTCATCGTATGTTGTGACCGTATCATTGTACTCCGAAGCAAAACCAACAGTTATCGATGAAAACACCAACATAAAAGACAGCAGGATAAAAAATGCTTTTTTCTTCATAAATACCCCTCCTTCGCCTTTTTCAATTGTCGACCCGGGTAGGTAAGGGCTGCCGCCATCAGAATCTATCAAAAACAGACCGTCTTAACCCCCTTTCATCGTGAATTATTTCGCAACCGGAATATGGGAAGACTTTTCCTATTGAATATATTTTACGAAAAAATGGAAAAACCTCTAGATCGCTGCTATTTTCAACAAAGAAAAGTAATTATTTTTTTGAAGGGATGGATATTTAACAGATATTCTTAATATCCGGCAATAAGCAACGGAAAGTCATAAAAGTTCCGCTTGCATACTCATGCATACCAGATATTTCGTTTTTGTGACGAGACTACTTTGGTCTAACCGTCGATCAAATCTTCATGTTTCATCTTAAAGGACAATTATTGCTGTATTTAGATATCTTCAAACAGATCTTGGATTGCTGAATGGAAAGAGAAATGCTGTCGTAGCATCTTTAGATTCAGTCTTCAAATCAGTCAAATCACTATGAATTGAATCTTTTTATGGGACCTGCTATAATAGAGGGCAAAACTAGAATGTGATCTATTCAGACTTATTCTAGCCTTGTTCTATGTGAGGAGAGATTTCATGGGTGTCAGAAAAAGACCAAGAAAATGGAAATGGGTTCCTCTTTTGGTCGCCGTTATTGGAGTGGCCGTACTTGTATTGGGGGTCGGTCCTTCCGGCGGCTCGCAAAACCAGCTGATATTAAATGAAATTATGGCCAGTAATCGCGTGGTTCTGCAGGACGAAGATGGCGATTACCCGGATTGGATAGAATTATTTAACCCTACGAATGAAGTTCTTTCTTTAGAAGGGTTTTGGTTGTCGGATGATCCAATCGAATCCGAAATGTGGATATTTCCGGATGTTACAATTGAGCCCGGTGAATATTTGGTTGTGTTTGCCTCGGGTAAAGACAGGACGAATCAACTAGAAGGAAACCTCCATACAAATTTTCGAATCGGCCGGTCAGGCGATTCGGTCATTTTGGGAAATCCCGAAGGAAGGGTGATCGATTCGATTACCTTTCATGAGAAGATTCCTTCGAATATTTCTTATGGGAGAATTTCACCGGGTACCGGTCAGTGGAGGTATTTTTTAGAACCGACTCCCGGAAGGGCCAATGATGCTGACCCTTACGATGAAGTTTTCAATATGCCTTGGCTAGAGGAGGATTTTCCGGTATACATCAATGAGTTTCTTGTTACGAATAGGTCTTCTTTGGAGGATGAGAATGGGGAGTTTCACGAATGGATCGAGCTTTATAATTCAGGAAGCGAGCCGGTTGATTTGACGGATTTTTGGTTATCCGACAAAGAAAGCAATCCATATAAATGGCGTTTTCCCGAGACTGTTATAGAGCCTGACGAATACCTGGTCATTTTTGCTTCGGGGAAAAACCGCGCTGATCCGGAGAACCCATATCTTCATACAAGTTATGGTCTAAACGACCGTGATGACGAACTTGTTTTTAAAACCCCAGAAGGCCATATCATTGACGTGATCCCCATAAGGAACCAGAAACCCGATGTGTCTTATGGGAGAAACCCCAATGACCTGGAGGAATGGTTGTATTTTCCAAAACCCAATCCCTCTAAGGCCAATCTCTCCGAGGGGTTCTCGTCCCTGTCTGATTTTATGCCGGAAGAAATAGGCATGCTGCATGTTAACGAGGTTATGTCCGAAAACTTGACAACCCTGGCTGACGAAGACGGAGACTATCCTGATTGGATTGAGATTTATAACAGCGCAGACAAACCAATTTTATTAAAAGGTTATGGATTGTCCGATAAAGAGGACAACCCGTTTCGATGGCGGTTGCCTGATGTTACGATTGAACCGGGCGAGCATCTTGTTGTCTTTGCTTCCAGAAAGGACAGGCGAGACCCAAATGGAGAGCTCCATACCAACTATCAGATTCAAGCCACCGGCGAAACGGTAGTATTTACACATCCAACCGGAGTGACTTTGGATGAGCTTCATACTGGAAAACTCTCACCGGATATATCGATAGGGAGGTATCCGGACGGTGGAGACGGACGGTATCATTTTAACGATCCGACCCCCGGAAGAGAAAACTCTTCAAACGCATATAAGGGCTATGCTTTGCTGCCGACTGCCTCACATGAAGGGGGCATGTACGACGGGCCGGTAACGATCACCCTTGAGGCCCCTTCACCCGATGCGGAAATCTATTACACATTAAATGGCAGAGAACCCATGGCGCATTTCGCCCGCTATAGCAGAAATCTCATGGTAACCGATTCAGCCCGGTTAGGGCCTCCTTCATATGAGAGAGGTACCAGGTATACAGGACCCATCACGATAACGGAAAATACTGTTTTGAGAGCAAAAACCCTGGAAGCAGGGAAACTGCCAAGTGAAGCGTTGAACCAAACTTATTTGATCGGCGTGGATCATGAACTGCCGGTGGTGTCTGTCCATACGGACCCTGACACGATGTTTCACCCGGTCACCGGCTTTCATGCGAGAGGACCGGGCGCCTCGGATGTGTTTCCGCACCGAGGAGCCAATTACTGGCAGAGCATTGAAGTGCCTACTCATGTTGAATTTTATGAACCCGACGGAAGTCTAGGTTTTGATTTTGACATGGGGATGCGGATTGCGGGGGCCTACAGTCGGGCAGAACCCCAAAAGTCGTTTCATCTCTTTGCCCGAAACGTCTATGGTTACAATGAATTCACCTATCCGTTTTTTCCCGATTTTTATCCCGAAAAACCTCTCAGTAATAAAGCAATAACTTTAAGGACATCCGGCCAAGATTGGAAGTTTTCCAAAATCAGAGATATCATGATGACAAGTTTGTTGGCCAATACAGGCCTTGATTATCAAGCACACAGGCAGTCTGTACTTTATATCAATGGAGAATACTGGGGCGTTTACAATATCAGAGAAAGAATCAACGAGCATTTTCTTGCATATAATCACGGGGTAGATTCCGATGAGGTTGATTTGCTGATGGGCAACGGCTGGGTTAGATCAGGTTCTCGGACCCACTATGATAACATGGTGAACTTTGCCCGCCGGAACGATCTTTCCGTGCCCGAGAATTATGAGTACATGAAAACACAGATGGATATAAAAAATTATGTAGACTACTGGGTAGCCCAAGTCTATTTTGCCCAGACGGATTCGGCCAACATACGCTTTTGGCGTGAGCAAAGCGAGGAAGGAAGATGGCGCTGGATTAGTTTTGATTTTGACTGGGCCTTTTGGATAAACAATTATGATCATAATTCAATTCGATTCGTGACAGACCCTAGAGGAACCGGTTATGCCAGAGGGCTTAATACCGACCTCATGGTGAATTTATTGGAAAACCCGTATTTCAAACAGAAGTTTATCGATCGACTTGCTTTTCATCTGAACAACACTTTTGCCGAAGAACATGTTTTAGAAAGAATTGATACGTTGGCTGCAAATATTGAATCAGAAATGCCTCGCCACCTAGAAAGATGGGGAGGATCAATGAACAATTGGAGGGGACATGTTCAGCATTTGAGAGTGTTTGCCGAAAACAGGCATGCTTATCTGCTCCGCTATATCCGGGACTATTTTCGGTTGTCCAATGAAGAGATGAGAATGTTTGATGCTTGGGAGCATTAGAAATGAGCCGCCGTTTCCCGTAGTAAGGGGACGGCAGCTTATATTCCACTGGTTCTATCTTTTAATTTCATGGAAAAGGGTGAAAGTATATGAAGCCGCTTTATAGAAAAGTGCTGCTTTTGATTGTGGTCGTATCCGTAATCTTTGCAGGAGCTTATTTCATATCAAACCAAAGGACTGTTTCTTTTGCGGACCCTCGACTGGAAGATGTGATTAGAGAGGAATTGGAAGAGCCGGAAGGCAACCTTAGAAAAGGCCAAGTCAAAAGAATTACCGACCTTGATGCCAGAGGCTTTGACATTCGGCATCTTGACGGTATTGAAAATTTAGTCAATCTGACGCATCTAAACTTAGAAGACAATTTCATTGAAGATGTATCTCCGCTACAAGGATTGGAAAACCTTACGTTTCTCAGCCTTCGCAATAATGAAATAATCTGCCTTGAGACGATCAACTTTGATGCGATTACAGATTTATCCTTGAAATACCTCAGCTTGAGACACAATGTGCGACGTTTTCCGGAAGCGCCGCAAAGACGACTAGCCGATATCACTTTGTTGAGTCATTTTGACGAGCTCATTTTTCTAGAGATTCGCGATAATCATATCGAAAATATAAATCCTCTGTCCAAACTTACTTCTCTTGAATACTTGGATATTAGCCAAAATCCTTTAGAAGAGGGGAGCCTAGATGTATTACAGGAGCACCGTCATTTGCAAGAACTTAATCTAAGAGAGACCAGGTTAAAGTCCATTTCTTCTGTTCGCCATCTTCAGAATTTAACTTATTTAAACATTCATACCAATCCATTTATTGACGACCTGTCCCCTTTGGGAGATCTTGAGTATTTAGAAGTCCTCATTATGAGAAATGTCCCGATGGGTGAGCAAATTCATTTCCTTTCTCAATTGGACCGGTTGTGGAGAATCAACTTGAGAAATTGCGGTATCACTGATCTTACCGTGTTGGGCGATCTTATGGAACGAGGCGCATTACAGGACGACCCGGCTTTTGATATCGAGGCGTCTGTCGATATCAGGGACAATCCGGTACCAACCAAAGACGAAGAAGGAGTAGACGGTTATCTTCCCATCAGACCATATTGGGAGAATATTAGCGAAAGATATCCGGAGGAACTGCCTTATTAGACAGGAACAAACAATTTGGTCTCTATAAAGAATACCCTTTGCTGCAGCTTTCACCTTATGCAAAGGGGTATTTTTTATCGCACTCAATCGTTATGAAATTATCAAATGATTTTCTTCCCCAGTACCGACGCAACTAAGGTTACAGCCACCTTTGCGGTTTGGTTCATTCGGTCTAGGATAGGGTTTACTTCAACAAACTCAAACGATAAAAGCTTGTTTGTTTTAGCTATCATCTCTGCGGCCAAATGGGACTCCCGATAGGTTAATCCACCTGGTACTGGTGTACCCACACCGGGTGCTTCGGTGGGAGTGAGGGCGTCCATGTCAAAGCTGAGATGAAAACCGGCGGTATTGTTGGTGGCAATTTGTAAAGCCTGGTCCATTATGTCCTTCATCCCATAAACATCAATATCGGCTATGGTAAATACATGAACGCCGGCTTTCTTCAGCAATTTTTTTTCTTCCTTATCAAGATCTCTAACGCCGATCAGAGCTATATTTTCGGGATTAACAAAGCTGACATCTTTATCTTTAAACTCTGTCATAGTCTTTGGTCCGAAACCGGTTGCGGCCGCCAAAGGCATTCCGTGGAGATTGCCGCTGATGGTTGTTTGATCATTATTAAAATCACCGTGTGCATCGATCCAAATGATTCCGATATTTTTGAAGACGCTTTGGGTTCCTAAAATGGAACCTAAGGCTAAACTATGATCGCCCCCTAGTATTAAAGGGATATTTTTTCTTTGGTGGGTACTGGCTACACAGCCGGCTAGACGTTTGTTGACCAAAGTCACTTCCTCTAAATATTTTAGAGAGGTGTTTTCATGGTGTTCATATTCCTTTGGAGTGGGGACTTCAATATCGCCGAGATCAATGTATCGATAATTTAGATCGGTGATAGCGGTTTTAAGTCCGGCGTATCTTATGGCGCTTGGCCCCATATCGACTCCCCTACGATCGGCTCCAAGATCTAATGGGACTCCAATTACTTCAATGTTCAATTGAACCACCCCTAGTGGATTGTGTTTGGTGTATTTGGAAATGCTTGCCTTCATTATATCATTTTCAAAAAAAGAAGTAAGGAAAACTTACAAAAAGCCTTAGCTTCTTTAATGAAGGAATAAAAGGACCATAAGTGGAAATAATTCAGAAGGATAGAGATAAGGGGGATGCGAATGCTGGAATTTTTAGCAGGAATGGGTGTAGCTGCGGTACTCGGTGGGCTTTTTTGGTTGCGGAGGCCAAAAGGCGGTCTTCCCAAAAAGCAGCAGATGAATGTGTACGTATCCATCGAAGACATTCGTTCAGTAGGCGAACTCGTAGTTTATAAAGTGAAGGCAAAAGAGATTGTGACTACGGCCGAGCATTGGATGGGGGAGACCGGAAAACGATATTTCCGCTGGCTTATATCTGCAAAAAAGATGGCCATGATTTTTGAATTTGATATTGAGTTTAAATTTAATCTAAAGAGCAAAGACTTCATAATAGAAAAAGCGGCTGATGAAAGATTCATCCTTAATATGCCGCCGTGCTATTATGATATAAAGATTTTAGATATCAATTTTTATGACGAACAAAACAGTAAACTTTTACCTTGGCTTTTGCCAGACCTGTTGAACCGTGCTTTAGGAACGGGTTTTGATGAGGAGGAAAAAAATCGCCTTAAAGATGAAGCACGCGAGCAGGCAGGTGTTATGTCCCGAAACTTGGCAGCGAATATGTGGGCAGATATTCAGCGTTCATGTGAAACCACACTTTCAGCTTTGGCGAAAAGCTTCGGCGCTTCTCAAGTGATAGTTAAGTTCGATGAGTCGCAGTTAAAACAGTCAGAAATCGAAACCGAACTTCCTCCGCAAAATCAAGAGAAGAGCAAAAAACCGCCTTTCCTGCCCTAATATATACGCAGTTTGCTCAAGGGTTAAAAGCGGTGAAATAGTTGTACTATTATAAAAAGATGATTTCTGCTCCGCAAATGATTCATATCAGATGGAAATCCTTGTTTGTGAACGGAAAGACTAGAAAAGCACGATACTTGTGACAAGTTAATAGTAAAGAGGTGCGGTTCGTAATAAGAACGCACCTCTTTACCTTTGTCAGCTATCTTTTTTCTCTTCGTCCTCTTCCTCTTCTTCTGTTGGGCTTTCACGAACCTTCTCTTGCGGTGTCTCTATTTCAGTTTCAGAGGCATTTTCGCTATAAGTTGTTTCTTGAGCTTTCTTGCTTTTTTCCTTCTCTTCCTTGACTTTTTGCTCAATGTCAGCAATTTGAACTTCTAAGTCATCGATTTCCTGGCATATAGCGATGATTTTTTCTTCGTCAGGAGAGATTTGGTCTTTGTGAGCTTTGTATATGATGCTGCCAATGTCTTTGAAGCGGGATGTGATTTTACCTTTCAAGTTGTTCTTCTCCATCATGAGCTTGCCGGTGTTCATTAATTCAACAGACTTAGTTCCAATAGTTGAAGCCGTAGACTTTGCTGTTTTGCCGATCTTTTTAAATATATCCACGGGATACCATCCTTTCTCTATTATGATGTTATAACTTTAAAATTCTCCTTATTCAGAGGAAATCCTTCATCTGGTAGTGTTATCTATCTGAATATAAGTAGAAAACAGCTGACTGTCTACAATCCGATAAGCAGGAGAATAAAATTTCCTGTATTGATCTGAATGATGGGCGGGAGGAAATCCCTCTGAGCGGTAATTGAAAGTTAATTTTTCGATGCGATCAGCATCGCCGGGGAGCTTTCCAATCCACACGAGGTCGCTGTAGGCAGACCACGCCGTTATAAAGAGTTTTTTCGAAGGGATAAATTGTTTTTCTGTTTTGAGCATGATATCAAACAACTGATGGGCGCTGAGACCTGATTTTTTGTAAGGTTTCAAATTAATTCTGGCCACTGGATGGCATAGACTGATGTCTTCGACTAGGTCTTCTATCAGCAGATCAGGTTTTACTTGTCCCATCTCACGCTCTAAATAGAAGAGAGCTTTGGAGGGGGACTCGAGTAAATGTCCTAAACCCAGGCAGCTTTGGAAAAGGAGCTTATAAATATCCTGTTCGGTCGAAGCCGGCCGAAGATTTATATGTCGTTTGACTAAGGAATGTACTTTTTCTTGCAAAAGGAAATCCCCCTGACGTTGTTTTTTTATAGTTATTCCGTTTTACTGATGACTTATCCTTTTCCAGGAACTTATTTTCAGGTGGGTTCGTCCAAAAGTAAAGGCAGTCAATTTCTCGAGGAGGTAATCGTGGTGAAAAGGAAATATTTACTTATAATCATGTTGATTCTTTCTATGTTAGCGGTAGGATGCGAGACAAACATAACTGCAATGACGATGGAAAAGCCAGACGAACAGATTTTAGATGCTTTTGACAAAGAAATCGTAAAGAGGCAGAATCAATTTGGTTTTGATCTTTACCAAGTTTTGAAAGAGGAAAAGAACGTTTTGATCTCCCCTTTTAGTATCGGAGCGGCTATGAATATGGTTTATTCAGGTACTGACGGAGCTTCGCAAAAAGAAATGGCAGAGGCGATGCACATTTTTGGTTTAGATGAAAAGGAAGCTTCTGAGAACCTTCTAGCTCAGCTATATTATCTAAAGACGGGAGATGAGAAAGTTGAACTCTTGACGGCTAATTCTGCGTGGTTTCGAGAGGATGTACCGTTTTTGGAATCTTATCGGGACAGGCTCGAAATGTATCATCTCGCTGAGACAAAAAGTCTTGATTTCATGGATCCGCAAGCAGCTAATATTATAAACCAATGGGTAAAACAGGCAACGAACAAGAAAATTACCGATATCGTAGAAGATCCGATTGATCCCCTTACCATTCTTTTTCTGATGAATGCCTTGTATTTCAATGGGGAATGGACATATTCTTTTGATACCCAAGACACCTATTTAGGGACATTTACTGACTATAAGCAAGAAGTTAATGAAGCTTTCATGATGCATCAAACAGGACAATTCTCCTACTACGCTGATGAAACAAAAAAAGCCATACGACTTCCGTATGGTGAAGAAAAAAGATTTGGCATGTATGTTTTGCTTCCTCAAGATGCTGCTTCACTAAGTGAATTAAAGAAGTCAATCACTAGCGGAACCTGGGAGGAGTTAAAAAAGGAATTGGATGAGCAAAAGGGTGCCTTAAGTTTGCCACGATTTTCGTTAACTTATGAGACTCCGTTGAAACCAATGTTAAACGAGATTGGGATCAGGAAAGTGTTCGATCCTTACCGATCAGATTTTTCTAACATGGTTTCCAAAGAGTATCGTGAGGACATCTATATTAGTGAAGTGCTGCATAAGACATTGATCGAAGTAGATGAGAGGGGTACGGAAGCGGCTGCTGTCACTTCGGTCGAAATAGGGGTAACGAGCCTGCCTGCTTTGGACTTTGAGATGAAAGTAGACCGTCCCTTCGTGCTCATTTTAGAAGATGAGGTTACGGAAACGATATTGTTTTTAGGACATGTGGATACACTAAAAGACAGTTAAACAATGAAAGGGCCTAACCAAAACAACAAGCTAAATGGCCAATAATAGTTTGATTGCTGAAGGAGAAGATGAAGTTTATCTGAAGAACAGTGTGTATCGCACTGACCAAGGAAAACGGCCTAAGTTGTCAAAAAGAAAAAGAGTGCGAGCCAAGAGGATAAGATTTTAAGTTAATGACGATCTGTCTTTGACAGGCTCATCAGCCCTAGAAGATTCACTATCGGAGGGGCGGTTTAGACCAGTGCTGTTTTCTTCAATCTCACTCGATGAGTGTTGCTTGCTTAAATTATTAAAGAAGGCCAGATCGCAGCCGAGCAGGCCTTCTTTGATTCTTCTGAGAATACGGTTTGCTTGCCTAAAATAAGAAACAATGGTGAACTATGAACGCCTACTTAAAAAGCAATCAATAAGAGTACAAGCATCATGAAGGGAATCAAAGACCCGGTTTTTTTCTCTCATCAATTGGGTCTCCCAAAGCAGATACGGATGCGAATTCTTTTCACGGCTGGAAAGTTCCTCCAATACAGCGGCTAAACGTGGAACAGGCTTTTCTGTTTTTGCCGAACCGCAGGCATCTTGTCCATAGCGCCCGCT
>SLNR01000070.1 GCA_007132905.1 Candidatus Sumerlaeota bacterium | reverse complement strand
AGGAGGGCACCCACCTGCGCGAGCAGGTTCAAAACAGCGGCTTACACGGCATGGTGGGGGTGATGATTTTCGGTTGTTGTTTTTATTCTATGAGAATTTGATGAAAAGGTCATGCATTTGTCTGCTGAGAATATTTAGATGCAGCAAGGCTATCAAAATAGCCTTGGGTAAAATTGAAGAGGATGGATCATGATAGGGTGCAGCAGGAAATAATATAATCGAAATAGGACATTTTTTTAAATGGTTACGCACGGTCTGGCTTTTTCTGTTTCAGCCGATAAAAAAGGTCGGACCATTTTTTGATTAGGTAGATGCGCAAACTAAAATTTGCGAAATCGGATGGAAAGAAGATGATAAGGTAATCCATAATTAATTTTGCAGGTTTTACAAAGAAAATGTTGAATATTTGATTATTGTTCGAGAAAGGGGAGGTATTTATGGAAAGATTGATTGACTTAAGAAGTGATACTTTGACAAAACCAACAGAGAAGATGAGAAGAGCAATGTATGAGGCTGAAGTGGGGGATGATGTTTATGGTGAAGATCCCACCATCAATCGTCTAGAGGAGTTGGCTGCTGAGAAAGTTGGTATGGAGAAGGCACTTTTTGTTCCTAGCGGCACCATGGGGAATCAAATTGCCGTTATGGCTCATACTGAGCGCGGCGATGAAATTATTCTTGAGAGCGAGGCACATATATATTATTACGAAGTGGGAGGGATCACTGCTTTAGCTGGAGTACAGCCCCGTTTGGTACCAGGAAAGCACGGCATTGTAAACAAAGAGGATATCGAAAAAGTTCTCCGTTCAAAAAATATTCATTACCCTGAAACAAAACTGATTTGTCTAGAAAACACTCATAACCGCGGCGGGGGGACAATAACTCCTTTAGAAACAATGGAAAAAATAAAAGGCTTAGGGATAGAGAAAGGGATATCCGTACATCTAGACGGTGCTCGGGTGTTTAATGCATCTACGGCATTACAAGTGGATGTGAAGGATATCATCAAACATGTCGATAGCGTCATGTTCTGTTTGTCAAAAGGACTCTGTGCTCCTGTAGGCTCCATTATTGCGGGAAAAGCTGACTGGATCGAAAAGGCGAAGAAATATAGGAAAATGCTGGGGGGCGGTATGAGACAGGCAGGTATTCTTGCGGCAGCGGGGATCCTTTCAATCACGGACATGGTTGATAGGCTGGCTGAGGATCATGAAAACGCAGCTAAATTAGCCAAAGGCTTGTCGGAAGTAAATAAAATAACGATTGATCTTTCCACTGTGCAGACAAATATTGTCGCTTTTTCGATTGAAAAAACTGACATGCAGGCGCCTGCATTTTCAAATCAACTGAAAAAAAGAGGAATCCTTGCCAATCCAATTGGTCCAGAAAGAATAAGGATGGTTACTCACAATGATGTGAATGCAGATGACATCGATAGTACTCTTGATACAATCAAATCTATGGTATAGTATGAATCGCAAAGAAGAGAAGCCCTGTTTGATAAGCAGAGGCTTCTCTTCTTTGCAGCATTTTATAGTGCGAACATCCCATGTTTAGGCTATTTCTTCTTTTTTTCTTCCTGTTCTTTTTTTATCTCTTTTTCATAACCGTGGGCGGTCGGTTTATAATAAGAGGCAGTTTTAAGCCCGTCGGGCAGATACTGCTGGTCAACATAACCTCCAGGATAGTTGTGAGGGTAGAGGTAATTTTCCCCAAAACCAAAATTTTTAGCTCCCTTGTAACTGCTGTCTTTTAGATGATTGGGGACTTTTCCCGATTTTAGGGTCTTAACATCGTCCAGAGCTTTATCAATGGCTGTCACAACGGAATTGCTCTTTGGGGCAGTCGCAATATGAATAGCCGCTTGAGCTAGCGGAATTCTAGCTTCTGGAAGACCAACATAATCCACAGCATGAGCAGCTGCAGTCGCTATAGTCAGTGAAGTTGGGTCAGCCATCCCGACGTCTTCGGCCGCGTGGACAATCATTCGTCTGGCTATGAATCTGGGGTCTTCACCTGCGTAAATCATTTTGGCAAGCCAATAGATAGCGGCATCAGGATCTGAGCCTCTAAGACTTTTTATAAAAGCGGAAATAATATCATAGTGTTCGTTTCCACCTTTATCGTATTGAATGGCTCGATGTTGAACAGACTCTTCTATTGTTTTCAAATCGATAGTACGGCGACCACTATCATCAGGTTCTTGTAAAATAACCGCCATTTCAAGTGTATTGAGCGCAATACGTGCGTCTCCATTTGAAACCTGTACAATATGGTGAAGGGCCTTTTCTTCGAGTTGGATGTCTTTATGGCCCAGGCCTCGTCCCTTATTATTCAATGCCTTTTGGATAATAGTTTTCACACTTTGGTCATCAAGGGGCTCTAATTTGAAAATGCGGGAACGGGAAACTAGCGCAGGATTAATTTCAAAAGTAGGAGTTTCAGTTGTTGCGCCTATTAAAATAATGGTGCCGTTTTCAACATGAGGTAAAAGTGCGTCTTGTTGGCTTTTGTTGAAGCGGTGTATTTCATCAAGGAACAGAACAGTTCTTCTGTGATGCATCCCTAATCGATCTTTGGCATCGGCTGTGATTCTTCTGATATCGGAAACACCGGAACCGGAGGCGTTTAGCTGTTCAAAATAAGCTTTCGTTGTCACAGCAATGACACTGGCTAAGGTTGTTTTACCTGTCCCTGGCGGCCCAAACAAAATAATTGACTGAAGTTGATCAGCTTCAATTAATCTTCGTAAAAGTTTGCCCTTGCCGAGCAAATGGTCTTGCCCTTCGATTTCATCGAGTGTCTTCGGCCTCATGCGGAGTGCTAAAGGAGAGATGGTATCCATCATCTTCTCTCTTTGTTGATCAAAAAGATCCATGTGATCACTCCTTGTAATAGTTAATACTTCTGATTGTATTCATTTTATCATAAGGCAAGTCAAAGAATGAAATATGAAAGGGGAAATGAAACATCTTTCACTATGTAAAGAGGTTTATCATTTTATTTCTCGGCCTTTTTTTATGCGGGTTCGGAGTTGTATTTACGGTTCGCGCCGGTCTCGGGGTTAGTCCTTGGGATGTTTTCCACTTGGGGGTAGCTGAACATCTAGCCGCGACGATAGGTCAAATCCAGCAATCAACAGGTTTTATATTAATTTTGATTACTATCGTAGTAACAAGAAGACTGCCAAAAATCGGAACTAGTCAAGTCCAAAATAGTGTGTAATTTCCTCGGCAACAATGTTTAATCATTTAACTCGAGTGGCTCACATT
>SLNR01000134.1 GCA_007132905.1 Candidatus Sumerlaeota bacterium | reverse complement strand
ATTTGTAGTAAAATATTACTCACAAGAGATCCTCTCCTTTTGGTGTTTAGAGTGTGGTGATTCTATTTTACCAAAAGGATGATCTCTTGTTTGTTTTTTCCTACAACAATTTTACACTATGGGACTTGATGTTGTAGTTATTCGGCGATAATCAGTTATTATCATAGCTAAATGTTAACTTTGAGGGAAATTTTGGTTATTTGGTAATGCTTTTGCCTATTTAGGTCAAAGCTTTGCTCAACATAAGACAAAGTTGAGCGCACTGAAAATAGAGAATATCGCCCATTAAATTGGTGCTTGCAAAATTATGATTAAATGACGTGCTTAAACATTATCAAAGGAAACAATGATATTTATCAGGAGGAATACAAAAGATATCATAGAAATTGTCTTAAAAGTACTTGAGGGGGAGTAAAATGCCAGCCAAATGGATCAGTAAGGATGAGTGCGAGGAGAATTTAGAAAATGCTTTTTACGGAAGATTGGCTACACAAGGAAAAGAAGGACCTTATATCGTTCCGGTTAATTTTGCCTATGAAAACAACAAGATTTATATTCACAGCAAAAAATATGGACAAAAAATCGATAACATTTGCGATCATGATGAGGTCTGTTTTGAAATAAGTGAACCGCTAGAATTAGTCAAAGATAAAATGCCCTGTGATTACGGGGTGAGATTTTGGAGCGTTCTTGCCTATGGGAAAGCAAAAATTCTTGAAGATCCAAAATCTAAATTAGCTGCAGCAGAAAAAATTGTAAACAAATATGCAGAAGGCGAACCCTTTGAAAAACTATCGGAAAAACATATGTCTGGGATTGAGATCATATCAGTCAGTGTCCGCCAAATGACGGGGAAGATTAATGTTGATCCTGATGAGATGTAATCTATAAAATTCTCTTCTCATTGATTAGCTCTACTGCCGCTTTGCTCACAATCGGGTCAAACTGTTTATTACTATTGCATCTTAATTCTTTGATGACATCCTCTCGATTTTTACGCAATTGGTATGGGCGCGCAGCTGTCATTGCATCAATACTGTCGGCTACCGTAAGGATTCTAGCACATGCGGGGATATCATTTCCAATCAGACCGTTTGGGTAGCCAGAACCGTCGTATCTTTCGTGATGATGAAGAACATAAGGGAGAGCGCCTGCAAGGATGGGATGCTCTCTTAATATTTCTACTCCCCAAAGTGGGTGAAGACTTAGCAGTTCCCACTCCTCAGTTAGTAGAGGCATTGATTTGGTAAGGATGGATCTGCTTATCTGGATTTTACCGATATCATGAAAAAGTGAGGCGAAAGAAAGGTTCGTTCTCTCATTGCCCTGGACATTTAGCTTGTCTGCTAGGCATTGGGCTATCTCTTGTACCCTTAGAGAATGACCGCAGGTGTAGCGGTCTTTTTGGTCAATAATGACAAGAAGTGCTGTTAGTGTTGAGGATAAATTGTCACTCTTAGAAAGGTTAGTTAGTTTACTATGGAATTTAGCCACAGGTGGCTGCTTAGGCTGCAAATAACATTTCATGGTACTTTGTTTTTCTCCAATCGTTGCAGCGTCACTTCCTGAAGGTTGTAAAGAGAAGATAAGGGGCAGATAAGTGCTCAATAGAAGCAGTACCAGCATAACGGTTATATCGTGCAGGAAAAGACTTGCATTGTATTCAAGGTGGGCTAAGTGCTTAATGACAATTACAATGCATGCCAACAAAGTTAGCTTTAGGGATAGAAAGGGGCCCCAATATAAAGCGCAGATGGTGATCGGTATAATAAATACATAGCTTAGATAGACAATGTCTGTGTTTGGGTAGAATAAGTTGCCGGCTGCCAAGGCCCCGAAATAAACAAAAAGTAAAGAAGTGCTTCGATAAGGCGAGTCATGGTGGTGGAGAAAGGCCCATAAGTAAGCTGAGGACAAGGCAGAAATAAAAACCAAAATAATCCTGATGAAAAAAGCGATGATAGTTTGATGCGCAATCATTTCATGAGAAGCGATGACCACATAAAGCAAAGAAATGATGACCAATGATACTAGCAGGTTTGAACTAGTGGTTTGTCTTTGCCCTGTCTTCAGCATAAAATGCCTCCCTCTATAAAGTTGAAACACGGATGATGACTAAATTTGACAACCAACCAAACAAACAGAAACAACCTTTTTTATTATATGAAATGAGGAAGTAAATAGAATATATTTCAACAAAATGTAAAATGCCGGCTAGCTCTTTATCTAAAACAGCAGGAACAGAAGATCTTAGCTGTATTGACCTGAATGATAACCACAGGGAGAGACTCAACAGGTTATTAAATGAAGTCAAAACATGTGTATTTGGAGCATGGCAATAATTGTGTTGGTTTTTAAAAATGAAGGGAGTTGCGTGTTTACTTATTTTGAGTTTTTTGATCTAGCGCTCGCTGAAATCTGGATCTTTTTCTGCTGCTGCTGTGATTATCTTACCTGCAATAAGAAGAGATAACATCTTAAACCTATTCAGTTGTGTTTGTGTCATTACATATTTCACCTCGTTCATAGTGATATTTTACCAAGTTAATAATAAGGTGACATTATCACACTTTAAAAACAGCACATTTTCTTTTGTGTTGACAAGAAAAAACTCTTTCTGTACAATATGAGTATAAATAAATAAGCCGAAGTGGTGGAACTGGCAGACACGCGGTGTTCAGGGCGCCGTAAGCTTATGCTTGTGTGGGTTCGAATCCCACCTTCGGCACCATAAGAAAAAAAACCCCATTCGTGGGGTTTTTTTATTGAGATATCAAATTCTCTATTCGATCTAGTTCAGATTCAATTTAGCAGCAAAGCAGACACTGTTCTGCAGTCAAAAATGGTATCGCATGAGCATGATAACAAGAAATCATTAGCGATCCTCGCGGTCGTAAGGTGTCCCCAATGCGTGAGGCGAAGAGATTCTTCCTTCTTTGCGGACATTAATTAGTATCAAAACAACAATAGTCAACAAATAAGGCAGCATTCTCAAGAAATAAGAAGGGATATTAAAGCCGATGATCTGTAAACGAAAGCCAAGAGCATCGATTCCCCCAAAAAAATAAGATCCGAAAAGGGCCCTGAGAGGATTCCATGCAGCAAATATGACCATGGCCACAGCAATCCAACCTCTGCCGGCTGTCATGTTCTCTAGCCAAGCGGGGGCGTAAGAAAGAGAAAGGGATGCGCCGCCTAGACCAGCCATCATGCCGCCAAACAATGTGGACAGGTATCTGATTGAAAATACATTTAAGCCCATTGAATCGGCAGCTGCAGGATTCTCTCCCACAGCTCGAATAGAAAGACCCAATCTTGTATAAAAGAGCAGAATCCATAGTAGAACAGCAATAATATAGGATATATAGACCAAAGTGTTTTGTTGGAAAAATATGGGTCCAATAAGAGGAATTTCGGAAAGGATCGGAAAGTGAACAGTTCCGAAAGTGGCCCTTGCCGGGATCCCAATTAAGTCTTTACCTAAATAAGCGCTAAGCCCTGTGCCAAACATAGTCAAAGACAAACCGCTTACCACCTGGTTGGCTTTCATAGTGATTGTAAGAAAAGAGTGAATGAGAGCTAAAGACCCTCCTGCAAGAAGAGCAAAGATAAGCCCTATCCAAACGCTTCCTGAAATATGGGTTCCAAAGAAACCCATAACGGCTCCACTGAGCATCATGCCTTCTACCCCAAGGTTAAGAATACCACTTTTTTCGGTGACAATTTCTCCCAAAGCTGCATACAAAATGGCCGTTCCGGCGGTAACAGCGGCTGCTAACAGAGAAATCGTTTGAGCGAGATCCAAATTAGTTCACCTCATTTTCAATATTTGAATTAGAAGTGGGTTCAAGCGGAATCCGGCGATAATAAGTGAATATTTCGCCACCTAGGATAAAAAAGAGGATCATCCCGTGAAGCAGTGAAATAGCAGCAGCAGGTAGGCCTGTTGTTTGAATGGCAAAGCTGCCGACCTGAAGAGCGCCGAAAAGAAATGAAACCACGACAATAGCAAAAGGATTCAAACGCGCAAGCCAGGCAATTATAATAGCTGTGTATCCGTATCCGGGACTAATGCCAGGTTGAAGTCTGTGTGCTAGACCTGAGACTTCGGCCATTCCTGCTACGCCGGCTAGACCTCCTCCGACAAACATTACCAAAATAATTGTTTTGGCTATATTCATCCCTGCGTATCTGGCAGCTGAGGGGCTTTCGCCAATCACTTTGATAGAATAGCCCCATTTTGTGTATTGGAAAACCACAAAGATGATCACTGCGAAAAAGAGACCGATCAAGATACCGCTGTGGATTCTTGTGTCGAATATGGTTGGTAGTATAGCAGAATCTGAGAATCTAACAGTTAAAGGGAAATTAAAGCCTTCTGGGTCCCGCCACGGACCGTAGACGAAATAATTCAATAGCAGGATAGCAACATAATTAAGCATGAGCGTTGAAATGGTTTCATTCACTTGGAAATAAGCTCTAGGGATAGCTGCCAATAAGGCCCACAGTCCTCCTGCGAAAAAGCCTGCTGTGAACATAAAGGGCAGAAGCACATAAGCTGGCAGGTGAGGGTAATTTATGGCTGCCCAGGTAGCACCAAGAGCACCGGCGTGGAACTGGCCCTCAGCTCCAATATTCCATAGTTTCATACGAAAAGACAATGAGATGCCGAGAGCGCAAATTAACAGGGGCACAGTCTTAACTATGGTCTCTGATAAGGCATAGAATGAGCCATAAGAATTAGTCCACATGATCGAAAAGACCCTTAAAGGGCTGTATCCCGATAGTAAAAGGAAAAAACCAAAAATTAAAAAAGCAAGAAATATTGAAAGAACAGGAATTAAAAAAGTGAGAGTGGGGGAAGGAATAATATCTTTTGTGATAATCCATTTATTCGTTTTTTTATTATTTTCCTTATCGTTTAGTGTCATCGATTTGACCTTTCTTGACTTTAGTAGATCCCAGCATCATCATTCCTACTGATTCTTCAGTTGCTTCATTCGCTTCCATGATCCCCATGATTTGGCCTTCAAAAATTACCGCGATACGGTCAGATAACCGAAAGAGTTCATCTAAATCTTCGGATACGAAAAGAATAGCAGCTCCTCTCTCTCTTTGCGAGAGAAGTAGTTCATTGACTGTGTCGGCCGCTTCAATGTCAAGTCCTCGTAAAGGGTATGAGGCAACGATTAGACGGGGTTCACCTGTCATTTCTCTGGCGAAGAGAAGCCGCTGCAAATTGCCACCAGAGAGAAGCTTTACCGGTGCGCGGATATTGTTGACCTTAACCTTATAATCTTCTAGTACTTTCAATGTGTGCAAATAGGCTTGCTTGTAGTTGATCAGTCCTCTTATTACTTCTGTTTGGTTGTAGCGGTCTTTCAAAATCATATTTTCAACAGTATTTAGACCGGGCACAAGACCGGTTCCTAGTCGGTCATCTGGTATATAAGCGACCCCTTTTTTCATGAACTCTTTCGGGGGTAACTGGTTCATCAAAGTGTTTTCAAAATGATAATTGCCATCAAAAACATCACGAAGACCGGCTGCCGTTTCACATAGCTCTTTCTGTCCGTTCCCGGCAACTCCGGCAATACCTACTATTTCGTTTTCGTGTATTGACAAAGTAATATCTTTTAAAGCTAAAACCCCGGCATCGTTTTTCACAGACACATGGTTCCATTTTAAAACAGGGTTGCCTTTCGATTTTTTTTTGACAGCAGGCTTTCTTATAAAGTTTCGGCCGACCATTAGATTTGCCAGCTCTTTTTCGTCAGTATCGTTCCGATTAACTTCACCTACTTTCTTACCGTCGCGAAGAACGGTGATTCTGTCGGAGATCTCAAAAACCTCATGCATTTTGTGGGTTATGACAACGACTGCTTTCCCGTCTGAGGCCATTTTCTTTAATATGGAAAAAAGACCTTCAGTTTCTTGCGGAGTTAAAACTGCCGTGGGTTCATCCAAAATTAAGACATTCGATCCTCTAAAAAGGGCTTTTAATATTTCGACGTTTTGTTGTTCGCCAATAGAAAGTCTAGCAACTTTCTCATCAGGTTTGATATGGATTTGATGATTGCTGAAGGATCTATCCAAAGCCTGCTTGATTTTCTTTTTTGTTAATACAAACGGGGTTTCCTGATGTCCGAGCATAATGTTCTCGGCAACAGTGAGGTTAGGTATAAGGCGAAAATGCTGGTGTATCATGCCGATTCCGGCAACTATTGCTTCTTTGGGTGTATGAAATGTTACCGGCTTTCCTCCTATAAGAATGGACCCCTGGTCTGGCTTGTATAAACCCGTTAAAATGTTCATTAAGGTACTTTTACCGGCACCGTTTTCACCAAGCAGAGCGTGAATTTCACCAGGGTTGATTTGCAAAGAAACATCCTTGTTGGCAAAATGTCCCGCGAATTGTTTTGTAATGTTTATCATTTGAACTGAAGATGATTGATTCACAATGCTTCTCCTTTAAGATAGAATGAAGCCACTGCGGAAAACCGCAGTGGCTTTGTGAATTGTATTTAGTCGAGGGAACCTTCGACACCTTCCACAAACCAGTCCATGCTGAGCATTTCTCCGTCAGTCATGGTAACTCCTTCGGGCACGCGCAATTCGCCCTCTTGATCCTTGATTGGGCCAGCGAAAACATCATATTCTTTATTAACAATGGCTTGTTTTTCTTCCTCCACCAAGGTAATAACTTCATCTGGGACCATATCTCCGTACGGCGCTAGATCGACAATCCCATCTGCCATGTGTCCCCAGTATTCAGTGCTTTCCCATGTGCCGTCTAGAATTGATTCTACAGCAGGAATATAATATGCGGACCAATTCCATACCGGACCGGTAAGAACTGCCTCAGGAGCAAAATCTCTCATATCGGTATTGTATCCGACGCTATAGGCGCCTCTTTCTTCAGCTGCTTGCTGCGGGAACGGAGTATCTTGGTGTTGAGCGATCACATCGACACCGCCTGCTTCCAAAAGACTTACAGCCGCGTCTTTTTCCGCAACGGGATCATACCAAGTATTTGTCCAGACAACTTGAACGGTTGCATCAGGATTCACTGACTGGACGCCAAGTGTAAAGGCATTGATGCCCCTGATAACTTCAGGAATCGGAAAAGCGGCTACATAGCCAATTGCGTCGGCTTCAGTCATCTTCCCGGCTACAATACCAGACAAGTATCGAGCTTGGTACATTCTGCCAAAATATGTGCCAACATTTTCTGATGTCTGATAACCTGAACAATGAAGGAAAGTTACATCAGGGTAATCTTCGGCAACCTTCAGGACACTATTCATGTATCCGAAGCTGGTAGCAAAGATTATTTCGTTTCCGTCTTCAGCTAAGTCTGTCAGGACTTTCTCAATGTCAACAGGGTTGTCGTCTACAGATTCTAGGTAAGTAACATCAAGATTAGGTACGGTTTCTTCTAATGCAAGACGGCCTTCATTATGAGCATAAGTCCACCCACCGTCTCCAATAGGGCCAATATAGATGAAAGCTACTTTGGTTTCGTCTGAATCAACCACCTGTTCACCACATCCGGTGAGCCCCACTGAAAAGACCAATAACAATACAAGTGAAAGGTGAAGAAGTTTCTTACTAACCATCTAATTTCCCCCTTAGTTTAGATTGTTGAGGAAGAGACAAAGCTACTGTAATTCTAGCCTCTCCTCAAAGTTATATTTTTTCTAGGAAGTTGGAAATATTCCTGCCTGTATTGAACAAAAAATTGAAAATGAGGGAAAATGTTCGCAAATATCTTAATGCATGGATGCTCCTTGCTTCAAGATTCACCAAGTCGTGAATCCGAGTGTATGCGCTGGTATTCCGAAGTCCTTATTGAAAGGCTAAGGAAAACCAATTTCCTTCAGAGTGGCTGGCAGTTTGTTATAGCAACTCTTTTCGTCTTGAACCGCATTTGATGCATATCTCTTTGTTAAAGGCTTGTTTTGAGCAAAACCTTTCTCTTTCTTGTTTGCATCCAGTGATATTGCACTGCAGGCACCGGTAGAGTGGTTGCGAACACTTAGCTCCGTTTTTGAGTCGCCCGCCGCAAGTTGCCATAAGCACTTACCTCTTTGGATTATTTTAATACAACAGAAATCAATTTCTTTATAATGTGATACTTCTCCTTGCTTGTTGGCAAATAAAAAAAGGCAAAGATATTTTTGTTTTAACCCATTTTGTTTTCCGATCCACTATTTTCCAATGCAGGATAGGACCGGCTAAAAGCGAAGTTATATTAGAATATATCTCACTCATTGAGGAAGGTAAACACTGTGAAATACTCACGCAGCAGTATTTACATTCTAGCAGTTATCTGGGTGATTGTTTCCGTTCTGTTGTTTTGGGCGGCTCCGGATATGAACCGGCTCGTCAGGGAGCACGGTCATTTTGAAATCCCCGAGGAGTATCCGACCAGAGTTGCGCAAAGTGTCCTTGAAGATCATTCGGCAGTGGCCGGAGAAGAGATTATGATTGTCTATCAAAGTGAAGACGATATTAGAAATCATCTGGATGATATCAAGACAACGTTGGAGACATTCAAAGCAAATGAAGAAGAAGCAAAGGTAGATGATTTGATTCTTCCTACCGATCTGGAAGACAGGGGAGATATGCTGGTTGACGATTCAGAAAACATAGCACTTGCCATTTTAGAAATGGACGTGGATCTTACAGATATTTTTTTTATCAGGGATACATTGGAAAACGGGACAGCGGTAGAGAATTTGAACCATTACATTACCGGCAATGCCATTATCCAGGACGATGTAATACGGACCACCGAAGACAGATTGAGGACCATTGAAGGTTTCACGGTAGCGTTGATATTCTTGGTTCTATTGTTCATCTTTCGCTCACCTGTGGCTCCTCTCGTTAACTTGATGACTTTGGGTGCGTCTTATGTGCTTAGTTTATCAATAGTTGCGTTATTGATCGAGCACTTCGGGTTCCCTGTTTCGCAGTTTACACAAATTTTTATCCTGGCAATTATCTTTGAAATAGGAACAGACTATAGTATTTTGCTAATGAAAAGATATAAAGAGGAGATGAAAAAGAATCCCCATGCGCAAAGTTCAATGAGAAAGGTTTACAGAGCCACGGCTCCCGCTGTTCTATATAGCGCCATTACCGGTTGTATCGGTTTTTTGGCCATCGGACTTGCGGGCTTTAATTTATACCGTTCAGCAGTGAATGTGGGTATTGCGATAATTATCCTCATCATGGCGGTCTGGGTGTGGCCACCCTTGATGATGAGCATACTCGGTGAGAGATTGTTTTGGCCTGCAAAAGTAGAAAAACAGCAAGTTGACAATGCATTTTGGGGAAAGCTGGGAAGAATGGCTACCTGGCGGCCGGGAATCACTCTATTGTTAATCCTCGTTTTGACGGTACCTTTGATGTTGACTTATGACAATGAGCGTTCTTTTGACTCTTTATTGGAGATCGATGAAAGTTATGAATCAGTGAAAGCGTTTCGCATCATCGAAGATGTCTTTGGGCGAGGAGAATTTTTCCACCCTACCTTGCTGGTAGAAGCCAGTCAGAGCGACTGGGACGACCCTCAAACCATAGCCCATCTTGAACTTTTGGCGGGGAATCTAACAAAAATCGACGATGTCCGCGCTGTTCGTGCTGTGACCAGACCGCAAGGCGAAAGGTTGGAGCAGTTCACCATTCCACACTTGGCCCGCGACATGGCCGGCAATTTGAATGAAGGACTGCTTTCAATGGGTGAAATGGAAGACGGTATAAAAAGGGCGATGACGGAAATCTCGGCGGCAGAAGGAGGATTAAAAGAGGGTCAAAGAGCACTGCAGCAGCTATTTGCGGGCACGAGGGAGGCGGCAAAAGGGGTTGAAGAGTTATCAGCCGGGATTTGCCAAACTCGCCTGGGTGTAAAAGAGATTCTAGGGGGAGTAGAGCAAGCTGAAAAACAAATGGAAGAGTATTATGTTGAAGTAAGGAATATCAAAAAGAAGCTGATCGGACTTATCCCTGAGATGGAAGAAAAAATTGGTGAATTATTTGAGCCTCTGGAAGAAAAGATAGAAACCGTATTGACAAAGATCCGGAACTATAAGGAAGGCTTTCAGGAACTTTTGGAAAAAATCCCCGAAATGGAGGATAGAGAAGCGGTAGAAAGAGCATTGGACATTAAGATAGATCATCTCTCCTCGATTATTGACGGAATCGAATCAAAAAAAGATTTGGCGCAAGCCATAAAGATCCGAATCATAGAAAATATGCCTGAAAAGGAAGAAGAGATCGCAGCAATTTTTGTTCCTTTTGAAAACAAGTTAGTAGGTTTAATAGAGCACTTTGAAAAAGTGAAAGAGGAATTAACCGAGATTTATGAAAGCTTGCAGTGCATGGAAGATATGCAGGTCATTCTCCAAAAGTTAACCGATGCCAAGGACAACTTAAAGGATGAGGAGCATTATGACAAACTTCACAAGCTCATAGATTTGCTGAGCGAATTGAGTGCTGTGCTGGAGGATTATATAGACTGGGTGTTCTTGCCCGTGGAGAGGGAATTTGCTGCGATGCTGTCGGATATAAAGCAACTGGAAAACGGTCTGCAGCAACTATCAGTTTCCTTGGATGAACTGGAGAGAGCTGCTGCATCGCTCGGCTCAGGGATTGATGAAATCGCAGAAGGACAATCTCTTCTATTGGGGCAGCTACAGCAAATGGAAGAGGGGCTTCGTGCTTTATGTTCCGGAATGGAAGATATTCTTTATGGCTTCGGCGAAGTGAAAAACGGTTTGTCGGATCTGCAAACTCTTTTCGGGGAAATCGGGGGGCAGGATGCTAATCCTCTGGAAGGGTTTTTTATTCCTTCTGAAATCTATGAAGAATTTTTTGCCGACCTGTGGGAATGGCACGGCACGACAAACAAAAGAGTGGCCTTTTTATCGGCGATTAGCGACATAAATCCATATAGCGACAGAGCCATGGAAATCGTTTCTGAGATGGAGGAAGTAACTAGTTTTACTTTAAAGGATACAATGTTTGAAGAGGAGCGCTTTGCGGTGCGGGGGATACCCGCTCAAAGCAGAGATTTGCGAGATTTATCCCAAAATGATTTTATGCGGACAGGCATTTTGATTGCTCTGGGGATCTTCGCTGTTTTGGTTTTCCTTTTCAAATCCCTGGTGATACCCTTTTATACGTTGATTTCTCTGGGAGTTGCCTATCTAGCTTCCGGTGCTTTAACGGAGCTGGTTTTCATTAATATACTCGGCTATCCCGGAATTTCGTGGCCGGTTCCGTTTTTTGCTTTTGCAATGCTTATGGCTTTGGGTGTGGATTATTCCATTTTTCTCTTATACCGTTTTAAGGAGGAAATTGAAAAAGAAACCGGTGATGTGAATAAAGAAGCGGTCATAAAATCAATGGTGACCGCTATGGAAAAGGTGGGTAGTCCTATCTTGTCGGCTACGATTATTGTTGCCTCTACCTTCGGGGCGATGATGCTTTCCGGCATCTTGTCGTTGCTGCAGATAGGCACGTGGATTATAGCGGGACTAATATTTTATGTCGTGTTTTTGCTGCCGCTGTTTGTGCCGGCCATGGCCGCAATGCTGGCAGAGAACAACTGGTGGCCTTTTCATTTAATGGACCGCCGGTCTTCAAGAAAATGAACAATGGGGATAAAAAGCTTTTTAAGGGATTTATTTGCTGGCTATGATTGCCATTGAGTTCGCTTTGAATCCATTCAATTGCTTCGGAGTCATATGATAGGCCGCATTCCTGCATATGCATTTATTTAGGTAGCAAGACTCGACGTGTTCACAAGAGAACAAAAATACAAAAGATATTTGCGGGCTCCCCGCCGGTATAGTATAATGGGGCCGGGTGGTGCGCCTGTAGCTCAGTGGATAGAGCGTTTGCCTCCGGAGCAAAAAGCCGTAGGTTCGACTCCTACCAGGCGCGCCAAAAGAATTAAAGAAAATGGGTGGATTTTGGATGAAATCATTTCTGCTTTGGCAGGAATTATTTTTTTTTTGGAGTAGTGAGCTAATATAAATTGAATATCTGGATGACCCTGCAGGGAGAGTCCTGAATTACGGGCGCCGAAGGAGAAAGGCAGCTGAAGCCGAACAGCCGGCCGAAACTCTCAGGCAAAAGTACCTGTAGGCGACAACCCTCTGGAAAGACTTTTCATCGCAAGATGCTAAAAGCACCGAAGGAGCAAGGCGATGTTCTTGCTTAATCTCTCAGGTAAATGGACAGGGAAACGAGATGGCATTGGCTGTTTTGTTTCCTTTTCTGCATCATGGTTGAGTTTCACAGACTTCGCATTGGAGGAAGCATGTTCTGGGCAAGAGTGTGTTCGCTCGAAATGTGCATTTCTCTTTCTAATAAATTAATCAGGCCACGCTTGGAGATAAAGACGTGCTATGAATAGTCAAGCAAAAAATTGTTCTTTGACAATCACATAGAGATTCTGGAGATTCAACTATCAGTGGGTGGCGACCACTGATAGTCCTGAGAAAAGGGTCTATCAT
>SLNR01000150.1 GCA_007132905.1 Candidatus Sumerlaeota bacterium | reverse complement strand
TTATTGTCTCTCCCAGCTGTCTCATTCCCTGCGGCCCCATCGTAGACAAATAGACGGCCGCTGTGATGGCCCATAGACCGGCACCTGTCCCAAAATATTCTTTGGCTTTTTCTCTGCTTCCATGAGAAGTCCTTTGATTCAAAGCCCTTCCCCAGCCATATACTCCTTCTAGCTTCGTTTTCGCCATCCCATACAAATAAGTGGGAAACTCCTTGATAAAAACTTCCTCATCTCTTGTGGCAATAAAACCACCCAAACCACCTCCGAACTGCATATGGATCCCCAGTGGCTGAATATCGCCACAGGCAATATCGGCTCCATAAGCGGACGGAGGTTTCAGTACTCCAAGCGAGGAAACTTTCGCATTTACCACGAATAAGGCGCCGCGCAAATGAGCCATTTCAGCGATTTTGTCTGCTTGCGTTTCAATAAAACCTAGAAAAGAAGGATTTTCGATAAACACACAGGCTACTTCATCATCGAGCTTCTGTTTTAAGTCGTCCTCATCCATCCGACCACTAGAGGTCGACTTTACCCAACCAAGTTCTGCTATATGGCTGCAGTAGTCCTTTACCTGAGAGGCCACCTCAGGATGCATGGTTTCAGGCAAAAGCACTTTTTTTCGATTGGTCATTCTCAAAGACATCCGCAGAGATGAACAAACTGCTTGGCCTTCATCAAAAGTAGGATAAGAAACAACATCCATATCCACAAGCTCTGCCATCAAGCTTGCATACTCAAAAAAAGCCTGCATTTTGCCGTGGTCGCTGTAAGTATCGCCTACATAAGCCGTCAAAAACTCAGAGCGACTATTGATTTCATCGCAGACAGCAGGTACTGCATGTTGATAACATCCTGCACCAAGAAAATTGAGATATTCGCTGCAATCACGGTTTTTTGACAGTCTCGCATCCACCCATTTTTTCAAGTCAGCTTCGGCAGGGATAGGTGCCGGCAGTTTCATTTCTCCTGAATAGCGCAAACGCTCTGGAATAAGATCCTGATATAATTGTTCGATGGCGTCGATATTTAATTCATCCAGCATTTTCCTCTTATTCTCCGGCGCACTGTTGGGCATATACGGATGAACAAAAGACAATACTATCCCTCCCCTTCCATGTACTGTTCATCGATCTCTTTGGGATAAAGCATTACTTTCATCGCCTCTTTGCTCTTTATTAAATTAATGCCGCGGCTAATTTCTGCCAAAGGAAGTTTATGGGTAATCAAAGGCTCTACTTTTATTCGGCCTTCCTGTACTAAAGACAGGCATTCAGAAAATTCTTTTCTAGTGTAGCATATGCTTCCTTCCAGGCTGATTTCGTTACGAACTATGATCCCGAAATCCAACGAAGATAGTTCATGCACAATACCGGCTGCTAGACATTTCCCTCCCTTTCGAAGGGTCTGAATGCAAAGGTTAAATACTTGAGCGCTTCCCGTGGCCTCAATGACAATATCCGCTCTTTCGTCCTCAAGAAGGTCATCTATTTCATCAAAAAAACGCTCTTCCTCATAAACAACTGTGTCATCAATCCCTAAAGAGCGAGCAAGAGTTAATCTTCCTTCGTCTCCTGGTATTCCCACTAAGACGACCCGGCGAGCTCCTTCGACCTTTGCCATCTGTGCCGCATACATTCCGATAGGGCCCGGGCCAAATACAACAACAGTATCTTCGCTTCCCACCGAAGCTTTTTTGACGGGTCGATAGGCAGATGCCGCTGGATCTATGGAAGCTCCTTTGGTAAAAGACATATCCTTCGGAAGTTGGTGGAGTGTCTGCTCGGGAACACAAACATATTCAGCAAAGGCCCCGTTGGTGTGAATTCCTGTTTCAATGATATGATCGCATAAGCTTTCGTGACCGCGTCTGCAGGAAAGACATTCCCCGCAGTGGATCACTAAACCGGAGGTGACTCGATCCCCGAGACGAAACATTTTTACATTCGAACCGACTTCTTCGATAACACCCGAAAACTCAT
This sequence comes from Candidatus Sumerlaeota bacterium, assembly GCA_007132905.1. Taxonomy (GTDB): domain Bacteria; phylum Bacillota; class SLNR01; order SLNR01; family SLNR01; genus SLNR01. The sequence continues at coordinate 10,557 of SLNR01000150.1, read as the reverse complement.
GCCCCGGTATAAAAGGAAGCGGCACAGGACGGATTCCGTCCAAAATAGGGATATCCGAACCGCAAATTCCCACTGCTTTTACACTTACGAGCACTTCATTGTCCCTTGGCCGAGGTTTCGCTGTCTCCTTGGTTGCAAAACCAGGTCCTTTTTTTTCTTTTACTACAGCTTGCATACTTATCACCTCTTTTCATTATCAACGGCCTACCGTGTTCGTCTCGGGAAGAGTGCTACCGCCGTCGATCAGCATTTCGCTGCCCGTAATATAGCTCGCTTCGTCAGAAGCTAAAAAGGCAGCCAGATATCCGATTTCTTCTGGTCTACCCAATCTTCCCATTGGAATCGCCTCAGCAATGCCTTCTATGACTTTCTCCGGATCTTGAGGGTTTGTTTCTTGCGCGGTGTGTTCAACCATGGGGGTACGAATGTATCCTGGCAGGATCGCATTGGCTGTGATGTTGTATGGTGCGGTGTCTATCGCGACAGCTTTGGTGAATCCCAGTACGGCTGATTTGGTCATCGCATATCCCACCATGCCCGGATCAGCTACCCGAGGGCCTGTAACAGAAGATAAGTTGATAATGCGTCCAGATCTCTGCTCCATCATTTTCGGCAAAAATACTTTCGTGCAGTTCCATGTCCCCACCACATTCACTTGATAGTGAAAATCCCTTAAATCATCGTCCATATTTCCTATTCCAATCAATCTAGCCACTCCAGCATTGTTGACCAAAACATCCACTCTGCCAAAAGCTTCGATTACTTCTTTCCCTATTTCTTTCACTTCATCCCATTTAGAGACATCTAGGTGATACCCACAGGCTCTTTCTCCCAAACTAGCCGCCACCTCTTTCACTTTTTCATCAATATCCGCCAGAAGAACTGTTGCTCCTTTTTCATGCATTACTCTGGCGATCCCCTCCCCGTTTCCTTTGGCTGCTCCCGTAATGAAGGCTATTTTATTATTAAGACTGTTCATGAACAACCCCTCCTTTTTTGCTTGATATTAAACACGGAGCTAACATCAGTCGTTACCGGTAGTTCCAGAAATATTGGCGACTGTGCAAAGCGCGTTGAAAACCTCCAGCCAAAGATAAGCAAATACATCATCGTTTCCTTGAAGCAACCTCCCTCTTCTTAATATATTCTTAGTATGGGTCGACTATGTTTGTCGCGCTCTTTTGGTTTTTAGATGAAAGTCTTTTTTTCGAAACAAATCGATGAAGGTCTGTAAAATGATTTTGACTGCGTCACTTTGTGCCCTGCTAACAGATGGCATTTTCCATTTTGATTTTTCTGCCTCATCTGATTTCATGTCTGAAATTGAAATCTTAAAGCTTTAAACTCACTGCATGAAAGAACATCAAACCCTTTTAGATCTATCCTCTTCTGTTAACTTCTTCATCTAAGAGCCATCAGATTATGCCTAAGAGAAATTCGGACAGCCGTTCCTCTTCGTATGAGAATAAAAAAACGGCCGCCTGCCCGCAACAAAATTGTATTAACCGCAAGACAAACTCCGCTTTATTTTGAATCCATTCTTTGACTACTTTATTTTTTATTTGCAACCATGTCTTATAAACCAATTGTTTTCTCGATTTCCCAATTTCCCTCTTTTTTTCTGTTTTATTCCGGCCGAAACCGGCCTCTTCTCCAACTAGAAAGGATCGTAAATGAGCTCTATTATAAAATGAACCGGACACTAACCTTGACTGAAACGAAACAGATCTATTCTGGCCGTTCTGCCTCATCAGACCATTTCTCACCTTTTCCTTTTTATCGGCTCCTTCTCGTCCAACTAGCTTAACTGCTGTTTCAGCCCGATCAAAAATAAGGTCAAGACCGCCTCTGATACTGTCTTTTCCAACGAAATGGATTTTATCAAATCCCCCGGATGTCCGAATAGATTTCTTAAATTTATCCTTATTCCTAACATAATAAGATCTTCTTAACATATTTCCACCGCTTTCTTTCAAAAAGACTGCCCTTCAAACATCTCATTTTCCTATCCAACCTGAATTTTTAGCGGCTCTCGAAGGAAGTAGCGAGAAACTCTCCTGGCTTTTTATCCGCAAATCGCAATACATGGATCTCTCATCTTTGTCGTTGCCGCATAAGAAACCGGACCCAAAAGTCAAAACAACTTACCTTCCCTCTTCATATCTGTCCGGGGCATCCTTCTCAATACAGCACGCCGACCTTCTTTTTTTCTTGAATCATATCAAGTTTGTCAAAATGTAAGATATGGACCATTGATGAAGTTGCACTTTAAATGCCGTGACAAGCATTAACTTTCCCTTCCTCATTTGGTCCAGCGAAATCTCTAAACTTTAAAATAACAGACTTATCAAACATTAATTTAGCTTTTCTACATAGATTATTGCGAGCTTTTTTATTTTTCGCTTTGCTTTCACTGATCATTCTACAACCTTCAATCTCCGACTTTTTCGACAAACAAGCCGTTAAACCTTCCTGACCACTGCCAAACTAGTGTTGGAACGCTATATTATTCAACAGAAAAGAACCACTACCTTGAATAATCTTTTCTGCGAAAACGACCCATGAAATATCGCCTTTTTATCAAAACCTTTGCATTTTAGCGTCTTCATGCCAATTATAAAAAGGGCGTCAAAAAACGACGCCCACGCTTTACCCTTTGTGAAACTATTCTTTGTAAAACTATTTTTTGTTGATAAAAATATGTGTTATAACTAAACGATTTCCCTCATAGGCAATTCCGATTCCGGTATGGGTAAACCCTTCAGCCAAAATGTTTTTCCTGTGCCCTTCTGAATCCATCCACATATCAAAAGCCCGTTCTATCGAGCCCACCCGAGCCAGGTTTTCACCTACACCATGAAAAGAAATACCGGCGTCCAAGAGCATTTTCGCTACTGATCCATAAGTGGGTGAAGTGTGAGATAGTTTTCCTGTTTCTACTATTTCATCACTCTTAAGACGGGCCAGCCAGATGATTTCACCCATGGGCTTTAAGGGAGGAATGTCTCTTTCTATTCTGGCATTATTCACAAGAGCCAGCAGCCTTGTTTCTTCTAAGCTGTGCTTGACACCCGAAGGTGGATTTAAAGTATTCTTATCTTCTTCATTATCATTATCTAGGCTCTTTTCTTTGTCGCTGTCCTTTTCCGGGCTCGTTTCTTTCCCACTGTCTTGTTCTGAGCCATCTTTTAAGTTTTCACTTTCACCATTGTCTTGTTGATCGGGCTTCGCCGTAGAGGGCTTGTCATTTTCTCCGGGAAGTGAATCTCTCTGCTTTTGATCTTCTCCACTGTCTGTGTGTTTCTCAGACGGGGACTCTGTCTTGGCATCGTCTTTTTCTTGATTTTCATCACAGTTTACTTCGCTAGCCTGCCAAGCTATGTTGGCCGCCTTTAGATACTCCGCAAAACAAGGTTCCGGAAACAAAACCATTATTTCGGCTGCTTCTGTTTTTGGAGGAGACAAAACAACGAGTTCACCTGCAGAAGTTGACAATTCCCTAGCGTCGTTTCTGTTTATGAATTCTTGTCCGTCTACTCCCCCCACTGCTAAGGCGGTCGCAATGATGATCAGGATAATCAGCGCCGACCTGTTTTTCATTTCCCGCCACTCCTTTTCAGATAATCTAGTTGTTTTCTTTGTCAACCGCGCCATATCCGCTAACAAGGCCCTTCAAAGCAAGCTGCCTTGATCGAATCTTATATTTCGAAAATATCCCTTTTTTTATGCATTTTTTTGCAAATATGTTGAAACAACAATACGGTGGGAAAAGCCATTTGTCAAGCTTTTTTTTTGATCAGTTAAATTCTGTTTAATTTGGCCGGCCTAGACTCTAGCCAACAACACTTGTCTGTTTGACAGTCCAAAATAATAATGCTACCATGGAATCATATGGTATAAGGCTTTGTCCGTATTATGCAGTCTATTTCAGGAGGCATCTTGTATGCATCATTCTTCAAGCGAGTATATCCATAGACATCTAATTCAACACTTAGTTGAATTAGAAGAGAATCGCTCCTGCATCTTAAAAACTTTCTACTCGGAGGAAACGGAGGAAAAAAACAAAGCAAAACAACTCATCGATCGCTACATCAAAGAATTGGAAGCACTGATTCAAAGAAACCACCAGCACAATATCGACCTTTCCTCTGCCTTTCCTTTTGTCATCATTGATTGCCGCTTGGATCTGTATGATTGCCAAAAAAATACGCTGCAGACTGTTCGCATTATAAGTCCTTTTGCAGATGAAGTAGGTCGGGGAGACATTTCCTTTTTATCTCATCTTGGCAGAAATATTTTGTTGAAAAAGGAAGGCGATCTCGTTCGGATTTTAAACGAAGCAGGAGAAGTAGAGTTTTTTGAAATAAAAAATCTCCGATATCCTGCTTAGAATTCATTGTTCATGTTTGTGTTGATCAAGCAAAGCGATTTCTCGTGGACCTTTAGCAATGTATACTGTTCTTTGACAGTTTTTTATACTCTTGTCCAATGAAAAGCGATTTGCTGACACGGTCTGAAATGAGATATCACAAAATCTTTTTTACCCATATGCATCTTTTATCTCAATTCCAAAACCTTTTGCCCAAGAGATTTTTTTCACCGGTTTTTCCTTGATTCAGCGGATATTCTCCCTGACCTCTTTACTAAAATGATTGAACCAAAATATCATGCGTTTGAATGATTCATACTAATATATTTTCTTTTTTCTAAAACAGTGTCAGCTTTTTCACTGTTTTTTTTAAAATCTTAGAAGCTTTTCTGATGGAAGTACCGCCTCATGCAGTGATTGTCATTTTCTATCGGGTCTCTATTAGATATTGAATGCTTGGATAAGCTTTTCGCTTCTTCAACTTCAGGGCCTGCTTGAAAGGATTTCTCTGCTGCATGGCGTAGTGTTGATAAGCAAACAATATCCTTTCAAGGGGGAATCGTTTTGGAAAAGGAAGAAAGAAAACAGCTTCGTGCTTTTTTAAAAGATCACATTCGAAAATCAGTTGATTTTACGCAAACAGACCAAAGTCTCGGTTATCCGGCTCCTTCACCGGCCAAAAAAATACCGGAGGAGTCCACATTAATTGATCTTCCAACCGCACTTGATAAGCCTGACTATCAGATTCCATTATCCAAAGCTATTTCTAGAAGGCAGTCACATAGAAAATATTTAAAAGAACCCCTCACTTTAGAGGATGTCTCCTTTCTTTTGTGGGCATCCCATGGAGTTCGCGCCAAGTCCGCCGGCCATTTTCTAAGAACCGTCCCTTCTGCCGGCAATCGTCATGCCCTTGAAACTTATTTAGCCGTTCTTAATGTCAAGGGGCTTGAACCAGGCATATATCGATACCATTTCCCTACCCATCAACTCGTTCTTGCTTTTCAAAATAAAAAATTAGGCAATAAACTAGAACGAGCCGCTCTTAAACAGTCTTTTGCCGGACGGGGCTCTTTAACTTTTATCTGGACGGCCCTCCCATATCGGATGGAATGGCGCTACGGTGAAGCCTCTTACAAAGTGATTGCCATCGATGCCGGTCACGTTTGTCAAAATTTGTACTTAGCTTGTGAAGCCGTTCACGCCGGTGCCTGCGCTATTGCCGCCTATGAACAGGATTATGCAGACCAATTGTTGGGCGTAGACGGCGAAGATGAATTTGTCGTCTATATGGCCTCGGTAGGGAAAGTAAAAGAAAGCTGTCCTGATTGAGCCAATTTGCCCCTCAGACCGCTTTTCTTTTAAAAGCAATCTCGTTTTTTGATCCCCTTACATCAGACTTTGCTCGCAGCACTTCAGTCGCTCCAAATAAGGGGCTCTGTCTAACACTTCTTTGCCGTAAGAAGAAACGCTGCCAATGCGAGCGGTTTTATGTTGGACCTGCCGTACACCCCTCATAGGCCCTAAGCGCGCGGGGATGCTCCAAAAGATTATCCTTTTACTTAGACAACAAATAATGCAGGGCGGGTTCCATCTAGACCATCCTTCACAGCCATATGTTTAATAACAACACTTGTTTCAGCCGTCACTTTTCTATCATATCCACCACAGCCTGCCTGTAAAGCTGCGAGTATAGCTAATAATGACCACCTACAAGAGTGGTATCATCACATCAGCATCTCTTTGATCGTTTTTATTACAGAACCACAAAATAGTTTTTCAAATTGTTTTTTCCTTTCTTTTAGAATAAATAACGATATTGTGAAACTTTTTGTTTTAGCATGAGTCTAACGAGAGGCATTGGTTTTAAGAAAAGGTGAATCATAAAGACAGACCGGTCTTCTTTTGACAGTAAAATCCCTGCCTCATTTAAGCTTATCTCATAAAAAGAGGCGCCGTTGATTTTTAAAAACCTGTCTTTTTCAGCTTAAGATCAATCTAGCAAACAATGCCTTCATTGAGCATAACCAACGAAATTGCACAGGGGGAGTACTACATGCTAAAAAGAACATTCTTTCTAGGACTTATTTTCATTTTCACCATGACAGCTTTCGGCTGTCAAAACCAAACAAACGATTTTGAAGAAACTCCTTTGACAGAAATCGAAGAAGCGAATATTTTGATGGAAATCCTTTCCGTGCAGGATAACGGTCAAAATACCACTATATCTGTTTCGATTCAAGACAATAATTCGTTTGACTCTTCACCTTACCGCATTCTTATGCCGTGGTACATTACATTAGACGACGGAACCATCATAAAGAGTAACTTTTCGGAGTTTCAAGCGGTGCTTGGCGATGATCAGCGTCCCGTTTTAGGAAAAAATATGCTGACCGTTCTCTTTCTTGATTTCGTCCCCGATCAGCCTTTTACGTTTACCGGCCGCATTCAGCCTGAACTTCTCATCCCGTCAGACGATGCTTATCATAGCATTGAAACTCATTTTGGTAAACTTTTCTTCGACGATCCGGTCCCAAGCAAAGACGAAAAACTCGGGCTCCTATTTTCAGCCAGCGCAGAACGTACAGAGGATCAAAACGTGGAAATTACCGTCATCATAGAAGGGAATCCTACCGTCCTTGAGACACTCACTTATCCTGTGAAAACTACTGCTGTCGATGAATTCGACCGCCAATATACCAGCTATCAATCCAGCCGTATACCTTCAGAGAGCGGAAAACGTAAAGAAGTGCTGTATTTTGAAGATGTCAATCCAAATGCTGAAAGTTTTACTCTGTTTTATCTTGTTCAGGTCAAAGGACAAAAGCCCGAAACAGTAGATTTTGTTTTTACGGGGGTTCCTCCCACTTATCTCTTAGAAAACTAGACCGTATGTTGTCTTGTTTTCTTCTGCTCACGGCAGCACTGCAAGCAAGTTTGGCGGCATGTTCATTTTTTGTGTGCTCAAGCAGATGATGTCCTGGGCGCTACGGTCCTGTACTAAAAATCCGGCGCATTATTTTTTCAGGCAGCTATTGAAAAAAACCGTATGTCTATCGCTGCCTAATTTGATCACTCTTTAGGATGTTTGAGGTTCATGGATGCAATTGAATTCATAACCGCAAACCCATAGCTATCTTCTTTGGCTGAGATGACTGGTTTTGAACATTGCAGGATCAGCAAAGCCTGGAAGTCTCCAGGCTGCCAAGATTCATCTCCTTTAGACTTTTTGCCTAAGACAATATTTAAAACTTTCATGGCAGAAGCTACCTTTTAGCGCACAGTATTGATATACTGTGCGCTGTTAGTTAAAAACATGACTTTGATGTCATTTTAGAAGATCTTTTGGTGATCAAAACTTAGGAAACATTGAGTTTTTCCGATTGTCGACCACCCAAAAGCCTGCCTATTATAATAGAGATGGACGAAGTCCTCCAAGCTGGTCAGAAAAAATATTTCTTTCGACAATGATACTATTGTTTCTGTCAGCACGATGTCTGAAGCAGTCTTCAAGAGGATAAGCTTATTCCATGTTTGCTTTTTGATGCGATAAAAACCATTACCCTAGGAAAATGCAAAACAAATAAGACTTTAACAACAAAATGATCTTCTCGTTTTGTGTCGTGAAACAACCGTTTTATTCATTTAGATTGGAAGAAGATATCCTCTGCCTTATTCCAACACCATGCAAAGCAATTATTTAGAGGCGATGATAACAAAAATAATACAACCAAAGCCTTTTCTGTAAGCAATTTGCACATAATCATATCATTATTGAGGAAGCATTCCTTCAGTAAAATGGATCACAGTCTCAACAAAGAGCTTTGCGGGAACAATCACACAACCTCTTTCGTCCATTTGGTATCTAAACATTATGGATCGTCTCGAGTGAGAAAAGATGAAGGGATTCACTCTCTCTCTGTGGAAAGTAAATAGGCGTCAACTTCTCTATTAGGGGGATAGAAGATGGAAAACTTAACCACAACGATCATCAATGAGTTCTCTTCAGAAAAAGCGAGCAAACACATGGAATACCTTGTCAACCAGGTAGGGGAACGATTATCCGGAACAAAAAAAATCGAAAAGGCAGCCAATTACATCTTTGATGAGTTACATGCTTACGGTCTAGACTGCTGCATCGACGAATTCCCCATGTATCACAGTTTTCCGATTAAAGCATCCCTGTCTATCACCAGCCCGGCAGAGGAACAGATTCCGGCCGAACCAGTCTGTCATATAAAATCCACCGGTAATAAAGGGATATCCGGCGAACTTCTTTATCTTGGGGTAGGTGGAGAACAAGACTATAAAGGGCAAGACGCTGTTGGCAAAATCGTGCTAACTGATATGAATTGGGCGCCGGCAAGGCCCGAAAAAGCAAGAATTGCTTATGAAAAAGGAGCCGCCGCGCTCATTATCATGAACTGGGGTCTTCCCGATCCGAACAATCCAGCCATTCAAATGGGCGCGGTGAAATCCCAGTGGGGAAATCCCACCCCTGATGCAATGGAAGAGATCCCGGACATTCCCGTCATTTCCATATCCCGATATCACGGCGAAAAAATCAAGAAACTCTCTCGGGAAGCACAAGTTTCGGTCTGGCTTGAGGCGGAAGCCACCAGGGAATGGGTGACTGCCAAACAGCCGACTGCTTATCTTCGCTGCTCTGAAGAGACGGACGAATGCATCATCTTCGGCAGCCATCTCGATGCCTGGGGAAAATCGGCTATATGCAACGCTACCGGGAATGCTTTGCTAATGGAATTGGCCAGATGTTTTTACAAACATAAAGATGCAATTAAACGCAATATCTGGTTTGTTTTCTGGGATGGTCATGAAATAGCCGAAGGGGGAGGCTCTACCTATTTTGTGGATAAACACTGGCAGGAACTGACAAAAAACGCCATCGCCTATGTAAACGCCGATAATCTTGCGATTGAGGAAACGACTGTTCCGACCATTGAGGGAAACAGTGAACTGCAAAGATTCTCACAACATCTCCTTGAGCAAGTGTGGGGTGAAAAAGGCCACTGGATTACTGCTTACAAAGGCGGCGGCGACTCTTCTTTCTTCGGCATAGGAATTCCTTATTTATCATTCAACACCGAATATACCGAAGAGAAACTCAAAGAGCTAAATTACGCTGTCTATGGTCCCTGGCTTCACACAGAACATGATACTATCGATAAAATTGACCCAAAGCTGTACAGGCGTACCACGGAATTCTTCACCCATTTGATGGTTGCCCTTCTCAATAAAGAAGTCATTCCTTATTCCCTTTCAGATTTTCTTGACGAAATAAAGAGAAACCTTACCACATTGACAGAGCATTATCCTGACTATATGTCTTCCGATCTAGGGGGTTTAAATAACGCACTTCATCAGCTTGTAGACAAAGTAAATTCCCTGGAAGAACAGGCCGCGCAGCCCAATCCTCCTCAAAACATCAATCTTGCATTGATGAAGACCCTTCGTATCTTGTACCCTGTTTTTCGTTGTTACAGCGGGCGCTATGGACAAGATGCCTGCGGTTCGGCAAAAACAGAAAAGCCTGTTCCACGTTTAGCCGCTGTATTGGAGGAAATTTCTGGCAGAGAAAAAGATTCACATCAGTATCTTCTTTGGGAGACCCAATTGATGAGAGAAAAAAACCGTGTCTTTGATTCCCTTCATGATGCTTGTACTCTTATTGACTGTTTTTTAAGTAGGCTTTCATAGTTCACCATTGTTTCTTATTTTAGGTAAGCAAACCGTATTCTCAGAAGAATCAAAGAAGGCCTGCTCAGCTGCGATCGGGCCTTCTTTGATAATTTAAGCAAACAACACTCATCGAGTGAGATTGAAGAAAACAGCACTGGTCTAAACCGCCCCTCCAATAATGAATATTTCACGGATGATGAGCCTGTCAAAGACGGATCGTCACTAACTTGAAATCTTATCCTCTTGGCTCGCACTCTTTTTCTTTTTGACAGCTTAGGCCGTTTTCCTTGGTCAGTGCGATAAACACTGTTCTTCAGATAAACTTCATCTTCTCCTTCAGCAATCAAACTATTATTGCCCATTTAGCTTGTTGTTTTAGTTAGGCCCTTTCATTGTTTAACTGTCTTTTAGTGTATCCACATGTCCTAAAAACAATATCGTTTCCGTAACCTCATCTTCTAAAATGAGCACGAAGGGACGGTCTACTT
>SLNR01000133.1 GCA_007132905.1 Candidatus Sumerlaeota bacterium | reverse complement strand
TCCTTATAGATATAGAAAATCAAAGACCATTATAAGACATGCTAAATTACGAGAACGAGCCAATTACTGCTTCACAATGGATCTCTTATACAAAAAAAAACGATATAGCTATTAGCCGGAGCATTGGCATTGATCTCTTATCAAGGTAATATCTATTAAAATTTTTTACATCTTGAAAACTCAACCAACTGTCATAAGAATAAGACCTTTTTTACTTGCTCTTGTAATATTGATCAACCATTCTTTTTAAATTCCGCAAGCTTATGCAACAACTGACACAAGCTCGCAGTAATATTTTTAACCATACCAAAGGATAGCCTAAAACAAATGAAGCGAGCTTCATCAAAATATTAAAAACTTCGATCTGCAACCCTGTTGAAGCCAGCAGATCACTCTTCCATTCTCGCCTCAAGAAACTCTTCATAGATACAGGAAAAATCAACCGGTCCGGCCTTCAGATCTTTATTCTTTTCTGCTAATGCATGATACCCTTCTAGGATGTGATGGGATCTGATACCGTGCTGGAGAGAAATAGCTGTTTCAAGGAAAGCCGCTAGTCGGTCGCAGGCTATAATTATTTCTCCGTCAAGGGGGAAGTATCGATCTTCATTATACTTTTTGCAAATCGCATCCGTCGAAACCACTTCAACCTTATTGTTGCGGATAACTTTCGAGGCAAACTCGTTGTCGGTGAAATATCTTATCTCTTCATGAAGTTCTTCAGGAACCAAAGGAAGAATCTGCTCTTCAACCTGGCGGCTCTCAATATCTTTGATCAAATCTTCCAAACCTTGAACAGAACGTTTAACCGGAGAAATAATATCGCGCGTAAGCACTTCCGGTAAATCATGAAGCAGCCCTCCGAAAAAATTATTATAAAGTCTGTTACTACATCCATCGATCTGCTTTGTGACAAAATAGCCCATTATACCAACGATCAGCATATGTCCCATAACCGATGTCTCAGGAATTCTCGGAGCTTGTGCCCATCGCTGTTGAAATCTCAATTGTCCGACCAAATCCAGAAAATTGCCGGTCTTTTTACTTAAACTTAGCTTTTGAACGCCCGCCAAGTTGTAGTGTTCTTCAATTTCGTTTTCAATTCTTTGCTTTGTCTCTTCAAGTCCATATAGTCCCTTGCTCATATGATAGATAAACTTAAATTCCCAGTTCGTAGCCAAGTAATGAGCGGCTTTAAGTATGCGTTTCTCCAAAAAATCTTGGCTCGGTCGCTGCAAATACTTTTCAAATTCATTGAAAAATTCTTTCGGAAGAGTTTTAATGCGACTCTGTATTTCTTCTAAGACCCAACCGTTCAGCTCTTCACTTTTTTTCTCCATCAGTTTGTAAAATACCGGAGGTTTGATGTCTGTGACAACAAGTCTATGCAGAAACTCAAAAATCCCGCCCTCAATCAATTTCACCCAATCGATACTTGTCTTCTTGTCTATCTCTTCGAACCTCCCAAGAATGTAAGCAAAAAACATCTTGTGCCCTTGTTTGTCCAATTCGGTAAAGCCTTTGTGAGGACGGATATGATCATTCCATCTCTGAAAACTTGCTGCTTCATAGATTAGTTCAAGCAACGCTTTATTCATGAGCATGCCTCCCCGAAAGCCATTTTTTCGCTTAATCTTGCCCCAATCACTTTCCAACCTGATGGCATCCGATCCGATATAAAGCTTGGCTTTGGCTTCCATCTGCCACCGGGACCTTCTCTATAAGCATAAAGAGGAAGTTCCTTACCAAAATTCTCCTCGATCTCTGGAAAACCTAATAGTGTTTTGTGAACTCTGATCCTTTTTTAAGTATTCATACAGCGGTTAATCTCTTTTTCCCCTTTCGATTAGCCCAATATTGATCACTAAGATTATCTTTTACACGCTCAGCATCTCCTGCTAAAACTTTTTCTCAGTGTACTTTTACCGTGAATATTCCATAACGGCCTAAACAGCCCTGTCAACTCCATTTGCAATTTTGCTGGGGTTCATTTTGCCAAATAAGAGCTTTCCTTTCCGATTGGACATGCTTCTTTTTGAAATCTCTTAATGGTTCTATTGTGCAAATGAAGCGAAAAGTATAATCGCTAAACTTTGAACTGACTTTTACTTTCCAGTCGATGTCTCTCTGTTAAAAAAAATTGCAAATCACTGATTTGCACCACTTCCTGCCTGATGCGATACTTTCAAAAGGACATAAGATAACCATCCTAACACTCTCCGCGCGACAATTTGAAAGAAGATAACAAGCCCAACTAATCCCCTGCCAACGATTCAAAATGACAAAACCCATCCTTAACAAGAACAAGCACACTTTTTTTGACCACAAAAGAGACTCCTTTTCTCCTCTCGTATTTTAACACTCAGATAACAAAATGATTTTGTCCGTCGCAAGATCTTCTTTTCCCTCATCTTTAGCAATAATATTATCCTAAACTAAGACGCCGCCGACTCTTTCTTAATAGTCTTTTCCCATATTCCAAATAGTATTCTTAATCAATATTTGCGCTGATGTACTTATTCTTCAATGCCTTTTTCATTCAACTAATACATGATATAATTCTTGCTGAGAGTTTTTGAAGAAAAAACCCTTTCTTATCACTAGAACAACCAGAATTATGGTAGAATAAACAATGAAATAACTGGTTTTATGCTTTGTGAACCTCTGGCAAAAAGAAGATTTGAATTGGCAACTTCAACTACCGAAAATTTGTTTTTATAGCAAATTGAAAAGTCCAATAAACTACCTCTGATTTGTTTTTCACAGCAGCAGGATGATCAATATCGCCCTGGAACCGTTATCTTCATCTCATTCGGCAGGAAAATCGCCCATAATATGGAAGCCACTCATCATGAACCAAATGCGAAAAGCGAAAAAATTCACCCATTCTTATTTATTTCATCAACTGCATAAAATGAAAGACCTTACTCTTTGCCAATACTTCACCCCTAAGACAAGTAAATGAAAATCAGAACATAATAACAGACAATTAATGTCGAGAAAAATGATCCTGATTTTAATATCTGGGAAAAAATCAAAGTGGATCTCAACTTTCAAAAATTTGTTTTCGAACTTGATTTGTTTACTATTTCTCTTCAACAATATTAAAACCTTTCTCCAATTTTTTTTCATTTTTACTTATTTCGCACCAAGATATAGATAAAGGAGGAAATTGTTTTGTTTAATCTGTTAATAAAGAACGGCCAAATCGTGGACGGATCAGGAAATCCTTGGTACCAAGGCGACATAGGCATCAAAGAAGGTAAAATTGCCGAAATAGGCC
>SLNR01000167.1 GCA_007132905.1 Candidatus Sumerlaeota bacterium | reverse complement strand
GGAGCTCCGGGCAGAAGTTTAATTGGCCTAAGATTTACATATTGATCGAACCCTTTTCTAATAGGCAGCAATAGACCCCAAAGGGAGAGGTCGTCCGGAACTGACGGGTCACCTACAGCTCCCAGGTAAATGGCATCAAAAACAGACAGCTTTTTCAAGCCATCTTCATCCATCATCCTTTGATGTTCATGGTAGTATTCACAACCCCATGGAAAAAAGTCAAAATCAATGGAGTACTTAAAACTTTCTTGTAAGGCTTCAAGTACTTTGATTCCTTCTGATGTTACTTCAGGGCCAATACCATCGCCGGCAATAACAGCAATTCTATAGCGAGTCAAATCAACCCTCCCCTTCATTCAAGCGTAAATTTTTTCTGTCTTTTTTTAATAAATCCCAAAGGATCTCCATTCCCGCAAGGGGATCATCCACATCTATCAGCTTTTCTTCCGCAAGGCACAGTCCAGTTTTGTTTGGGTTTAAAATACCGGGAATTATATTTTCATACTCTGCTTTTATCGAAGCTTTTTCTAAGGCAAGTTTCCCCGGTTCACTAATAAGAGGAGTGTACACTTCTTTTGCTCCTGCATAAATACAAATGACGGCGGCTGCCTTGCCAATTACTCTGTCTGCAACGGATGATCCGTGCATTTTTTCTCTTAATTTATCGAAGGCTTCGACGATCGGGTTAACCCAATTTCCATTTTTCCGTGCCAAAACGATTCCCTCTTTTACAATAGCCAGGGAATGCCCCTTAAGAAGTTCTTCTTTGGCTATTTGCAGATCGTTCATGAGCATTCTCCTCTATCGTAAATGGTGTTGATCCTTCCAGACTGTGACAGTCATTGGATATCCTCTATGGAACTAAATCTTTCACTAAAAGTCTGTTTTTGAGCGATTTTTATCCTGATGTTTTTTTACAGCCAAGTCCAGCAGCTTGTCAATGAGATCTTTGTAGTTGAGACCGGAGGCTTTCCATAGACGAGGGTACATGCTCATTTTGGTAAAGCCTGGAATAGTATTGAGCTCATTTAAAAAAAGTTTGCCCGTTTTCTTGCAAAGGAAAAAATCCACTCTAGCCATGCCGCTGCAGTCCAATGCTGCAAACGCTTCAATGGAAAGAAATTTCACCCTGTCTTTCACTTCTGAATTGATTTTAGCCGGTATATCCAATTTAGTACTATTATCAAAATACTTTGCTTCATAATCGTAAAATTCGTTGGCCGGAATAATTTCACCCACCTCTGAGGCGATGGGCCGTTCATTTCCCAGTACGCTGCATTCAATTTCCCGACACTCAACTCCAGCCTCAATGAGCACCTTTCTGTCGTACAGACAGGCAGTATCAAGGGCCTCCCTTAATTGCTTATCAGATTTTACTTTACTGATCCCCACGCTTGAACCAAGATTAGAAGGTTTCACAAACACAGGGTAAGTCAAAGATTGTTCAACCTGTTCAAACACCTTGTCAGGATCATGTTCCCATTGACTTCTTCTTATGACTACATAATCGACCACAGGGAGCCCTTTGGCCCGAAAAATATCTTTCATCATTTCTTTGTCCATGCCAACCGCCGAGGCCATTACGCCAGCGCCTACATAGGGAATATTGGCCAATTCCAGCAGTCCTTGAATGGTTCCGTCTTCACCGTAGGTGCCGTGAAGCACAGGAAAAATAACATCGACCTTTCCATCGGGAAGACCTGCGCCTTCATGTTCTTTGGTAAGGCGGACTAGATATTCGTAGGTGGGGTCGCCGACTATGGCTACCCTTTCTTCTTCGTCAATTAATTTGCCGGAAGCAAGAACAGCTTCAGCAGAAGACGGCGGCAGCCATTTACCTTGTTTTGTGATGTAAATTGGGACAACATCATATTTTTCTTTATCGATCGCTTCGCTTATGGATGCCGCCGACATCAAAGACACCTCGTGCTCTCCGGAGCGACCACCAAATACAATGCCAATGCGTTTCTTGTTCAAATCAATCTTCCCCCCATTAGACTTTATTCAGATACTCTCTATTATGGCATAAATCGCTTTGGCAACTCCATTTTCTAGATTCGAACCACAAACACAATCGGCCAAATCTTTTACTTTTTGCTCGGCATTTCCCATAGCAACCTTAAATCCTGCCTCTTCGAATAGACCAATGTCATTTAAATCATCTCCAAAAGCAACAATTTCTTCCTTTTGAACACCAAGATGTTCGGCTAAAACTGATAAAGCTTTTCCCTTGGAAGACTCAGGGTGGATAATTCCCAAGCCGCAAATCCCGTTGGCGGCCGTGAAACGATTTAAGGTCAGCTTGTTATAAAAAGCCCGGTAAAGATCATCATAATATCGATGGAAACGATCATCCGGTTCGGTAATGGAAATAAGGGTGGGCTCTTCGTTGAGTTCTTCTAATAAAGAAAGTAAAGAAGGGATCTGCACAGCTTGTATTCTTAAACGCTTGGATATGCGGCTTGCATGTTCCCAATTACGGTCGACATACATGATATCTCCGATATAATAACGCAAATATACCTCATATTCTTCTCCAAATTTTGCAATATCTTTGGCAAGTCGAATGGGAATTTTCCGATGATAATGTTCTTTTCCGGTTTTGGATTCTTTTACTAAGGCACCGTCGCAGCTGATAATGGGTATATTAACATTCAGAAGCTGCGCAAAATACGAAGCTGATTGGAAAACTCTGCCCGTAGCAATGGTAATATGTACTCCCTTTGCTGAAAGCTTGCGAATGGCTTCTTGGGTGTCTACAGTAATTTCAGATCGCTCGTTTAGCAAAGTCCCGTCTAAGTCAAAAGCGGCCAGTTTAAAATCCATTTTATACACCTCAATTATTCTTTAAAGTTTCTTTGGAAATCATAAGCAGGATGTTAGCTGAGAGCATCGCTATGAAACAAAAGCGAAAAGCTGATCCGTAAGCCTGGGCAGCAACATCATTGGCTAGAGCGACGGGAAAGCTAGCAATAATCCTACCCATCATAATTTGAAAGAAGGCCGCTCCCATAAACCCAAAGACATTATAGGCGCTTGTCACCGTACCGGCTATATGGATGGGGAAGAGTTCCTTTATCTGCGCAAAGGTGACCCCGAAAAAACCAAAGGAAAGGCCCATTGCCAAAAACAAAAAGTAAAAATGCAAAACCGCTATCCTTTCCGTGAAAAAAGCCAGAACAAACCAAACCATGGTAAAAGTCAGACTTCCAATTAACGCCGGCACTTTCCTTGAGTGAAATACCTGATCAGACAAAAAACCGGCAGCCGGAGCGCATAGAATAATGCCTATCGGTACCATCGTAATCATTTTACCGGCCTCGACATTGGTATAGCCATACACTTCCTGAAGGAAAGGGACGGCCCACAAGCCTTGAAACGCAAACAATGTACCCACGATGGCAAAACTCCATAATGCCAATGGCCAAAAGTGAAAACTTCCCAACGTGCTCTTTAAGGCAGCCCCTACCGCTAAAGTCGACTGCGGCTCATCGGTTGTTTCTCCATCTGGCGGGCTAAAGCCTACGTCGGAAGGTTTATTCCGAATCACCAAATAATCAAGAACTGCTAGTGTTAAAGTGAAAAGGCCCATAATAAAAAAGGAACCGCGCCAACCAACCATATAGATTAACCAAGCTAGAGGGACAGCCGCTGCCATGGCTCCCAGATTTCCCGCTGCCATCATTATTCCATTTAGAGCCGCAAATTCTTTGGGCCTAAACCAACTCGACAACATCTTCAAGGCAGGAATATAAACACAGCCTGCGCCAAATCCAATGAGAATGCGAGAAAACAAAGCTGATTGGAATGTAGGCGCTGCTCCAAACATAATGGATGCCAGACCTGTCAAACCAAGAAAACCCGCCACTATAGTCCGAGGACCATATCTGTCCACTAGAAGACCTACGGGAATCTGTATAAGGGCATACGGATAAAAATAGGCGGCAGACAGTACTCCCAGCGAAGCAGCATCCACATCAAAAGCTCCGGTAAGTTCAGAGGCAACAACAGCACTCGACATTCTATGAAAAAAAATCAGCGAAAAACTGATCAAGAACAGACAAAAAATCCATCTTCGATACACAAGCATTTTTTTCATTGAATCATTATCGACTTTCATTTCACTATCTCCCCATAGATGAAGCAAACAAAAACAATTTCTTCTTTCAAAGTTGATCTCCTCTTTTTCTCAGTAAAAAACCATATCCTTGACTTTTTAAAGACAGTGAAAAAAGCTCGCCATCAACTGCTGATTTTTCTCTATGCAAATAGAGTAATCACACCCTGCTTAAAGGAATGTTCAGGCACTCCCCAAAAAATGATGGCCAGGTGGCAAAAACAAAGATCTTTTCAACTCTATTGAATGAAACGGTTAAGCTTGATTAGTAAGAAAAAAATCACTTTTTCAGCGGGTGCGATCGTAGTTATAAGTCTCTTTGGATATCTTTTGCATCTTATCGAAAATAGAGTCAACCACCTCAACTTATTTGCTCAGTCCCTGTTCCTGTTAAAATATTTGATTACAAACCTTATCTGCAGATGGGGCATCCAGGCTTTTAAGAGCTAACGGCTTGCCGGTTACAAACCTCCCGCTATTGTTCAAGCTTCAGCATGCAGAGTACCTATCCTCATCACTACTATTCAATGAATCTGATTTAATCCAGCGTATACATTGATATGACATGTTTAATTGACGGTAAAAAAATTTGATGTTTTTACAAACTTGTATTCTTTGAAGAATTTCAACCTTTTAAGCTTTTATAGTAAAGTTTTCACGCGGAAGCCAGCTACCCAAAACTTTTGGATGATCTGTCTTGCTAGCTTTTTTCTATCAGAGACAGTCAATTTTGCATAAAAAAATGCATTTTGCATCATGCTAGAAAAAAGCTTTGTAAGGATCACCACCAGTTTCTTTTGATTGCTTTCAGAGCTTTTTTAGAAAATCAAAGTAAAGCTCTCTAGCATTGCTCAATTATTTCTCGATAGAACGACTCATACACAGGGAGTATCTTCTCAGAGCTAAAGGTCGTGATGGCTCTTTCCCTGGCAGCTTCTCTAAACCGCCGGTGCAAAGAATCATTTTCAAGCAACATTAAAGCATTTGTCGCCATATTTTCCACATCCCCTACAGGGGAGAGAAAACCAGAAGAGCCATCATTTACGACTTCAGGTATTCCACCGGTTTTGGCAGCGATTACGGGCACTTCACAAGCCATAGCTTCTAAAGCCACTAATCCAAAACTCTCTTTGCTTGAAGGAAGTAAGAATAGGTCTGAAATGGATAGCAATTCAGTGACTCTTTCCTGTTTTCCCAAAAAAACGATGCGATCTCTTAAACTGTTTTTACTGGCGAACTCTTGTGCTTTTATGATCTCGGGTCCGTCTCCCACCAGCAAAAGTTTACTCGGCTTCTTTTGATTTACTATGGCAAATATCTCACATATGTCTTCAATTCTCTTTACAGCCCTGAAGTTTGAAATGTGTATTAATATACTTTCATCCGGTTGCGCGTATCTCTGTCTCAAGACCGGATTTTCTGCTCGGTAAAACTGCTTGGTGTCAATAAAATTATGGATCGTATGAATGTCTTTTTTGGTCTCGAAAATGCTTTGAGTTTCTTGTTTTAGACTATTTGACACAGCCGTCACGCCGTCACTTTCTTCGATGCTGAATTTTGTTGCATCGTAGAACTGTTTGTCAGAGCCGACCAAAGTAATGTCCGTTCCGTGCAGAGTGGTAATAAACGGCAGATCCGAGCTGCTCAACATTTGTTTGGCTAAATAAGCACTAATGGCATGCGGCATAGCATAATGAACGTGGACAATATCAAGGCCGGCGCACCGGGCTACCTCGACAATTTTGCTTGCAAGAGCAATAGAGTAGGGAGGAAATTTAAACAACGGATAATCAAATATTTCCACTTCATGAAAATAGAGGTTTTCGTGGAATAGATCCAATTTGAAGGGTCGTTCATAACTAATAAAATGCACCTCATGACCTCTTAAGGCCATCTTTTTTCCTAACTCCGTGGCTATTACTCCACTCCCTCCGTAAGAAGGGTAGCATACTATGGCAATTTTCATCGTTTTTTCCTCCACAACGAAACAGGATCAGAAATCGGCAGGACATTTTTTGAAGCAAATCCTTCTCCATATAGTGTTCGAATTTGCGCGCCGAAATACCTATCTCTGCTTTCCAAGCTATATGGAAATCTTCCTGCAAATTGTGAGTCATGGGCCAAAACAGAAGCCTTTTTCTTTTCATAATAATCCGACACATCGCAGACAAAAGCCGCTCCTTCAGCTTTATTTATGTAATAATAGAAAAGAAAAGGCGGCCGGTAAGGAGGTATTTCGGGTAAAAACTTTAATAATCCGCTGCTAAAATGGGCCTCTGTGATAAGTTCACTGCATTTGACATGGTCTGGATGTCGATCGATCCAATACGGTGCTATCAAAATCGAGGGCCGGTGAATCCGTATGAGTTTAACAATGGGCTTAAGGTATTCGTCTATGACGGATAAATGCCTGTCCGGAAAGGCAAGATTTTCCCGGAAGGAAAGACTTAACACTTCACTCGCCTTTTTTGATTCCTGCTTTCGTTCTTCGACAGTTCCCCTTGACGACATTTCGCCTTTCGTCAAATCAACAATGGCCACTGAATGCCCCAGTGCACTCTGCTTGGCCACAAAACCGCCGGCACCGATTTCCACGTCATCCGGGTGTGCGCCAAATGCCATAAGATCAAGGTGTTTGCTAATTTTTATCATCTCCTACCAATAAGGCTATATGCTGAAAATACTGATCGGGCTGAATATCCGTAACGGCATCTAAAAAAGCTTGATCAAGTCGGAACAGATAAGGGAAAACGGTAAACATTCTTTCTTGAGGATTTCCTTTAGGCAATAGATTTTCTTTTAGGTTCTCATATAGTTGAACTGCTTTCTTTTCATTGCGTCTGTGCTTTTGTTTTGTTTTGTTCTCAAGATACTCAATTTGATGTCTAATCCTTCCAAAATTCTCTTCGGAAAGTGTTTTTAAATCTTCATCAATTTCAACTAGGTCATTCCCTAGATGATTGTAGTAATTTTCGAATATCTGCTTGATTTCGTCAAACCGCTTTTCAATGGAGAAAGGTTCCTTACTATGCAAGTAATTCTTAAGATGGTCATCGTGATCGTAAAAAAGCTCTTCGATCGACAAGTCAAAAATATTGAGAGCTTCGGTCATGTCCTCATCGATAATGGTTGCGCTCAGCCTCGGGAATATCACTGGCATTTCTTGCTGGAAAACTGGATAGATGTTTTTTAGCTGAGCGTAGTAGGCAATCTCACCCGGACCGGCTGCATAGGCAACGGTGGGTAAAATGTGATCTTGGACCATGGGTCTTAACAGCACATTCGGACTGAAACGCCCGGGCTTTTTATCAATTTCTGATTCAATATCTTCTTTACTGAAGCAGGTTTTCGAAGGGTCATTGGCTGTATAAGTATGATCATCTTCCTTTACTAAAGAAAAACGTCCTTCAGGTGTGTTTAAAAAGAATGGAAGCGTTTGACTATCCCATTCTAGCTGGGGGGTATACTTCTTAGCTGTTAGCTCATGTTTATTATCAGTTAACACATGATTTATCTCATCGTGGTTTTGAAGTGCGGCCAGAAAAATTGATTTTGAAAAATCTCTGCCGTGCTGGTCCATGGAATCAAAAAAGATCAGGCCATATTTACTAAAAAGAGCCGACATTAGGCGAGCAAACCAGTCGGCTAGAGAACCTGAACCGTAAGCGGCGCTTTTAATGATCTCCATCCATTTCTCTTTGTACTTATCTTCTAGAGTCAGTTTTTCATAATTTTCTATAGCATCATCGATGTCTTTGGGCAACGGCAAATTGCCAACTGAAATGTTATTGGCATAAGGTTTCAAAACTGAAATTTTTTCCGTTTTGGTTGATTTTCCGGGAACAAAAACCGAGCTAACTTCTTGAAAATCATGATCTTCGCTAGCCACCCAAAAAATGGGCACCACAGTTTTCCCTGTCTCGTTTTCAATATGTTTTGAGAGACTGATAACAGCAGCTGCTTTATAGATACTGTAAAGGGGGCCGGCAAAAATACCAGCTTGCTGCCCGGTCACAACTGCAAATGTATCCTTTTCCTTTAGTTTTTTAATATTCCTTAATACTTTATGACTGCATCCTAAACTTCGATTGTATGCAGTCAAACTTGCAACTAACTCTTTTCGTTGTTCAAAAGGTTTGGGAACCATGGTTTCCATTCGTCTTTGAAAACTCTCTTCTTCTTTTGGATCGAAAGTGAAAAAATCTGATACTTTATCAAATGCTTCTATATAATCGTTAAACAGTTGGTCTTTCATTGGAAATTCTTTAACTCTTTCTGTTTTCATTATATCCACCCCTGCGCTGTGCTTGATTTACTTAATTTTACCATGATTTACAAGACCTTTGAGTGAAGTTATGAAAAAGGCAATGTCAATTTCCGCAAGAAAAAAATATTTACATCTCTTGTATAACTAAAGTATTTGATATTTATAATCTTCTTTTAACAAAGTCTGGGTTCTAGATTTCTTTCCTGTGTTAAGGACAGTCAGATTCACCCGGTCTTGCTTTTGAGCTCTTTTAAACCGCCGATCGCTTTTCTGATTCGCGCAGTGTTTGTTATTGTGCTTCTGCTTTCCCACACACTCATGCAAATATCCAACAGTAAAAGCAAAAACGTGTAACGCAGTCAACTGATCCAGCCCCTTTTCTGAACATTCCTGCGGGCGCGACTTTTAATCTTTCCATTCATCTTCTTGATCAAATCACGGACGTCGTCTTATTGTTTTACTAACTGCTCTAGATTTTTCAAAGGCCACTGCGTGATTTTCCCATCACTTAGTATATCAAGTCATAAGAATAGTTTCCCTGTGGTTGGTTTTTAGTTTTGCTTAAATCTTACCATACACGGGGGCTTTCTCTTTTTTGCCAGTACACACTTTGCACTGGCTGTGTTCAGCCTTCCAAAGCTGGCTACCATTCCATACTATCTTTTATACTTTCGTTTAAAATATTTTGAATATCTGTGTATAATTTGTTGAATTTGTATTCGGCTTCAAGTACTTCGCGGGCTGCAGAGTTAGAGGATATTACCCCGTATAATTTTTCTAATGCCTCTTCTTTTTCTTTCATATCTTCCTGGCCGGTTAATTGCGAAGCCTGCAATTCAAATTGCTTCGACCGAAAATCTTTAACCATCTCCAAAGTTTTAGGGTCATCTTTAATTTTCTCTCTGGCTTTTAGTAGTTCTTTGTATTCACTGCTGTTTGCCAACTCTCTGGCAAGTTTATGCGCATGATCATGGATACTCATAATACTCCCCTCCATCTATTTTTCTCAATCATGACATTCACTATAAACACCTTTGTATTCAGGAGATAAAAGACAGGCAATCTTACACATGATAAAGCGAAGCGTTTCTTCTTCTAAGTTTTTTTTGTCTTTACTTTTTATTTTCGGAAGCGTGAACGGTTTGCCAAATTTGACTTTAACTTTTGCCTTTTGAAAAAATTCTCGATCGATGGATGTTTCGCTAATGGGCACCAATTTCTCCGTACCTTCGAGCCCGATAGGGACAATAAGAGCCTTGGAAAATCTTGCCAACAACAAAACGCCTTTTTTGCCGTGTATCATACTGCCGTCCCGACTTCTAGTTCCTTCTGGAAAAACCAACACAGAGCGTTCATTTTTGAGAACCCGGACTGCTTCTGTCAAAGCTTTTCGATCGGCTTGCTCAGGATTGATGATTATCGTATCAAATGTTTCTAACATCAATTTGCTGTTTTTTTCTTCTTGAAGTTTCACCCCCGCCAGAAAAACCGGTTCACGGCCCTGAAGAACGTGTCTGATGACAATTGCATCAGCATTACTTAAATGATTTGCTACAAAAATAACTCTTTGATCTTCTACTGCCTTGAGGTTTTCCTGCCCAGCCACCGAAATATCTGCGTAGGCATTCAGCATCCGCGTCGATAACAATCGCACCAGTTTTTTTCTAATCTTAAAAGGGAAAAGGCCAAAGAAAAACACAGACCATTGCCAAAATAGTTTCATAAACATGTCCTTTCGTGCAATTTTTTTCATGATGAGTGTTCATTATGCGATTCATCATAGAGAAGCTTCATCGATAAAGGAAAAGCGGCTGCCAACCGCTTTTCACACTGTTGATTATGAAAGCTTCATCAGCATTTTTTATTTGCTCTGTCTCTTTATCACAGTCTTTGTTTTTTTGAATTCAGAAGCAATGCATTCAAACATCTGAGTGCCCGGGATGGCTGGCGTAACATACTCAACGGCTGATCGAATAGCCGCCAGTCAAATAACAACATCTTCTGCAGGCCCCGACCTTGCTCTTCTATTCGTTTTAAACGCGGCATGGCATTCTGTTTGCAAAGCCCCTTGATTTCATCCATTGATTTACTTTTTGCCTCTTCTTTACGTAAGAGCTTTTTCGATTTCTTCTTTAAGCTTCTCTTTAGGCATAAACCCGACAAAACGCTCAATAGCTTTCCCGTCATTGAAAACAACCATGGTTGGTATGCTCATGATGCCAAACTTGCTTGCAATCCCCTTGTTTTGATCCACATCAAGTTTTGCCACTTTCAATTCGCCTTCCATCTCACCGGCTAACTCTTCGATGACAGGCGCGATCATTTTACATGGACCGCACCAATCGGCCCAAAAATCAACAAGAACCGGGATTTCAGACTGAATAACCTCCTTATCAAAATCTTCATCACTTACATGAATCACTTTTTCGCTCATTTAAATCCCCCATTTACGAAAAATTTTCGAGATATTTCTCGACTGCGGTGGCTGCTACCGCACCGTCACTGACGGCTGTGACAATTTGCTTCAACAGCTTCTTTCGCACATCGCCGGCTGCAAAAACACCGGGAACGGCTGTTTGCAAAGACTCATCAGTTATAATGAAACCTCTATCGTCAGTTTTTACAGCCGGCGGTAAAAAACCGGTATTTGGTGTTATACCGACATAGATAAATACTCCGTCGATTTCAATCTCTTTAGATTCATCTGTTTTTACATTTTTCAAAATCACAGAAGAAACTTTGTCAGAACCCTTGATCTCTTCTACTACGGAATCCCAGAAATAATCAATTTTCTGATTATCAAATGCTTTTTGCTGGACCGTTTTTGCAGCCCGAAGTTTATCTCTTCGATGGACAACACTGATCCTTTCAGCAAAGCGGGTCAGAAAAATGGCTTCCTGGATGGCTGAATCGCCCCCGCCAACAACCAAAACATGCTTGTCTATGTAGAACGCACCATCACATGTTGCACAATAGGATACGCCTGCACCCGTAAACTTATCTTCTCCGGGAACGGACAATTTATTGGGATCGGCTCCGGATGTTATGATCACCGACCGGGCCTTGTATTCTTTTCCTCCGGCAAAAATTCTTTTTATTTTATTTTCCGCCTCTATCGAATCAACATCAGCTGAGATGACTTCTAAGCCAAAATTTCTAGCTTGTTCTTCCATTTTCGTCATCAGCTCGGGCCCTGTGATTTCATTCGGGAAACCAGGATAATTAGCAATGGCATCAGTTGTAGCAGCTTGTCCCCCCGGCATGGCTCTTTCGATCATAAGGGTAGATAAGAGAGCTCTACCTGCGTAAATAGCCGCTGTTAAACCAGCCGGCCCGCCTCCAATGATAATAACATCGTATATTTTTTCTTCGGCCGTCATGTTCAATTGACCCCCTTAATGTGTTAAAGCGTACCCAGCAAGGTATACTTAGTATAAAACATATTTTTTGGTGGTGTCAAATTTTGGATCTGTTTTTAGACAAATTCACAGCTATTCAATCATTCCTTCTACTTCTTGTATCTTATTGCCTAACGATTCCATTGTTTCTCCGTATTCCGCCCAGTTACCTGCTTTAAGGAAATCATTTGCCTGTTGATAGAGTGCTGAAAGCTCTTCAATAGCCGACTCAAGATCCTTGGATGTAGCCGGTGCTGAAGGCCTTTGGGGAACGGAACTATCCAAAAATAGCCTCTCTAAAGCTTCTTTTAATGACTCAGCCATGATGATTTGCTCTTTATAAGCCGCAATAATGCGGATTAGTTGTGGCATCTTCGTTCCCGTGGACTGCAAATAGACCGGTTCGATATAGAGAATAGAGCCTTCCAGGGGAAGGGCCGTAAGGTTTCCCCGAATCACTTCCGAGCCCCCCTGGTTCCAAAGCGTCATCAACTGGGAAATCTCAGAATCTTGATCAATCCTGGCTTCGATCTGTTCGGGACCATAAATAAGCTCCTGCCGAGAAAGCCTGTAGTTCCATAGCTGCCCGTAAGATTCACCGTCATTACGGGCGATTAGCCAAGAAATCATATTCTGCCGCTCGGTCGGAGTGAAAGGAAGAAGTAACACAAACTCTAACTCATTACCGGAAAAATCTGTTTCTGGCAGCTTTGTCATCACATAGTAAGGTTCTAGAGGGATCTTTTCTTCAGCGTATTTTTCCTGTGGCAAATCCCAATAATCTTCTTTATTATAATAAGAATCAGGATTCGTTATATGATAACCTCGATACATTTCCGCTTGAACAGAAAAATAATCTACGGGATAGCGAGTATGCGAACGAATCCCTTTAGGCATCTTTTCTATAGGCTCAAACATTTGCGGAAAAATGCTCTCATAAGTCTGGATGAGAGGGTCTTGCTGATCAGCTACATAAAAGTCAACAGTCCCTTGATAAGCATCAATCACCACCTTGACTGAATTGCGAATATAGTTGATTCCAGTTAAGTGTCGAGGTTGGTTTTCATTGCTTGGCACATAAGGCTCACTATAAGGATACCTATCAGACATTGTATACGCATCAATTATCCAGTACAGCTTTCCTTCGTCTAGTACAATGTAAGGATCACGATCAAAATGGAGAAACGGGGCAATCAAATTTACTCTATCTACAATGTTTCGATTGAAAAGCACTCGACTTTCAGCTTGAATGCCCTCAGAAAATAATATTCTGTAACTTTTGAAACGGTAAGCAAAAGCAGTGCGGTTTAAAAATGAACCAATATTTACTCCATCAGTACCTGCATACACTGTCTCTGCGTTTTCGGTCCCTATTGGATAATCAAACTCTTTTTCCTTGGTATTAATAATAACGTACTCATTAGTTTTTTCTCCAAAATAGATCTGAGGTTTATCTACCTTCAAATCATCATAAGTAGATAAAGGCGGAATATCTCGAATGATCAGATCAGGATACCCTTGCAAAGTGGATTCGGCGGCTCTATTCATGACAATGCCGTATCCATGGGTGTACTTTAGATGTTTATTAATCCAGTTGCGGGCTTGCTCCGGTAAACTTTTTATGTCTAACTCGCGGGGAGAAACCATTACTTGACTGATTTCGCCGTCGATGAGATATCTTCCGACATCCACATCATTGAATACATAGTAGGGCCTAATAGATTGGAGCTGGTTATAAGTTTGAATTAAGGGTCTCCAGTCCCACAGCCGTACGTTCGCCAAAGCTTGTTGATTGTCTTCAACAAAGGATCCTGCCGTTATGGTTTCCAATTCATAACTTCTTTCATTTACATGGTTGAGGGAGTAAGCCATCCTTGTATATTCTAAGTTATTTTCGATATACGGTCTTTCTCTTGCTAATTCATTTGGCTCAACATAAAGCCTTTGAACAATTTGCGGGTAGACTGTACCAATTACCACAGTAACAATGAAAAACGCAGCCAAAGAAAAAGATAAGATCCGAAGATTGTTTTTTCTTTTGAGATATAGAATTAACAAACCCATCAATAAGCTAAAAGCCATCAAGATCCTTAATATGGGCAAATGAGCATACATATCGGTATAACCAGCTCCTAAAACAACGCCTCTTGAAGAATAGACCAATTGGTTGATTTGCAGATAATAATCCATGCTTTTGATGATAAAGAAGACGCTTAACAGCAGCAGCATGTGCGATGCTGCATTAGGCCTAAGCCTAAGATTCCCCTTGGCGGTAAAAACGGATCCGGTGAGAATATAAAGGGTGCTCATCAAAAATACAGAAGCGATCAAAGCCAGCCAAAAAAGATGAAGCAGTAGTTGCATCAAAGGCAAAGAGAACACATAAAAAGCAACATCTTTTTGAAAGAGGGGATCGGCAATATTAAAAGCTGTTTGATGAAAATACTGCTCAAAAAGCAACCAATGCTGGCTTGCGTATAATCCCCCGAGCACGGCCATAATGACAACTGAAATGTATGTGGCTCTGACAATTAAAGTTTGACTGACATCAAACCCAATAAGCTTTCTTGCAAAAGCTAATTGAAATTGGTTTCGTTTAATTTTTCCATAGAGCACATTGGCAAGAAGAAAAACCGAAAAACAAAAACCAGAAATAAGAAACCACTTGCCTTGCATAAGTATCCTTGTCCTGAAAACTTGATCATAACCTAATGACAAAAACCAAAGCCAATCGGTATATATTTCGGCCAACAAAAAAAGCAAAAGAATAGGAACAAATAAAAGCAGTAAAAGGAAACGTTTTCTGGGAATTTTTGATATTCTTCTTTTTAAAATAGCTACCTCTCCTAACCAGATTTCTTTTTACTTTCACATATCTATTGAGACAAAAGACTTTCCTTCTCTTTATGAAACTTCTGCTGAATCAAGGAAACCATTTCATGGTTTTCAAATAATTCAAGAGCGGAAAAGGCTAATACTTCACCTGCTGCAAGGGCAGATTGAAAGCCATCTTTGCTGCCCGATGCTTCTAAAAATGCATGCGTGTGAGGAAGTACGCCTTCCGGGGTAATTTTGAACCAGAGATTACAGGTGGGGATTTCATAACCAATATTCCCCAAATCCGACGAACCCAAAGCTTCCCATTGCTTAATCTCGTTAATATTCAACAATCTTGCGTAATCCAATACCATATGATCGAGTTCTGCTACATTAATAGGTGCACTATAACCAAAAGACCAATCAACTTTGCCAAGTGCTCCTGTCGCTACTGCTCCTGCTTCTACGCAGTTTTCTATTTTTGATTTTAAAACTTCAACATAAGGCTGATCTAAAGCGCGGACTGCATAACTCAGCACCGCCCTTTCCGGAACGATGTTAGAAGCCGTGCCGCCTTCTTTAATAATTCCGTGAATTCTTGCATCAGAGCGTGAATGTTCCCGCATCATCTCGATGGAGTTGTATGCAATAATCGCAGCATCCAAAGCGCTAATCCCTTTTTCAGGTGCGGCGGAAGCATGGGAAGGCTTTCCCGTAAATTCAATCTGAGCGCCTGAAATTGCCAAAAAATCCGCCCCCGTATCCCAGCGATCGCCTGGATGGGTAATGAGAGCTATATCGACTCCTTCAAATTGACCTGCGTGTAGTAAAGGAATTTTTCCTCCATATTCGCCGCCTTCTTCTGCCGGTGTACCCATGACCCAAAGCTCACCCGCGACTTCCTTCATCAAGGGGGCCAGAGCTATAGCTGCTGCCATACCGGAGGAGGCAATCAAGTTATGGCCGCACGCATGTCCCATGGGAAGCGCATCGTATTCGAGCATGACGGCAATTACGGGGCCCGGCTCTTTTCCTTTGATTACCGCTTTAAAAGCTGTATCAAGAAATACTTCCTTATCTTCCTTCGGTATTTTCCCTTCCAAACCCTGGATAACCTCAAAACCAACTTCGTTTAAAAAACTGGTTAATTGTTGACAAGCATGATGCTCTTGATTCCCTTTCTCTGGATGATCAAAAATGGACTTGTTTATTTCATAAAGTCGCTTTTCGTATTTTTTGATCATAGACCTGACTTTGTCAGCCTTTTCCGGAAGTTCTCTCTGTTTACGGACAGGGACTTCATCTGTATCTTTTTTCTTTATCAAAATTTCATTTGTGTTCTCATCGATGGTCATTTCAAAAGGCAGGTAGTCGGCTAGCTGCCGCATGGAAAGATAGTCTTCACCATCGATATGATAGACATAAGTATTATCATCTTCTTTCTTTCCGTTGACAACAAGCTGCATCAAGCGAGAATCCATCATCATTAACCTCCATTACAACTATTTGCTTATTTTCGATTCCCCGTGTTTTAATACCGATTGGTCAAGAAGCCAGTATTCTCCGGCGCCGTAGGCTAGCGGGTTGGCTTTCTTAACATCGATGGCCCCTTTTGCCGTGATAATTTCTTCATCGGCCTGAACAGCAGTAATCTCTCCGATAAATAAATCGTGGCTTCCTAATGGAACAGTGTTTTTGACTATGCATTCGATATTAACGGGGCAATCTTCAATTATGGGAGCCGCCTTTAAACTGAGGGCCTCTTTTTTGTTCAACCCAGCCGATTTGTATTTGTCTTGGTCTCGACCCGAAACTATCCCGCAGTGGTCGGTGGCTTTTAATTGGTCATGAGACGGTATGTTCACGACAAATTCATTGCTTTCTTTAATCATATCGTAAGAATACCTTTCTGGTCTGACCGATATCCCTACCATGGGTGGTTCCGAGCACAATGTACCAACCCAAGCAATCGTGATAATATTGTGATCCCCTTTCCTGTTTCCACAACTCACCATCACTACTGGTACTGGGTAAAGCAGGGTTTCCGGAGCTAAAGATTTTTTACTCATTCTTTACCGTCCTCCTTTTTATGGGTCCATCTCATCGTATCTCTTTGTCGATATTTTTTCATTACCATTCCAAAAGCTTTTTCTAAATCAATATCAAGCGAATTGGCAAAAGAAACGATCACAAAAAGGATGTCTCCTAATTCCATTTCAATATTGCCGGTTTCTTCAGAATTCTTTTTAGGTTTTTCACCAAAGGTATGATTGATTTCGCGAGACAATTCTCCAACTTCCTCTGTCAACCTCGCCATCATCGACAAAGGGTGCCAATACCCTTCCTCAAATTGGGCAATCCAGTCGTCGACTTCTGTCTGCATATCCTTCATATCCATCGCTCATTGCCTCCGCAGTACTTTGCCCGGTTTTTTCTTTGTATGCTCGCTGTTTTTGATTACGAATGTGCCATTGACCATCACATGGTCAATCCCTAAAGGATATTGTCTGGGGTCGGCATAAGTTGCTCTATCAATCACTTTATCCGCATCAAAGACAACAATATCTGCAATCATCCCTTCCCGAATGATTCCTCTGTCTTTTAGACCTAGTCGTTGCGCGGGAAAAGACGTCATTTTCCTGATGGCTTGCGGTAGTGTTATGATTTTCTCTTCCCGTACATATTTTCCCAGAACCTTCGGGTACGAACCGTAGACGCGGGGATGAGGTTTCCCTCCTAAAAGTCCGTCGGTGCAGACCATCTGGCAATCATGCTGAAGGATCTTTCTAACATTGTCTTCACTTTGTGCAAATGTCGCCATTCCAACAGCTGCTTTTTCTTCAACTAATAAATCCATGGCTGCCTCAACCGGATCTCTACTGAGTTCGGCCGCAATTTCGGTCATATATTTCCCTTCCAAATGTTTGTTTTCTTCAGTTCGCACGGAAGTAATCATAACGTTCTCCCAACCGGAATCTTTAATCATATTTTGCCAGCCAGGAATGCCGTTTTTAATGTCTTCCTTGATTTTTCCCCTCAAATCCCTGTCTTCTAAGCGTTTTAACATCTTTTCGGCGCCGCCTTCCAGTGCCCATTGGGGTAAAATAGCAAAAAACATGGTGCTTCCTGCCGTGTAGGGGTACTGGTCAAATGTAATTTCGTGCCCTTTTGCTCGAGCTCCCTCGGCCATTTGGAGCATGATTTCGCTTTTATGCCAATTAGATCGGCCAGCTGTTTTAAAGTGAGAAACATGAAGCGGGACGCCCGCTTCTTGAGTTATCTCAATAACTTCTTGCATAGCCTCTTCGGCTAAATCTGCTTCATTGCGTATGTGAACCACCATGAAACCATTGTAGGCAGCCGCAACTCTATACATCTCAACTAATTCGTTTCGAGATGCATAAAAACAAGGCAGGTAGATAAGTCCTAGCGAAAGACCGACAGCCCCCGCTTCCATCGCTTCGGCAACTAATTTTTTCATTTCTTCCAGTTCTTCTGCCGTTGTTTGGCGATTGTCTAATCCTACCACTTCCTGCCTGATTGCCCCGTGTGTAGCTAAGACAACCGGATTTGTTGATGTCTTTCGTTCCTGCAGAGCATCTAAATAACTTCCAAAACTTCTCCATTGCCAATTGATATCCGGATTGCCTGCCAATCCTGAGAGAACTTGCCTCCAGTTATGAATGTTGTTTTCACTAATAGGGGCAACTCCTATTCCATCTTGCCCAAGAAGCTCTGTAGTTATACCCTGCCTTGTTTTTTCTTCGGCCTCCGGCTTTTCAAACAGCATTAGGTCTGAATGACTGTGCATGTCAATAAAGCCAGGCGCAACCGTCAATCCCGATGCGTTCACGACTTCTTTTGCATGATCATCTTCTAAACTGTGGGCTATCGAAACAATCTTTCCCTGTTTCACGCCGATATCGGCTTTGTACCAAGGGTTTCCCGAACCATCGATGACCATCCCGTCTTTGATTAGAATATCAAACATAATGAACCTCCTTAAAAAAGTTAAAAACAGAAAAAAGCTTTTTCATCAAAAACCGAAACAACGCCGCTCTCATTACTGCTGTAGATGGTTGATATCATTTACAGCATAAACAGTAGGCGTTTTGTTTCTGTATTGTATTAAATTGACCGCTCCATTAAACTGCATAATTCTCCAAAAAGAAGACAGTTCCATATTCAACACAATACAAAAAATCATGCGAATCGAGCCGCTGTGGCCAACAAGAATAACTTTTCCCGTCGAATGTCGGGCCAGTATCTCATCCAGAGCCGATTTGACCCGTCGTTTTAGATCCTTAAGACACTCTCCGTTGGGGATGGGATTTTGAACCGGGTCTTCAATCCAGTGCCTGAGAGTTTCTGCATACTCTTGCTGAACGATTGAATAAGGTTTCCCTTCCCAATCACCAAATCCTATCTCCTTCATTCCCGGCAAAATGCCCACTTCCATGCCGTGGGGCTTTGCAATCATGTCGGCTGTGTGCAGGGCCCTTTTCAATGGGCTTGTATAAATACCTTGAACCGGTTCTTGCTGGAACCGAATAGAAATCTTAGCAGCCTGTTCTTTCCCCTCTTCGCTGAGGGAAATATCTTTTTGGCCTTGATATCTGGTTTCTCTATTCCAAACGGTACTTCCGTGACGCACAACAAATAGCTGCAAATTTGACAATCTATACCCCCCAGCCTTAAAATTCTATGCCGCGCCGTCCTGTTTTGCCTTTTTGAAAGGGATGTTTAATCTCTACCATTTCTGTAACTAAGTCAGCAGCTTCAATGATCCGATCAGGCATGCTTCTTCCAGTAAGGACCATTTCTGTATACTGCGGTCTTCGGTCAATTAAGTCTAAGACTTCCTCCTCGTCTATTAACCCAAGATTCACCGGATTGCTTATTTCATCGAGTATGACGATGTCGTAGTCTCCAGAAATTGTCACGCGTTTTGCACAATCCATTGCCAGTTGAGTAATTTCCCGGTCCTCGTCTGTTATCTTTCCGGGCATGACAAAACAATCCATGCAGCCCACGCATTTTGTTTCGCCACTTTTTATCATGCCACCTCTCGGACATTCATATCCATAGGAGTAGATCTCTAGCTGCGGGTAAAGTCGTTCGGCAGCAAAAATTTCGCCGGCATAAGATGAGCCTTTTAGAAACTGGACCATGGCAATGTGAAAATGATGACCGATTGCCCGCAAGGCTAATCCCAAGGCAGCTGTGGTTTTCCCTTTGCTGTTACCCGTATAGACCTGAATCATCCCTTCTTCTAGCTTCTTTTTCATGTCCCTCACCTTCTTTTAATATGCCATTTACCGTATCAATTGTGTCTTTCTTTGAGCAGAGGTAAACATTTGCAAGACCCTTGATACTTTCTAAACAACTCGAGGCAATTCCTCCTGAATAATCTCTTTCTTTTAGACTGTCTTGGTTAACAACTAAAACGGTTTTGCCTTTTTCTGCAAGTTCTGCAACAGTACGAGCATTTTCGATATTTCCGCGACCAAAAGGAACGTCGGTAAGCACAATCAAATCAGACTGGGCTGCCAAAATGATATTTTCCCTTTTCTTTGTGTCTGTAATCGGGGAAAAAGGCTCTTCTTCTACTAATTCGATGTTGTTTTTTTGGGCTTCGATCCAATCAGAATCTCCCATATTTAAAACTCCGGCTGTCACAGCATAACCATACCTTTTAAATATGTTAAAATATTCAAAGCCACTTCCTCCCCCGGCTACGATATGGATGACAACAGAGCGGTTTTGATCCCTACTGAAATTGCGGTTGTTGATCTTAGGATGCAGAGCCACAAAAGGTGTTTGCGTTATTGGGTGGCTGGAGATAGTTACTTCGCAATTATACACTTTTGATATATTCGATGCGGTGATCACTTCTTGAGGCGTTCCCATGGCGGCAATACAACCTTGATCCAGCATAATAACCTTATCACAGTACTGGGAAGCAAGATTCAAATCATGAAGAACCACCAAGATGGTTAAATTTTGATCCTCATTAAGCTTATTGATGACATCCATTATTTCAACCTGGTAATGAATATCTAGATGAGTTGTAGGTTCATCTAGCAGCAAAATCTCTGGCTTTTGGGCAATTGCCTGGGCAATAAACACTCTTTGCTTCTCTCCGCCACTTAACTCACTGACAAGCCTTTTCTTTAGATGGCTGATTCCGGCAAGTTTTAAGGCTTGCTCGACAATCACTTCATCAGCTACAGTCTCTTTTTGAAAAAAGCCCCAGTGGGGAGTCCTTCCCATCATGACGACATCATACACCGAGTAGGCGATTTCTGCCGGATGTTCCTGTGATACAACACTTAGTTTCTTTGCAAACTCTTTCTGGCGATACTTTTCCAGTTCTTTGTCCATAAAAAAAACACGCCCCGCTTGATAGGGGAGAACTTTGGCCATGTTTTTAATCAAAGTGGATTTTCCGGATCCGTTCGGTCCCACGATGCCGACAAAATCTCCTTTTTCTATCGAAAATGTGATTCCCTGCAGTACTGGCAGAGAATCGTAAGCAGTTTTTATACCGTGGATCTCAAAGAGGACTGACATACCTCAAACCCCTTTCTCATCAAGTCGTTCGTTTTAAAAGATAGACAAAGTAAGGCGCACCCATTAATGCTGTTATGATACCGACTGGTATTTCCCTGGGCGACAGGGCTGTACGTGCCATGGTGTCAGCTAAGAGCAGAAGAACAGCCCCACCTATTCCCGAAGCCAGTAAAAGCAAACGGTGATCAGGACCGATAATTCTTCTAAGCATATGGGGCACGATCAAACCCACAAACCCGATCAAACCTGTTACAGAAACAGAAGCGGCCGTAATTAAAGATGCACAAGCTAGTAACAATTTGCGGACTGATTCAACTTCTAAGCCTAGATGATGTGCACTTGAATCGCCTAGACCCAGGATGTTGATTGGTCTTGCATAAAGGAAGATGATCGTACTGCCGATTAAAATATAAGGAATAATTGCGAAAACATAACGCCAAGAGGCATTGGCTAAGCCGCCCATCAACCAAAATATAATTTCCCCCATTCTCTCCCCCTGGAACACAATGATCAAAGATACAACAGCAGAAAAGAATGCGCTTACCGCAACGCCGGCTAAGATGAGGTTTGCTGTTGATACTTTTCCTCCTCTTTTAGCAATAATATACACAATGAAAAGACTGAACAACCCTCCTAAAAAAGCAAAAATAGGTATTGATCCATATCCGAAAAGAGCGATTTGTCTTCGCAGTAAAATGGCGATTGATGCCCCCAGAGCAGACCCAGACGAAAGGCCAACTAGATAAGGATCCGCCAACGGATTTTGTAAAACCCCCTGCAAAGTAGTTCCGGCTAAGGCCAGCGAAAATCCTACCAAAAGAGCCATTATCACCCGCGGCAGCCGAATTTGAAAGAAGATCTGTTCATGAGACAGCAGCCAGCTGTCGTCAAAAACGAGATCCAAAAATGGAATTTGGTTCAACAGCATTTGGATTAATTGGGACGGAGGGATGGCTACAGCGCCAGCAGCTGCAGAAAATGGGATTAATATTATGAGCAAAGCCAGCATAATAAGTATAATGCTTGTGTTGTTTTTTTGTTTTTTGTGTATCCCTTTTTTGATATCTTGTGTGTCCATAAGCTAGATCACATCCATCCCTATCCCTATTACGGTAAGTTGGTTAATTTGCCACTGTCTTACTTATTCTCGCTTAGGATACAAAGCTTTTGAAATCTCTTTAAGCCCCGTTACTACCCGCGGACCCGGCCGGGACACTACATCTTGATCAACCAGATAAACCCTTTTGCTTCTTACCGCCTCAATGGTCTCCCAGCTAGGTCTGTTTCCTTCTTCGATTTCACCGGGCGATTGCGGATTCGGGGTAATAATCACCATAGGATCTTTTTCAATGAGCATCTCTTCGCTATAGCTGAAATAGTCTCCGTCCTCTTCACCTGCCACATTAATACCGCCGGCAATTTGAATCAGATCGTGAATGAAAGAGTCCGGGCCGATAGTCCACAAACCCCAGGTACCGGGTGGTGACAGCTCGTAAAAAACAGTCACTTTATCCTCCTCCGGCAAATCTTTTACTCTATTTTCAATTTCGTTTACTTGTGCTAGCAGCTCGTTTACAAGAGCTTCTGCTTCTTCTGTCTTCCCGGTGAGGCGGCCAATTATCAGCATATCATCAAAAACGCTCTGCAGGGATTCTGCCTGCAATACGACACATGTGATTCCAAGCTCATCTAATCTTTCCACCAAAGGCGAGTCCTCCGTTCCGACGGTAAAAACAATATCGGGAGCCAATTCCATGATGACTTCATAATTTGGGTTAAGTGCGTCGCCTGCTTTTTGAATATCCTGTGTTCCGACGGGGTAATCGCTATAATCATCTATTCCGACGATATAGTCTTGCAAATCCAAAGCAAAAAGAGTTTCTGTGTGAGCCGGTGCAAAACTTACAATCCTTTCCGGCTTATCATGTACAGTAACTTCTCTGTTGGCATCATCAACAATTGTCATGGGAAAAGTGTCCCCGTTTGTGGTACCTACTCCATTATCGAATAGTCCACAGCCAGAAAGCAAAATCAACTGCGCTGCTATGATCACTATCAAAATAGTTTTGATTGAGCGTTTAATAGAACTTTTCATATAGACAAACCCCTCCTAAGATATCGATAACCCTCTCGCTTCTAATAGAAACGGAGGGTTATCCAGTAAAATCCTTCTCAACTGATATAATCACACGCCCCCTTTCCAACGAAGGTTCTTTGGTACGTATTTAGGCAGGTTTCCTGGCTCCAGATCATCTGCTGCGCTGCCTTCCCGCTTTTTCGTGGTTGCAACCCCACAGTTAAGCAGTGGCTATTGTGCGCCGCATCTCTGTATACAGTGGCGGGACCGCGCCGATTTACTTGCACACTTGCTTTCGGACTTCCCTATTATCCCTTTATGGGCACCTAAACACTTTTTCTTTTCATTATATGTGAAGTTTTGTTTTTGTTCAAGTATTTTTAAGTTAGGTCGGTTTGTTTTCTTCTGCCAGTTTCTTTAATTCTCTCACTTCTTCGTTTGTAAGATACCTAAAACTCCCTTTGGGAACTCCTTTGAGGGTCAAAAAAGCGAACGCCATTCTCTGCAGATAAATAACTGTCAGACCAGTCGCTTCTGCCATTCTTTTTATCTGTCTTTTTCTCCCTTCATGGATGGTAATAAGCAGTTCAAACTGCGATGAAGTAATCTTTTTTTTTGTCACTTTTGCAGGAGCCGTTTTCCCCTCTTCAATGAAAAGGCCATCTCGCCACTGCTCAATAGTTTTATCATCTACTTTACCTTCCACAATAGCCCGATAAGTCTTTTCTATTTCAAATTTCGGATGGGTCAGCAGATAGGTAAGCTCTCCATCGTTTGTCAGCAAAAGCAGACCTTCAGTATCATAATCAAGCCTGCCAACAGGGTAAATCCTTTGCGAAATAGCGGGCAGTAAATCAAGTACTGTTTTTCTGCCTTGGGGATCATGGACTGTCGATAAATACCCTTTTGGCTTATTTAAAAGGATATATGTCCTAGGCTCTCTTTTTTCAATGGGTTTATCATCTACTTCGATAAGATGTTTTTCAGATTCGATTGTAAATCCCAAATCAGTGACAACTATGCCGTCGACCTTAATCCTTCCAGCACGAATCATCTCTTCTGCTTTACGCCTAGAAGCAATCCCCCTGCGTGATAAAATCTTTTGAAGTCGTTCATCCATATGATCACCCTTTATTCATAGTTAAAATACTTTCCCAAAGTTTTTCACAACCATCACTTTTTAGATCGAACAGAGGAACAGATAATATCCTGCTCATTTCACGATTAAGCTCCCCGGCACAGACATACATCGATGAATACTGGTTATTATTCGGTCGGTAGCTTGGATAAAAAGGATTCAAAGTAATCCCCAGCAGATTAATCTTGTGGACCACTTTCCAGGAAAAGCCTTTATCAGACCACATATCAACTGCTTCCATGGTTTTTTTTAAATCCCCGGAAAGGACCAAAGTAAGATTGTGAGGCAAGACAATGGTCTTCTTTTGATTCGATTGAGGTACTCCCTTTACCAAACAGGTCAATGGATCCCATAAAAGCGCACCCGGAATATAAATGACAGCTGTGCTTGAATTAACTGTCTTTATAAGTGCATCTGAGTGCTCCCGTGTAAGCAAAGAAGAAAAAGAAAGCTGAATTGGTTTTTGATCCCGGGAAAAAATGCAAATTCCCTCTTTATGATAATCAAAATCCTCATTATCCATCTCAAAGTCATAAGTCAAAACATTAACCAAATTTTTTGTTTCTAGTGCTAACTGCGTTATGTTTTGATTTTTCGCAGCTCCTGTTGCCACAACGATCGCATCAGAGGCTCCAAAGGGTATGACTCTGTTCAGTGCCCCATCTATGAAAAAAATATCACAATCGAACTTTTTCATGAGTGCAATTAATTCCTTTACATCAGAGCTCTTATTTGGACCGGCCGTCATTAGCAGGCCCTCTTTTTCGACTTGCGCAATCACTACTGGTCCCAACGGGGTTAAAATATCCGTTGTGACCAGTTTTTTAACAGCGCAGCTGCTTTTTTCCAGGCATTGAGAAGCGGTTGCAATGTATGTATCCTCTTGAACATAAAGCCTCGGTTTAGGCAAGCCCGTGATACTATCAATCCATTCCCCATCGTATCCTATGCTAGTAACGCCAATTTTCAAATCGTTGTCTTTGACTGCTTCTTCTAGCAAACATTGGAGGGTGGTTGTTTTACCTGTGTTTTTTGCCGTACCGATTATCCCTATTACTTTCAAGAGGATTTCCCTCCTATGATTTTATTACAGTGTTTCGCCCTGTTCTTCCCGGGTAGGCCCCGTCTTCTTTGCTGCCAAGAATCCCATCATACATTGCGTCGACAAATGAATCAGCCCGCGCTACTTTTTGCAAGACTTTTATTATATTTTTCTCGATCTCGTCTGCCCAGCTATTCGCTTTATCCGAAAAAGCTATCGTTGAATCACCATAAAACCGAAAGGCTTCTTCCACAGCTCGAAGTGTATCAATCCGAGCGGCTGATGTGATCGACCCTCCCGAGTAAGCCTCATCGGATGAAGCAATTGAAATGGCCGGAACTCGTAGTGACGATGCAAGCGCGGCATGTAGGGACGTTGTGACAGATGACTGTACCCGGTCTTCACTGTGAGTCAAAAAACCGATTGGTTCTCCCGGCCAAATAGGAATATCAGATATTCTCGAAAGTGCCAGCACTTTGGCAGCATTGTAATCTACATAATTTTCATTCATCTGGCCGTTGATCATCACTTCTGGCGAGTAGCAAAACAGAGGCTTTAACAGCGGTTTTGCGCCCAGTCTAATGCCTAGATGAGCCACAATTAACATGCCTGCAAAAGCTTTGTAGGCAGGCACACCGCAAAGTTCCTCGTTGGTGGGGATATCAAACGGAAGTTTGTAATCAGCAGCAAGGCGAATGGATTCTATTCCATCCACCGTAAGACGTTCCGGATCTGTTCCTGCACCTAATGATCCATAAACAATGTTTATCTTGGTAAGGTCGGCACCTGTCTCGCCCGCTAGCACCACCGTCTCAGGGGTGTTTAGTCCTCTATGGGCCCTCACAGACCAGAGGGTGCTTTCTTCTGTCATCCTTCTTATCGTTTTTAGATTTTCATAAGTGATTACTGAGCCATCTTCTTGATGGGCTATCATCCCTTCTAACAGACCTTCGGTTCTCGCCCCCCAAGATGGATCGAAATGGAGCATTCCGTCGGCTCCCCAAGATTCGCTCAGCTTGATATGCATTACATCCATGAAAGGACAACCTGTTCCGTACTGCACAAACACTTTGGGCTGTTTCTCATGATGCTGTATTGTTTTGCAGGAGCCTTTGTCTTCAAATTTCTTTACCATTTCATCTAAAGCATCCTGCTCTGTGCTGCTAAGAGAGCGAGTTTTGCTTGGAAGTACACCGCTTTTATAAAAATCATGGGCTGATTTGCTGCAGTGATCAAAATATTCTTTTTTCTCAGCAGAAAAATTTTGGCTGCGATCAGAATTCTCAGGATATTTTTGAGATTGAATGTACTCTCTCCTAAGTTTTGACCGCTCAATTCCAGGGGATTTTTTTCCATGACTCCAAGTAAGGATTCCATCAACAATCTCATCTAATAATGAGGCAATATGTTCATTACGATACTTATATGATGAACTTTCCGTTAAATCCTTTTTTTTCTTCTGTGCTTTCTGTTCAACTGCCACATATGACTTGTTTTCAACATAAGCCCTAACTTGTGCAGGATCTGTTCCCGGACCGAAGCCGGCATCAAAACCAATCTCCGCCGCAAGTTCAGGCCGAATAGCCATCCCTCCAATAACTATAGCCGTTTCCTCTCTAATTCCAGCGGCATCGGCCAAATCAATGAATTCTCCGAGGATCTCAGCTACTCCATATCCCAAAGTTCGGCTGATCATAATAAAATCAAAGCGGTCATCCGACGCAATTTTTATGATTTCTTGAGGAGAATAATCAGGAGGCAGTAGAATGGCTTCATGCCCAAATTGGCTAAGTTCATTTCGAATCATTTTTAAGCCAATATCATGAACTGGATCTAAAGGAGCTAGTAATATTTTCTTTTTTTCTTCCGCTGCCGGCACTTTCATCACCCCCTGATTCAAAATAATTCATTCTAACCATCCATATGTATCGCCAGGCTTATAAGCATATCCTCTAGCTCTTACCCGTGCTCCTAAGCCCTGGTGTTCAACAAACACGATATCAGAATCCACAAAGCCTATTTCTTTGAGAAAAGATAGCATGATGTTTTTTGCCTCTTCTTCATTCGAGCACGAGATAAAAGTTTCCACATCGATGGCGTCAATGAGTGAATTTTTGAGTGTCCTGTTCAAATTGATCACCTCTTTATGATTTCCAAAGCTTAGTTAAAGACTGGCGTACTTAGATCTGTCAGCAGAAGACCAGTATTCTTCCACATCTTCAATAATATTGTTTATATGCTCAATCATAGCCACTTCAGCTCGGTCCGGTTTTTTACTTTCAATCGCATGCAGGATTTTCTTATGGTCTGAAACAACACTGCTTTTCACATGCTTTCTAATATATTCGAAAACAGGAGATAACTGGCCGTCTTGCCGGATTAAATCCATAGCAGCCATAAGCACCTTATTTCCGGCCATTTTTCCGATTAATCGGTGGAACTGTATATCTTCTTCTGCCCCTCCTCGCCCCTTTTGATTCAAAGTATCGTGACGTGCAACAATTTTTCGCAGCTGTTCATAGTCTTTTGAGGAAGCATTAAGAGCTGCTAGTCTGGCCGTCTCCTTTTCGATGACCCGACGGGCAATCAAAATATCGATCAGCTCTTCCCGGTTCTGCGCTTTAAGGGTATTGATCAATTCATTTCCAAAACGGGCCCGCTCCTTTTCCATGTTTAGCTCTTCAAGTCTCGCCTTTCCTTTATCTGTTAATCGACGCCCGCGATAGCCTACACGATAGGTAAATCCCTGCTGGTCATAACCTCTTAAAAGCCGTCCGGCTGTGGCTTCGCTCGTTTCATAACCGGATAACCGCAGCTCTTCGCAGATACCACCCGAGCCAATAGGCTCTTTGGAATTATTCAATGCTCTTAAGACGTGGTGTTCTTGCTCTTGCTTTTTTGAAAGCATATATTCACCCCCTATCCTGGCGATGCTGATAAAAAAATAAAAAGGGTAAATAAAGGGAGAACTTCCTCCAGATGGAATAAGGCTGCACCGCTATGTCAAATATGTAAGTTGGCCAGCCGATGTCGTTCAAATCAGCTGGCCAGTTCTGCTAGATTATTCCTGCATACTCAGAGACAATTTCCATCGTCCTCACCAGGCCGCGCACGGCCTTTCTAGCTTTCTCTTCCACAACTTGGCCATGCTCATCTGTTGTTCCCAACCCCGGTGAAATGAAAATGTTGGCGTCGTAGGCAACAGTAGGAATGATTCCCATTTGTGCCAAGCCTGATTGGAACAGGTTCGTTCCTGAATACATATCTTCAATCGTAAATATGGGGATGCCCATATGACCCTCAGACCATGTTCCTTCATAATTTACTTCAATCGCTGTCGAGTTGTAAGTTTTAGAAATTATGATCCCTTTTTGCAGATCTGGATGGATCTTTGAAAACTCGTCCTTGATAATTTCAAACATGTCATCAACAGGTTGTTTAAGGACATCCGGCTGGTCACGGAGCACTTGGAGTGCTGCTATTTGGCCCGCTAAAGCCTCTTTGCCCGGATCAAAGCCTACATAGGCAGCTTTTCCATATGAATTGGGAGTTCCCCAGCGCTCACCGTGCATGCCCAATGCTCTTCTGATTGACACCATGACATCTTCTTTGCCGATGATTAATCCGCTAGTTGGTGCTCCGGTAGCTTTATCCATGCTGAATATCATCACATCGGCACCTGTTTTCCGGATATCTGTCCCTACAAAGGGAATTCCCCAGGCATTGTCGATAATGTACGGAACATTCAGCTTATGTGCTTCTTCGGCAATTTTCTTTTGTAAAACAGGTGTACCGTCCGCATCTTTATCTTTGTAGCCATACCCGGGCGTATCATAACCTAAAGAAGTAAAACCGGTGACCATGTTCTGATGCATCTGCACAATATCACTGATCCGCTTTCCTGAAGCCTCCGCGTCCACTTCGCTCAGAAGGGGAACCGGGTGATATTTAATCCCGTGCACATCATAATTAGCTCCTACCAGAGGAACTATCACTGCGTCCATGTTTTCTTGTCTTTTTCCGGCAAACCCCAGCTCTCCGGAAGTTGAACCACGATCGGCAAAAATATCCTTATATTTGGGTGGATAAGGCCGTCCATAACTTCCTTGGTGATGAAGGTGTTTTTCATAAGGAGCGATATATCGGGTTCTATAGTTATCTCCCCGTCCCTGCATGGGCGGTGTGCAGAGGGAATCAAAAGACACCCACAATCCCGCCTCACATGTACTTAATGGAGCAGCATCATATTCGTCACCATATACACTTTTAACAATCTCTCTTATTTCATCTACCATGTTTTTCAATGGAATAACTTGAGTTGCCGTTTTTTCGCCAGCTTCCATGATGTCTTTTCTA
Source organism: Candidatus Sumerlaeota bacterium (assembly GCA_007132905.1). Classification (GTDB taxonomy): domain Bacteria; phylum Bacillota; class SLNR01; order SLNR01; family SLNR01; genus SLNR01. Next base: position 4,999 of record SLNR01000167.1, on the reverse strand, counting down.
AGAGGGGCGGGGCATCCCGAGATTGCACCCGTCAAACCGAACCGCCCTTTGAGATCATGGGGTATTCCAATCTCATTTGCTTCTTTCCGCAAGTCCTCATAGATATTGGGTATGTTTTCTTGTAAACTTTTATACATCTGATACTTAAATGTAAAATCACTCATTTTACCAACCTCCTGCCATTATTTATTTTCGTTTTCCATTCCAAAAGAGATCATATCTCCCAATTGTATTCCTAGTTGACGGCTTGAAATTCTATCCGGTGAGTACAGCAGAATATTTTGATGATTAGGCATATGGGTTTCATCAAAACCAGCCAAAGTTCCCATTCTTTTGCCATTGTGCTTAACAACATCATTTTTGAGGATAACACCGCTGTTTTGGACTTTAACAAACGCGATATAGGAAACTTCATTGACACAGCCGCCGGGCGAGGCACTTTTATCGCTGGTAATAATAAGTTCGTGTACATCTCCTTCGCGGACTGCCCTGGAAGGCTGACTAATCAATTTAAGTCCCCTTTCTTCAGAAGCAAAATCCAAAATTGCCACCACTTTAGCAAACACAGTTTCTTTGGAAACGTAAGGGCTTTTCTTAAGCAGACCGGATTCATATGGATCTTTCCCCATTAGACTCCCCCTTTCTGTTATACTCATCATTGATGAGCACCACTGTATAAAAAATTAATTTGTTCAACATTCGGTTTAAAATAGATAAATCCTGCCAATTATATATTCTTTTTCTACATCTTCTCATTTTTAATCTCGGTTTTGTTTCTTAGGCTAGACGAAAAAGACCATTAACGATAACACTTCTACAGTACAATATCCAAATGTTCTTTTAAAAATTCTTTCGGATTAGTGACGATCGGTCCTTCATGACCAGTCAATAAAACATCAGGCTCCATTTCAATAAGTTTTTGCAAAGAAGACCGAAGATCACTTTTGCTCTCTCCGGGAAGATTAAGCAGGGCAAGGCAGTCTCCGATAAAAACCATCTTTTTCCCGGCCTGTTCCATCGTGATCACAGTGCTGCCCGGAGAGTGTCCAGGAACATGAACAAGCTTTAGTATATGTTTTCCCACGGCCAACTCTTCATTGCCCTTTAACTCTCGATCTACGGGACAGGGAGTCAAATCATGTCCCCAAAGATCAGATACGGTCAGCTCTGTATCTTTTTCGATAGCTTCAACTTCTGTTTCATGAATGGCTGTTTTACAACCGGTGTCTTTTCGAATCTGGTAATTTCCGCCCGTATGATCAAAGTGGCAGTGAGTATTGATAATCATATCAATATGACTCTTATCAAAACCATCTTTTCCCATTTCCCTGTATAAACCCTCTACGTTGTAACCTCCTCCCGAATCAATTAAAACAAGTTTCTGTCCACCGTCTATTAAATAAGTGTTAGCGTCTCCCGGGTCTGAATCTAATTCAGCTCCGGCCACAAGATATATATCATCAAAGAGTTTCACGACGATCACTCCCTCCTTGTTACTATGTATTATCCCTTTCTTGAATTGAAAAGAAAATCCTGCCGTTTCCCTTTTACTTTCACAAGTGAAAAATTAAGCTGATTTTCAGATATCAGCTCAGCTCATTCTCCATTTTCTTTTTCTTCTTCTTCTTCTTCTATCATCACCTCGGCGTCTTTTGGCAGGTCAGGAAGATCTTCTAAACAATTGAGGCCAAAATAAACCAAAAAGTGCTGTGTTGTGCCATATAAGATGGGTCTGCCCGGAGCATCCATCCTACTTGCTTCTTTGATAAGCTGCCTTTCAAGTAGAGTTGCAACTGTTCTATCCACATTAACGCCGCGAATCCTCTCAATCTCATTTCTAGTAACTGGTTGTTTGTACGCTATGACGGAAAGTGTTTCTAAGGCAGCATAGGATAGAGATGCGGATCTGCTTTCATTTAATGATTTTTCGATATACGCGGCATAGGCCTCTTTTGTTGTGAATAAATACCCATCGGCCAGTTGACTCAATTGTACTCCTGCTTCTCTGTTCTCATAAAAAGCCTTGATTTCCTCAAGAACCCATTTTGCTTCTTTTTCACTTATTTCAAGAATGGATGCAAGACTTTTTATGTTTATTGGTTGTTCGCTGGCAAAGAGCACTGCTTCAGCAGCCGCTTTAACATGTGTTTTATCCATGGACTGATGTCTTACCCTCCTGGTTGCTCTTGGTAATATTGATCTCAAAGAAATTATCATCCTGATGAAGATGTATGTATTTCCCTTTTGCTAACTCTAACAGGGCGAGAAAAGTAACGATTTTTTCATGCTTGTTTTGTGGATCAATAATAAGCTTAGAGTAAGACAACTTTTTCTCAGCAGTAAAAAGAAGATGCAGTATCTCCTCAATTTTTTCTTGTACAGGGATTTCTTCTCGATAAATTACCACCGCTTCATTGTTTGAAACTACGCTTTCCCACAAATGTAGATAGGCTTGGTGCAGGTGTACTGCCTCAAGCCCGTCTTTGTTTTTTGTTGTAATATATTTCCTATTAATTTCCAGAGACGAACTTTTACAGACATAAACAAAAGACCGTTCATACTCTTTTCCTTCTAGATTCTTTGCCGCTTCTTTAAATTTTCGGTATTCAATCAAACGCCGAACTAGTTCAGCCCTTGGGTCCTCCTCAATTTCCTCTTCTGCTTTTTCATCATCTTTTTGTAACTTTTTTTGCGGCAGCAACATCTTTACTTTGATGCTTATTAGCGTTGCTGCCATAACTATAAAAGAACTCGCTATTTCAAGATCTAGCTGCTCTAGTGAATAAAGATAATCCATATACTGTTGTGTTATCTTGCCAATGGGAATGTCGGAAATATCTACCTCGTTCTTTTTAATTAAGTGAATCAATAAATCCATTGGCCCTTCAAAAACTTCTGTTTTTATTTCATAACTCATGATATCCGCCACCTGCAGTTTCGCTAAAATAACCCCACTAATCGGAAAAAGCTAAAAGCGATAGAATCAAAAAGGTCAATGACTGAATATACTGCAGGACCCAAAATGCGTCCTATTATGCCGGTCCACAACAAAACGATTAGAATGATCATACTAAATGATTCAATTTGTTGATACTTACTTTTAAGACTCTCCGGAAGAAAGCCCTTTAGGACATGGGAGCCGTCTAACGGAGGGATGGGAAGCAAGTTAAATATCCCAAAAGAAAGATTGTAGATAATCAGCAGTGCGAAAACAGTTTGTAAAGCAGGATTAAAGGCAGCAATCCCGCTCCTAAAAATGAACACGGCGATAAAGGCTAAAATAAAATTTGTGGCCGGCCCGGCTATTGATACAATAACATCCCCGTAGCGCCGATTTCTGAAAAGAAATGGATTAACAGGAACTGGTTTTGCCCAACCAAAACGAAATAGCCAGAATACAACTAAACCTATCGGATCAATATGGGATATCGGATTTAAGGTAAGACGTCCGGCTCGTCTTGGGGTGGGATCTCCTTGCCAATCAGCTGCCTTCGCATGGGCATATTCGTGAAAGGCCAAACTAATCATAAGAGCAGGAATAGCTAAAATCATATCTGAAATGTTCATTCTCAAACCTCCAACATCATCTTTCTTCTCCATTTTCAGTTTCGAATACACCCATTATATGCAAATCTTGAAAAATAAACAAGTTAAATCCTACTTCTCTTTAATCAGCGACTTCAAAAGTCGGATGAAATCGGGCCTTACGCGTTTTGCGGTTTCTATGACTTCTTCTGAAGTGATTTTTTGATGCAGTACACCCGCGGCCATATTGGTTATGCATGAGATACCCAAAACCTCTATGCCCATGTGATTTGCGGCAATAACTTCGGGAACAGTTGACATGCCAACGGCATCCGCTCCTATTTTTTCAAACATTCTAATTTCGGCGGGGGTTTCAAAGCTAGGACCCGTGACAGCAATGTAGATACCTTTTCTGAGGCTAATTTCTGATTCCCTGCCAATTCGCTCCGCTTCAGAAATCCATTGTTGATCATAGGCACTGCTCATATCTGGAAAACGTTCGCCAAATTCTTGTTCATTAGAACCAATTAATGGATTGGTTCCAAGATAGTTGATGTGATCTGCAATAAGCATAAAATCTCCCGTTTTATAGTGGCGATTGATCCCTCCAGCTGCATTTGTTATGATGAGAGACGGCAAACCAAGTTTTTGCATTACTCTGATGGGAAAAATAACTTGATTCATCGTATATCCCTCATAATAATGGACCCTGCCCTGCATGGCCAAAACCGCTTTGCCAAAAAGATTGCCGAAGACAAATTGTCCCTTGTGAGACTGGACAGTAGATACCGGGAAATGAGGAATCTCTTTATATGGGATTTCAACGGCATCTTCAATTTCATCTGCGAAATTACCTAATCCAGAACCCAATATAACACCTATTTTAGGTTTACCAATACCTGCTTTTTCTAAGTAATGAGCTGCCTCTTGTGCTTTTAAATGCTCTTCCATAACAATCCCTCATTTCATGATTTTTGTGCTAAAATCCTTACCCCGTCCAAATTTATTTAAACTTAATAATTTATCAATAGTAGCAGCGACATCACTAAAAGAGTCTCTTTTGCCAATATCAACACCTGGTTTGATCATTTCACCATATACAAGCAAAGGAACTAATTCTCTTGTATGGTCGGTGTTCTCATTGGTGGGATCGCATCCATGATCAGCCGTTATCATTAGCAAATCGTTTGAACTCATCGCTGAGATTATGTTCGGCAATTGACTGTCAAATTCAATTAAAGATTCTGCGTAGCCAAAAGGATCGTTTCTATGGCCAAAGAGCATGTCAAAATCAATGAGATTAACAAAAACAATCCCCTGTCTACCTTCCCTTAAAACTTCAATGGTTTTCTCTATCCCTTTCTCATTACTCTTTGTCGATATACTGGCTGTAAACCCTCTACCGTTAAAAATATCGGAGACCTTGCCAATCCCGATTACCTCGTGACCTAATTCTTTGGCTCTATCGAGCAGG